>NZ_DASVUM010000026.1:0-26285 GCF_036387035.1 Pseudomonas sp. | reverse complement strand
TCGCCGGTGTAACGGCCCGGATAGGCCCCGAACAGCGCCGAAACCAGTTCGGTGCGGCCGGCGCCGACCAGCCCGGCGATGCCGAGAATTTCCCCGCGCCTGAGCCGGAACGAGATGTCGTCCACGCGCTTGCGTTTCGGGTTGTCGACGTCGTAACAGGTGAAGTGGCGCGCCTCGAAAATCACTTCGCCGACCGCGTGGGGTTCGGTGGGATAGAGGTGGCTCATCTCGCGGCCGACCATTTGCGTGATGATTTTGGGGATGTCCATGTCGGCCATGGCCGTGGTTGCGATGTGCTTGCCGTCGCGGATCACTGAAATCGTGTCGCACACGGCGGCCACTTCATCGAGTTTGTGGGAGATGTAGACGCAGGCGACGCCCTTGGCTTTGAGGTCGCGAATGATGTCGAGCAGGACCTCGATTTCCGAGCGGGTCAGTGCAGAGGAGGGTTCGTCGAGGATCAGCAGGCGCGCCTGTTTGTTCAGCGCCTTGGCGATCTCCACCAGCTGCTGATAGCCGCCTCCGTATTGCGAGACCGGCAGGGCGACGTTCATGTCCGGGACTTTCAGCTCACGCATCAGCGCTTCAGCGCGATGGATCATCGCCGGGTAATTCATGCGCCCGCCCGGCAGGGTCAGTTCGTGGCCCATGAAGATGTTTTCTGCCACCGACAGGTCGGGGACGAGGGTGAGCTCCTGGTGGATGATGACGATTCCGGCGGCCTCGGTTTCGCTGATCGATTGTGCTCTGAGCGGCTGGCCGTCCCAGAGGATTTCACCCTCCCAAGTGCCGTAGGGGTAGACCGCCGAGAGGACTTTCATCAGCGTCGATTTGCCGGCACCGTTCTCACCGCACAACCCGACGCATTCGCCGGGGCGCACCTTGAGGTCGATGCCGTTGAGTGCCTTGACGCCGCCGAAGGATTTGACGATGCCGTTCATTTGCAGCAGGTAATCGGACATTGCGCGGTATTCCAGGACAGACCGGAGTTCTCGTGTGGGAGCGCGGCTTGTCCCGCGACCGGCTGCGAAGCCGTCGTAAATCCGGCAGACGCGTTGTGTCAGGCAGACAACAGCGTCAGGTTTTACGACGGGTTCCCCGCCGATCGCGGGACAAGCCACGCGCCTACAGGTGTCGGTGCAGGGCTCACACTGCAGCTATGGCAGCCTGCAAAGGGTGATCATTTCCCAGCGATCTGATCCTTGGTGTGAAACCCGTCTTTCTCCAGCAGGTCGATGTTGTCCTTGGTCAGCGGCGTTGGGGTCAGGAGGATGGTGTCGACCTTCTTCGTGCCGTTGTCGTATTGCGAGCTGAACGGAGGCTTCTCGTTGCGCGCCAGTTGCACCGAGAGCTTCGCCGCCTCCGAGGCGATCAGTTTCAGCGGTTTGTACACCGTCATGGTTTGCGTGCCGTCGATCACCCGCTTCACGGCTGCCAGGTCAGCGTCCTGCCCGGAGATGGGCACCTTGCCGGCCAGCTTCTGCGCGGCGAGGGCCTGAATCGCGCCGCCGGCGGTGGCATCATTGGAGGCGACAATGCCGTCGATTTTGTTGCTGTTCTTGGTCAGGGCGTTTTCGACAATGCTCAGGGCTTCGGTCGGGTTCCACTCCTTGACCCACTGCTGGCCAACGATCTTGATGTCGCCCTTGTCGATGGCCGGCTGCAGCACTTTCATCTGGCCTTCTCGCAGGACCTTGGCGTTGTTGTCGGTGGGCGCGCCGCCGAGCAGGAAGTAATTGCCTTTGGGCGCCGCCTTGAGCACGCCGGCTGCCTGCATCTCACCGACTTTTTCGTTATCGAAGGAGATGTAGGCGTCGATGTCGGCATTGAGGATCAGCCGGTCATAAGACACCACTTTGATGCCGGCCTTCTTGGCTTCCGCCACGGCGTTGGTCAGCACGGTGGCGTTAAACGGCACGATGACGATGACATCGACGCCCCGGGAAATCAGGTTCTCGATCTGCGAGATCTGCTTTTGTTCGTTGGCGTCGGCCGACTGGACGAATACCTTGGCGTCGAGCTTTTCTGCGGCGGCGACGAAGTAATCGCGGTCCCGGGACCAGCGTTCAAGGCGCAGGTCGTCGATGGAGAAGCCGATTTTCGGGTGCGCCGAATCGGCCATGACGGGCAGGCTGAGCAGGGCCAGGGCACTGGCGAGCAGGGTGGTCTTGAAACTCTTCATGGGGTTGCGTCCTGTTATTTTTGTTTAGAGACACTTTCCGAGCGTGAACGGATTGCCGATGGAACTGTAGATACTGCCCGCGCGCCGCGAGCAGGGAATTGTCGTGAGAATGTAACCGGCCTCTTCCCGGCTGAAGCCGGTCCCACAAAAACGTCCCAGGCTTTCAGTGGGACCGGCTTTAGCCGGGAATCAATCGTGAGGGCAGCGCCGCGTTTCGCTGGCATGCCGAAGAATCGTAGGAGCCGGCTTGCTGGCGAACCCATCCGTTCAGTCGATTTCTTCACAGCAGACCCACCGCGTTCGCCAGCAAGCCGGCTCCTACAGTGGGCGCAAGTGTGTCTGTCAGGGATAAATAAACCGGTTCACCACGCCTTCAAGCATTTCCTGACGGCCGCTGACGGCTTGCGGGTTGAGGTCGTTGTCCAGCGCATGCTGCGCCAGGGAATCGAGGCTGAAATCCCCGGACAGCACGGCGCGGCCGAACGGCTTGTCCCAGCCGGCGTAACGCTGGTCCTTGAACGCTTGCAGCGTGTCGTTCTGAATCATTGCTGCGGCGCGTTCCAGCGACAGCGCGAGCACGTCCATGGCCGCAACGTGGCCGTAGAACAGGTCGACTTCGTCCAGGCTCTGCCGCCGCACTTTTGAATCGAAGTTGTAGCCGCCGTGCTTGAAGCCGCCCGCCTTGAGGATCTCGTAGGTGGCCAGGGTCAGCTCTTCGACGCTGTTGGGAAACTGGTCGGTGTCCCAGCCGTTCTGCGGGTCACCCCGGTTGGCGTCGATGCTGCCGAAAATGCCGAGGGACGCCGCCGTGGCGATCTCATGGTGAAAACTGTGGCCGGCGAGGGTGGCATGGTTGGCCTCGATGTTGACCTTGATCTCTTTCTCCAGCCCGAACTGGTGAAGAAAGCCGAACACCGTGGCGCTGTCGTAATCGTACTGGTGCTTGGTCGGCTCCTGCGGTTTGGGCTCGATCAACAGGTCGCCGGTAAAGCCGATTTTGTATTTGTGCTCGACCACCATGCGCATGAAGCGCCCCAGTTGCTCGCGTTCACGTTTGAGGTCGGTGTTGAGCAGCGTCTCGTAACCTTCACGGCCGCCCCACAGCACATAATTCGAGCCCTTGAGCCGATGGGTCGCGTTCATCGCGCTGAACACTTGAGCCGCGGCGAAGGCGAACACTTCCGGGTCCGGGTTACTCGCAGCGCCGGCCGCAAAGCGCGGGTTGCTGAAGCAGTTGGCGGTGCCCCACAGCAGTTGAATCCCGCTCTGTTCCTGATGGCGTTCAAGCTCGTCGACCATCTGCGCAAAGTTGTGGCTGTACTCCTTCAGGCTCGCGCCTTCGGGGGCGACATCGGTGTCGTGAAAGCTGTAGTAGTCGATGCCCAGCTTGGAAAAGAATTCGAACGCCGCATCGGCCTTCAAGCGCGCCAACTCCATGGCATCGCCCGGTTTGACCCACGGCCGCTTGAAAGTGCCGACGCCGAACATGTCGGCCCCCGGCCAGACGAAGGTGTGCCAGTAACACGCGGCCATACGCAGGTGCTCGCGCATGGGTTTGCCGAGGATGATCTTGTCGGCGTCGTAATGGCGGAAGGCTAGTGGCGATTCGCTGCCGGGGCCTTCGTAGCGGATCCTGTCGATATCGGGGAAGCAGGGCATCGGGGTTTCCTTATTGTTACGTCGTGATGAGGCGTCGTGACCGGGCATCGCTGCGCGACGGCGTGGTGATTGCCTGTGCCCCGATACTAGCAACGCCCCCGCGCGCGCCGATTGCGAAAATCACCAACTCGGTGTTCGATTTTGAGTATTGAGATTCGCGCAGCCGAGGCCTAGTCTGTGCCGACTCGTTTCACAGGCCCGGGGAACAATAATGAAAACCGTCCCGCCCGCTCACCGCATTGCGCTGTTGTTCAACGGCAGCAAGATCTACGACCGAGGCATCATCACCGGCATCGGCAATTACCTGAGCAGCACCCGGGCCTCTTGGGATCTGTTTCTGGAAGAGGATTTTCTTTGTCGGCTCAAAGGCATCGAGCGCTGGCAGGGCGACGGCATCATTGCTGACTTCGACGATCCGCTGATCGGCGAGGCGCTCGCGGGCAGCACCTTGCCAGTGGTCGCCGTGGGCGGTTCCTACGAGGACAAGCGCGCCTACCCCAGGCACATTCCTTACGTGGCCACCGACAATGTCGCCCTGATCAAGCTGGCCTACGAGCACCTGATTGAAGCCGGTCTGACGCGATTTGCCTGCTTCAGCCTGCCCGAAGCCCAGAGCAATCGCTGGGCCCAGGAGCGCGAAAAAGCGTTCCTGCGGCTGTTGCAACGCGACGGTCTGCACGGTGAGGTCTATCGCGGCCTGAGCACCAGCGCGCCGATGTGGGACAGCGCCGTCGAACAGCAAATCACCTGGCTGCGCAGCCTGCCCAAGCCCATCGGCATCATCGCCGTCAGTGACGCCCGCGCACGGCAGTTGTTGCAGGCGTGCCTTACCGCGGGCATTGCCGTGCCCGAGCAAGTGGCGCTGATCGGCATCGACAACGACCCGCTGACCCGCACCCTCACGCGGGTGCCGCTCAGTTCGGTGACCCAGGGCACCCAAAGCATGGGGCGCACGGCGGCGCACTTGCTGCACCAGATGCTGCACGGCATGCCCTCGACCGGGCACCAGATTCTCGTGCCGCCCGAGGCCATCAACGTTCAGGCCTCCAGCCTGCATCAACCGCTGGGCAATCCCTACGTCATGCAGGCGCTGCATTTCATACGCCAATATGCGTGTCAGGGGATCAAGACTGCCCAGGTCGCGGCTT
Organism: Pseudomonas sp.; assembly: GCF_036387035.1. Taxonomy (GTDB): domain Bacteria; phylum Pseudomonadota; class Gammaproteobacteria; order Pseudomonadales; family Pseudomonadaceae; genus Aquipseudomonas. The sequence goes on along the minus strand of NZ_DASVUM010000026.1, from coordinate 21,296 downwards.
ATGTTGGCATTTCCCGCTCTTCGCTGGAGTCGCACTTTCGCAAGGCGCGAGGCTGCAGCGTGCATGACGAGATTCTGAGCTTCAAACTGACCGCCGCCGCTTCAGGCCTCAAACACGGTGACTCGGCCATCGCCGACATCGCGCAAAACTGTGGCTTCAAATCCGCGCAGTACCTGCACACCGTGTTCCGTCGCGAATTCGGCTGCACCCCTCGGGAGTATCAACAGGGCGAGGCGGCAGCGGTTCATTGATTTGCTTCAAGAGCGTCTCTTTCAGGGCGCATCTGTCATAACAACGACAACATCACAGGAGTCATCGATGCATCCGATTCGTTTAGGGCTGGTGGGGTACGGCAAGATCGCCCAGGACCAGCATGTGCCGGCGATCCACGCCAGCGACCGCTTTGAGCTGGTGGCCGTGGCGACACTGGGCCAGCACTGTCCTGGCGTGCCCAATTTCAGCTCCCTGGCAGAGCTGCTCGCGGAGGGGCCGGACGTGGACGCCATCGCGTTCTGCACACCGCCCCAGGGGCGATTTGCCTTGGTAGAACAAGCGCTGAAAGCCGGCAAACATGTGCTGGTGGAAAAGCCGCCGTGCTCGACGTTGGGCGAAGCACTGGCCCTGGTTGAGGAGGTGAACGCAGCCGGTGTCAGCGGGTTGTTCGCCTGGCATTCGCGTTTCGCCCCCGGCGTGCGCAACGCCGTGCAATGGCTCGAAGGCAAGACACTCAAGCAGGTGCGCATCGACTGGAAAGAGCAGGTGCGCAAGTGGCATCCGGGTCAGGCGTGGATCTGGCAGGCGGGCGGGCTGGGGGTGTTCGACCCGGGCATCAACGCCCTGTCGATCGTGACCGAACTGCTGCCACGGGCGCTGTTTGTTGAAAGTGCGCACCTGAGCGTGCCGAGCAACTGCCAGTCGCCGATCGCGGCATCGTTGCAGATGCGCTCCGGTGAGGGCGTGCGGGTCGACGCCGAACTGGATTTCGACCACAGCGTCAATGAGCAGTGGAGCATTGAACTGCACAGCGACGAGGGCGTGATGCGCCTTGACGCGGGCGGCGCGCAGGTCAGCATTGACGGCGTGACGCAGGGCGTGTCGGAGGAGGGTGAATACCCGGCCATGTACGGGCACTTCGCGCGGCTGATCGATGCAGGCAAAAGCGATCTCGACCTGCAACCGCTGCGCATCGTCGCCGACAGTTTTTTTGTCGGCAGCAAAGAGACGGTGGCTGCGTTTATCGAGTGACGCTTGACGGTCTACGCCCGGTCTGGCTTCACGGATCGGGCTTGATCGCCCAGCGCGCGTCTGCGATCAGCGTCAGATATGCACGACCCCGGCCAGCGCGATAGAAAACGAAACGATCAGGGTCAACAGAATGGTCATGTTGATGGACATTGCGGGCAAATCCTTGTCTGGGTCATCAGTGTCGCCATCATCCGGATTTGCACGGGCAAACAGAACGGCGTTCGTGCCTATGTTGGCAATCGATGGAAACAATAGTTCGGGCTTTTTGTGCGGCGCCAGCATGTTGACCCTTTGCCATGGCGTTGCCTGAACCGACGCTTTCGCGGGCAAGCGCGCTCCTTGGGTCTGCAGCGCCTAATTAGTGGGACCGGCTTTAGCCGGGAAGGCGTCGGGCGTGACACCGCAAACATGAGGGTGCTCTCGCTGGCCTCTTCCCGGCTAAAGCCGGTCCCACACAAAGCGATGCGGCGCGCCTACTGATCGCAAGCTTACCCTTGGGACACGGCCAGTTTGATCGCCGTTTTCACGGCGGACGATAGAGCTCCGCCGAGCACATATCTGTAGGAGCCGGCTTGCTGGCGAATGCGGTGGGCCATTCGCCACCGCAGCACCTGACACGACGGGTTCGCCAGCAAGCCGGCTCCTACGGGGTGATCGCGTTGAATCAGTGAGATCACCATTGCAATCGAAATCAAAACGCATTCATCAAGGACTGTCATGCCCTGCAACTTCATCCGCATCACCGATGAACAACTCCTCTCCGACAACGGGTACGTGCTCAAGAAATACAGCTTCGAGCTGCAACGCCGTGACGGCAGTTGGCAGGCGCAGACGCGCGAGGTCTACGACCGCGGCAACGGCGCGACGATTCTCTTGTACAACCTGGAGCGGCGCACCGTGGTGCTGACCCGGCAATTCCGCATGCCGGCCTTCGTCAACGGCCACGATGGCTACTTGATCGAAGCGGCGGCAGGGTTGCTGGACAACGCCAGCCCTGAACAGCGCATTCGCATGGAAGCCGAGGAAGAAACCGGCTACGTCGTGCGTTCGGTGAAGAAGATCTTCGATGCCTTCATGAGCCCGGGCTCGGTCACTGAGCGCATTCACTTCTTCATCGGCGAATACCAGCCTGACGATCGGGTCAGCGACGGTGGCGGCCTGGAAGAGGAGGGGGAAGACATTGAAGTGCTGGAGCTGGGTTTCCAGCAGGCTATCGCCATGGTCGACCGCGGCGAAATCAACGACGGCAAGACCATCATGCTCCTGCAATACCTGGAGCTTCGTCTGATGAAGTGAGTCCCTGCAGGGCCGGAACGACTCGGAACAAGGCGAAAAAGTTTCACCAATCGGTAAACTTTCTTACGTTGCAATGAGAATCGTTTGCGCTATCCTTCGCATTCCTTTGTAACCAGGGATGTCGAACAAGATGGATTTTCGTCCTGCAATGAGCCAGCCCGACCGGCTCGGCTCACCCTGTGTTGGCGCCGCCCGTGGCGCAAGAGACCCGCGCCTTGACGCGCTGATGGGCACCTACAACACCCATCGCGAGGCGCTGCTGCGCCTGGCGGCAAAATTCCTCGGCTGTCGCGCCCGCGCCGAGGACGTGGTCCAGGATGCGTTCGTGAAGATGCTCGAGAGCGGCCTCGCCTCGGCGGAGCCGGCACGCTACATGTTCCGCGTCGTGCGCAATCTGGCCATCGACCGCCTGCGCCGTCAGCGGCTCGAACGCACCCATGGCGTCGAAGCCGAGCATGAAGAGCAGATCCGTTTCGAGGTGTCCCCCGAGCGCGTGCTGGCGGGGCGCGAGTCACTCGACCAGTTAGTGGGCGCGCTCAACGAACTGCCCAAGCGCATGCGCATCGTCTTCGACCTCAGTCAGATCCAGGGTTACACCCAGCGTGACGTGGCCAAGGTCATAGGCACCTCCCCGACCATGGTCAATTTCCTCCTGCGCGACACCCTCTCTCACTGCCGCGCGCGGCTCGGTGAGATCTAGGCACCGCCGCGTCGTTTCCCCTGTTTTCACTGCCCGGAGTCATTCATGAAATTAGTTCGTCTGGTCTTCCAGCAATACCGCTGGCCGCTGGCAATGGTGCTGCTGCTGAGCGTCAGCAGCGGGCTGTTGAGCGTCGGCGTGATTGCCTTCGTCAACCAACGCATGATCAGCAGTCACGAAGGCCTTGGCACCGCGTTGTGGCAATTCGGCCTGATGCTCGCCGTGCTCCTGGCGCTGGCGTCCGGGGCGTCGTTGTCGTTGACCGCGCTGGGGCACCGCTTCGTTTACGGCCTGCGCCGGGTGATGGTCAAGCGTCTGCTGGACACCAACATCGAGCGCATCGAATCCATCGGTGGCGCGAAGATCTTCGCCAGTCTGTCCAGTGACATTCGCGCCGTGACCATGGCCTTCGTGCAGCTGCCGGACTTGATTTACGGCTCGGTGCTCAGCGTGGCGTCGTTCAGTTACCTGGCCTGGCTGTCGCCATCGCTGTTCATCACCACGCTGTGCTGGATGGCGTTTACGTTGGGCGTGGGCTGGCTGCTGGTGGGCAAGCTCAACGCACACATCCGCGCCTTGCGTGAGTCCGAGGACAAGCTCTATCAGAGCTATCAAGGCGTGATCGACGGGCGCAAGGAGCTGACCCTCAACCGCGACCGCGCGCGCCGTCTGTACGAAGAAACCTTCGACGTCGCCGCCCAACGCTATCGTGAGCATTTCACCCTGGCCGACCGTTATCACGGCCTGGCCAGCAACTGGGCAAACATCATGGTCCTGGGCACCATCGGCCTGGCGTTTTACCTGGCCAACGGCCTGGGCTGGGCGCCGACGGAAGTGGCTGCGACCTATGCGCTGACCGTGCTGTTCATGCGCACGCCCCTGGTGCTGGCGGTGGCGGCCATTCCGGCGCAGATCTCCGGGCGTGTGGCGCTGGACAAGGTCGAATCCCTCGCCCTAGCCGAGCACCACGAAAGCTTTGACGTTGCCCCGAGCCATATCGCCGGCCAGTGGCAGACCCTCGAATTGCGTAACGTCGAATACCACTATGCGCCCCAAGGCGACGAGCCCGGGTTCGATGTCGGCCCGGTGAACCTGACACTGCGCCGTGGCGAAACGGTGTTCCTGATGGGTGGCAACGGCAGCGGCAAATCCAGCCTGGCGCGCTTGCTCAGCGGCCTGTACCGACCGTCGGCAGGTGCGATTCTGATCGATGGCCATGTGATCGGTTCTGACGATTGGCAGGCCTACCGGCAGCTGTTTGCCAGCGTATTCACCGACTTCCATTTGTTTGCTCGATTGCTCGGCGCCGATGGGCAAAACGCCGATGTGGCTGACGTCGAGCACTGGCTGGACAAACTGCACATGAGGCACAAGGTGCAGCTGGCTGACGGGCAGTTGCTCGACACGCGTTTCTCCCAGGGGCAGCGCAAACGGCTGGCCCTGATGCTGGCGCTGCTGGAGACGCGCGACATTCTGCTGCTGGACGAGTGGGCCGCCGACCAAGACCCGTTGTTCCGCCGCTTCTTCTACCGCGAGCTGCTGCCGATGTTCAAAAAGGCCGGCGTCACGGTGTTCGCCATCAGTCACGACGACCAGTACTTCGACCTTGCCGACCGTCTGGTGAAGATGGAATCCGGGCAGCTCAGCGAGCTGCAGGGTGATCGCCGCGAAAACGCCAGCCGCGATGCGGTGGAAGAGATCGGCGCGGCCTACCGGATCAAAACTGTAAAGGCTTTGTAGGTATTTCGGCGGCCGGCACTAAACACCCGCTCGCGTCAGTCGTCATGTTAATGAGAATCAGTCTTAAACATTTTTGATGTGCGTGAACTGCCATCCGGCGTCAGCGACCTTGTCCTACGGCCTGCCGGAGTCGATCGCGCATCGCGTCTTACGAGAGGGAAGCATGGAACTCGTCTACGACTTCATCGGCATCGGTTTCGGCCCGTCGAACCTGGCTTTGGCCATTGCCACTCAGGAGCATGCGCAGCGCAGCGGTCTGGCGCCCCATGTGTGTTTCCTGGAGAAAAAGCCGGCGTTCAACTGGCACGAAGGCATGCTGATTGACGGTTCCACCATGCAGATTTCCTTCCTCAAGGACCTCGTCACTCTGCGCAATCCGGCCAGCCGCTTCACCTTCGTCAATTACCTCAACGAGCGCGGTCGTCTGCAAGACTTCATCAACCTGAAGACCTTCTTCCCGACGCGCGAGGAATACACCGATTACCTGACCTGGGCGGCGTCGCATTTCAACGAGCAAGCCCATTACGGCGCGGAAGTGATGTCGGTGCAGCCGCATTTCGAAGACGGTCGCTTTGTCGCCATGGACGTGTTGTCCCGCGATGCGAGCGGTGAAGTCTCCCGTCGCCGCGCGCGCAACCTGGTGTTCGGGATCGGGGGCGTTCCCCAGGCGCCGCTGGCATTTGACGGGCTTGAAGATCTGCGCGTGCTGCACTCTGCGGGCTACCGCGGCGGCATCGAAAAACTCCTCGCCAATCGCCCAGGCCCGGTGCGCGTGGCAGTGGTGGGCGGCGGCCAGAGCGCGGCGGAAATCTTCGAGGACCTTGCGTCGCGGTTCGACAACGTCGAGGCCACGCTGGTGATTCGTGGCAGCGCGCTGAAGCCGTCCGATGACAGCCCGTTCGTCAATCAGATCTTCAACCCGTCGTTCACCGACACTATTTTCAATCACAGCCAGGAGCGGCGCGTCGCGCTGTTCGACGAGTTCCGCAACACCAATTACTCGGTGGTCGACACCGACCTCATCGAAACCATCTTCCAGCGCATGTACCAGCAGAAGGTGCGCGGCGAAGCGCGTCATCGCATGCTCACCAACCGTGAAGTGGTGCACGCCGAGGTGGCCAGCGATGGCATCGAACTGTTCCTGCGCGATGCGCCCCATGAGCAGATGCACAGCGAGTCCTTCGACGTCGTGGTGCTCGCCACCGGGTACCGCCGCGACTACCACCTGGAACTGCTCGCGGGCATTCAGGAATACATCCAGGGCGCCAACGTCGACCGTCACTACCGCTTGCCCCTGACCGCGGGGAGCGAGGCCGGGATTTTCCTGCAGGGTTGCTGCGAAGACAGCCACGGCCTGAGCGACACGCTGCTGTCGGTGCTGGCGATCCGCTCTCAGGAAGTCGTCGAATCGATCTTCGGCGACCAGCAGCAGCCGTGTTCGGCGCGCGCCGGGCAAGCGCCGGCTCAGGCGCAACCGCGCGTTGCGCTGAAGCTTGCGCGCTAAGCCCGGGCCGTCAAGCAGAGCCCGTCAAAGGGGGTCGTCAGCGACCACCCACTCTTTTCTCACAACGTTGCGGGCGACCTGTCGGTTGCCTGTGGGTTGAGCCTTGCCGATACAAACAGGTGAAAGAATGAAATCCATACGAGATCAGGCCGCGCATTTTCCCGAACTGGTGGGCTTTTATGCGCAGACCCAGCCGGACCGGATTGCCCTTCGACACATCGTCCACGAGGACCAGCCGCCCTTGTTGACCACCTATGCCCAGCTGGACGCCAGGGCGCGTTCGCTGGCGGCCTGTCTGCTGCAGCACCTGGGCGGGCAGGGCGGCGAGCGCTGCGTAATCATCCTGCCGACCGGCGCCGATTACGCGGCGGCATTCCTTGGCTGTTTGTACGCACGGGTCATCGCCGTGCCGGCGTTCGCCCCCGAGTACAACCGGCAGACGCACCTCGACCGGCTGACCGGCATTCTTCAGGATGCGGCGCCGCAGATGGTCCTGGGGCGTCGCGAAGACCTGGATAAATTCCAGCACCTGTTGCAGCCCTTCATGCCCGCAGGCGGGCGCTTTGCGGCGGTCGAGGAAATCACCCACGGCGACGCAGGATTTCAGCCGCCAGTGATCGACACCGCGTCGCTGGCATTCCTGCAATACACCTCGGGCTCCACCAGCGCGCCCAAAGGGGTGATGGTGACCCACGACAACCTCATGGCCAACGAAGTGGCGATGGCCCGGCACTTCGTCTCCGAATCGGAATTGGAGAGCTGGGTCAGCTGGCTGCCGCTGTACCACGACATGGGGCTGATGTGCGGCCTGCTGTTGCCGCTGTACTACGGCGGCACGCTGACGCTGATGTCGCCGAACTATTTCCTCGGCCGACCGGCGCGCTGGCTCGAAGCGATGAGTCAGTATGGCGGGACCTTCTCAGGCGGCCCGGATTTCGCCTATCGCCTGTGCGTCGAGCGCATAAAGCCCAGCGCCGTGAAAAGCCTGACGCTGGACAACTGGAGCCTGGCGTTTTCCGGTTCCGAGCCAATCCGCATCGCCACGCTGGACGCTTTCAGTGAGCATTTTGCGCCGGCCGGTTTCAACCGCCGCGCCCTGACACCGAGCTATGGCCTGGCCGAAGCGACGCTGTATGTAAGCGCCGCCGAACGCGACAGGCCGTTCGGCATCAAGCATTTCGATGGCAACCAATTGGCGGCCGGAGATGCCGCCGAGGCCGTGTTCGCGAATCAGAATGCCAAGAGCCGCCTGCCGGGGTGCGGCTGGTGTCGGCCCGATCATGACCTGCGCATCGTCGACCCGTCGACGGGACAGCCCCTCGCGTCCGGCCACGTCGGCGAGATCTGGATCGCCGGCCCCAGCGTCGCCCAAGGCTACTGGCAGAACGCCGAAGCCACTGCGCAGACCTTCATCGAGGCAGACGGCAAGCGCTGGTTGCGCAGCGGTGATCTGGGCATTGCCAGCGACAGCGAACTGTTCATCACCGGTCGCCTGAAGGATCTGATCATCCTCAACGGCCAGAACCTCTACCCCCAGGACATCGAGCAGGCGCTGGAAAAGAATGTCGAGCTGCTGCGTCGCGGGCGCATCGCCGCCTTCCCGGTGACGGACGAACAGGGCGTTGAAGGCGTCGGTCTGGCGCTGGAAATCAGCCGCAACGTGCGCCGCTTGATGAAGCCGCAGATGATCTGCGAAGCCGTGCGCGACGCGGTGTCGGAGCTGTTTCTGGTTGCGCCGAAAGTCATCGTGCTGCTGGAATCCGGTGCACTGCCGCGCACCACCAGCGGGAAATTGCAGCGTTCCGCCTGCCGCAGCGGCTGGCAGGACCGCAGCCTCGACAGCTTCGCGATCTGGCAGGACGGGCGTTTGCTCGACGCTGATGCTGCAGATACCGCGTTCGATGCTGCACCGTTGCTGCCGGAAGTCGTGGCGGCCTGGCAGGAGGTCTTGGGTAAAAGCGACCTGAGGGCCGGTGATCACTTCTTCGCCCGTGGCGGCGATTCCGTCGGGGTGGTGCAAGTGCTGTCGCGCCTGAGCAGTGAGTTGGGAGTGAAGCTTGAACCTGCTCATTTGTTCGAGCACCCGACCCTTGGTGCTTTTAATGCCCACGTCGCCGCGCAATCGCGCAGCAACGAACGTTCCGCTGGCGTGGCCCGCATTTCCCGCGACAGCGACCCCGAGCAATCCTTCGCCCAACAGCGCTTGTGGTTCCTCGCGCAACTGGAACCGGACAGCAGCGCCTATCACCTGTGCGGCGAGTTGAGCCTGACCGGTGCGCTGGATGACGCTGCCCTGCAACGCAGCCTCGACGATCTGGCCGCCCGCCACGAAAGCCTGCGCACCACGTTTGCCATCGACGCCAACGAGCAGCTGGTGCAGCGCATTCACGCGCCGGGTCCGGTGCTGATCGAGCGGCATTATCTGGGCGAGGACACCCACCCGGCAAAAGCGTTGGGGCAACTGACCAGGGCGGCGGTCGAGCAACCGATGGACTTGCAGAACGGCCCGCTGTGGCGCGTGCTCAATGTGCGGCTGGCGCCAGACCGGCAGCAACTGGTGCTGGTGCTGCACCACATCATTGCCGATGGCTGGTCGGTGCAGGTCATGCTCAAGGAATTCGCCGCGCTGTACCGTGCCCACGCACAGGGGCAATTGCCCGCGCTTGCGCCGCTGCCGATTCAATACGCCGACTTCGCCGCCTGGCAGCGTGCGCGCCTGGCCGGTGGGGAAGGCCAGCGTCAACTGGCGTACTGGCGTGAGCAATTGGGTGACGCCCACACTGTATTGACCTTGCCGACGGATCGCCCGCGCCCGGCCCGGCAAAGCCACCGCGGCGCCCGCTACGCCATGGCCTTCGACCGTGACGTGAGCCAGGGCCTGCGGGACCTTGCCAGTGCCCACGGCGCGACGCTGTTCATGGTCATGCTCGCCGCCTATAAAACCCTGTTGCAGCGCTACAGCAGCCAGACCGACCTGCGCGTCGGCGTGCCGGTGGCGGGGCGTACCTGCACCGAGTCCGAGGGGCTCATCGGCCTGTTCGTCAACACGCTGGTGCTGCGCAGCGAGGTGTCGCCGCAGGAGTCGTTCAGCGCCCTGATCGACGCCGTGCGCCACACCGCGCTGGGCGCGCAGCACCATCAGGACCTGCCGTTCGAGCAACTGGTCGAAGCCCTCGGCGAGTCGCGCAACCTCAGCCACAACCCGCTGTGTCAGGTGAAATTCACCCAGCAGTTTGCGCTGCCGCACAACGTGGAAATGGCCGGCGTGCGCATGGACGTCAACCAGCTCGACGACTACTCGGCGCATTTCGATTTGGGCCTGGACATCACCGACGACGCCGACGGCATCCAGGCCGTCTTCACTTACGCCTGCGACCTGTTCGACGAACCGCGGATCGCCGGTCTCGCGGCTGACCTGCTGAGGATTTGCGCTCACGTCGTGGCGCAACCTCAGGTGCGTCTGGCGGATCTGCAGATCGGCGCCGAACCTTCATGTGTCTCTGCCGAAACGTTATCTTTCCCGGCCTCGAATGTGCTGAGCCTGTGGGATGCCAGCGTGCGCGCGCAGCCGGATCGTCTGGCGCTGCAAGACGAATTACACGGCGCCGGTTTTGCCGACGTGGACGCCCAGGCCAATCAACTGGCGCAGCGCCTTCGTCAGGCCGGTGTGGGCGTGGAAAGCCGCGTGGGCCTTCTGCTGGAGCGCTCCGTCGAGTTCGTCGTCGGGCTGCTGGCGGTGCTCAAGAGCGGCGCTGCCTATGTGCCGCTGGACCCGAAATGGCCGGCCGAACGGCAGGCGTTTGTGCTGGCTGACAGTGGCGCCCGCTGGTTGATCAGTGATGTCGCTGCGCCGGGCGACTTCAATGGCCACGTTATCGCCGTGGCTGCCGACGCTGTGTGGCGTGCGCTACCGGCGACAAAACCGGACGTGCCCGTATACGCCGGTCAAGCCGCTTACCTTATCTACACCTCCGGCACCAGCGGCACGCCGAAAGGGGTGGTGATCAGCCACGGCGCCCTGGCCGATTACGTCCAGGGCTTGCTCGCGCGTCTTGATTTGACGGCCGAGGCGAGCATGGCGATGGTCTCCACGGTCGGCGCCGATCTGGGCCACACCGTGCTGTTCGGCGCGCTGTGCTCGGCGCGTTCGCTGCACCTGATCAGCCCTGATCGCATCAACGACGCCGACCGTTTCGCCGCGTACATGGCCGAGCACAAAGTGGGTGTGCTGAAGATCGTGCCGACCCACTTGAGCGGCCTGTTGCAGGCCACGAACGCGGCCGATGTGCTGCCCGCACACGCGCTGATCCTGGGCGGCGATACCCTGCCATGGGAACAGGTGGCGCAGGTCAAACGCTTGAAGCCGGGCTGCCGGGTCATCAACCACTACGGCCCGACCGAGACCACCGTCGGCGTGTTGACCACTGAGGTGTTTGAAGAATCAGTGGGCGCAAGCGTGCCCATCGGCCGTCCGCTGCCCAACGCCACGGCGGTGGTTCTCAACGATCACTTGCAACCGGTGGTGCAGGGCGATATCGGCGAGCTGTACATCGGCGGCCCGGGGCTGGCGCGCGGGTATCACGGGCGTCCGGCCATGACCGCTGCGGCATTCATTCCTGATCCGGCCGGCAGCGGCGCGCGGCTCTACCGCAGCGGCGACCGCGCGCGCTTGCTGGCCAACGGGCAGATTCAGTTCCTTGGCCGTGCCGACGATCAGGTCAAAGTGCGCGGCTACCGCGTGACCCTCGGTGAAATCGCCCAGCGGCTGCGTCAACTGGACGGCCTGCGCGACGCCCACGTGCGTGTCGATGGTCGCGGCCAGTTGATCGCTTATGCGCTGCTTGACGCAAAAGTCGACAGCGACGCGAAGGCGGATGGCGAGACGCTGCACGGCGAGGCGCTGCGCACGCAGCTGGCCCTGAGCCTGCCGGACTACATGGTGCCGAGCCACATTTTGACCCTCGACGCCTTCCCGCTGACCGCCAACGGCAAGCTCGACGCCAGCGCGCTGCCCACGCCCACCCTGGCGTCTGACGCTTTCGAAGCACCCCGCGAAGGGGTCGAAGCCGCACTCGCCGCGCTGTGGCAAGCGGCGCTGAACGTCGAGACGGTGGGCCGTCACGACAACTTCTTCACCCTCGGCGGCGACTCGATTCTCAGCCTGCAGATCATTGCCCGCGCCCGGCGTCAGGGCATTCGCTTGACGCCCAAGCAACTGTTCGAAAAGCAGACCATCGCCGAACTCGCCCAGGTCGCGACGGTGGCCGAGGCCAAGCCGGTTGCCGCGCCCGTTACGGCAAGCGTTGCCCCCCGCGCGTTTGCCCTGACGCCGATTCAGGCGCGCTTCTTCAGCCTGCCGCTGGCCCAGCGTCAGCACTGGAACCAGTCGCTGCTCCTCGACGTCCCGCAAGCGCTGGACACCGCGCATTTGCAGCAGGCCCTCGCGGCCGTGCTGGCTCACCACGACAGCCTGCGGTTGAGCTTCCATCAGAACGACGACGGCCAATGGCAGCAGCGCTACCGCGACAGCGAACGTGCCGAGCGGGTGCTGTGGACCTGCGAATTGAGCCGGGAAGGCGACGTCGAATCGCTGAACGAGCAGGCCCAGCGCAGCTTGAACATCGACACCGGTCCGCTGCTGCGCGTGGTCCATGCGCGCCTGCCATCGGGCGAGGCGCGCCTGCTGTTGGCCATCCATCACCTGGCCGTGGACGGCGTGTCGTGGCGGGTGCTGCTGGAAGACCTGCAACTGGCCTACCGCCAACTGGCCGCTGGCAACAGCGTGGTCCTGGTCGAAAAAACCGCCAGCTTCCAGGCATGGTCGCAGGCGTTGAGCACCCTGGCGCACGGCCCGGAGCTGGAAAAGCAACTGCCTTACTGGCAAGCCCTGAGTGCCGCAGATGCCATCCTGCCCGGCGATGCTCCGGTGGCAAGTCTTGTCGGCGACAGCGAAACTCTGCCTTTGACCCTTGACGCCTCCGCCACCCGCCGTCTGCTGAGCGAAGCCCCGGCGGCGTACCGCACGCGCATTGATGAGCTCTTGCTGGCCGCGCTGTCCCAGGCGCTGTGGTTGTGGAGCGGCCGTCGTCGCCACGTCATCAGTCTCGAAGGCCATGGCCGCGAAGACGCCACGGGCGCCCTGGACCTGAGCCGCAGCGTCGGCTGGTTCACCAGCCTGTACCCGCTGGCGCTGGACGCAGCGGATGACGCGGTCGCTACCCTCAAAGCAGTCAAGGAAAGCGTGCGCGCCGTGCCTGACAAAGGCCTCGGCTATGGCGTGCTGAAGTACATCGCTCGGGCGGATTTGCCGGAGCTGATCGGGCAGGGCGTGACCTTCAACTACCTGGGCCGCTTCGAAGACGACGACGGCGCGCTGTTTTCCCTGTCGAGCCGTACGCCGAGTCATCTGCGCGACCCCCAAGGCCCGCTGGCCAACGCGCTGGCGGTCGATGGTCAGGTGCGCGGCGGCCAGTTGCAGCTGGACTGGACTTTCAGCCGCAAGCGTTTCAACCGCGACAGCATCGAACAATTGGTGGCGCTGTATCAGCAGCAGCTGCTCAAGCTGATCGCCCATTGCAGCGAAGAGAAAAATGCCGGCCTGACGCCTTCGGATGTCCCGCTCGCGGGTTTGAATCAGGCCCAGCTCGACGCGCTGGGTGTTCCCGCGCGGGAGATCGAAGACATCCTGCCGCTGGCGCCGATGCAGCAGGGAATTTTGCTGCACAGCCTGCTGGAGCAGGGCAATGGCATCTACCTGATGCAGGACCAGTACGAGGTCGGCGCCCATGTGGATTTCGATGCGTTCAAGTTCGCCTGGCAGCAAGTGGTCCAGCGTCACCCGGCGTTGCGCACGGCGTTTCATGGCCTGGAAAGCGGCGTGCAGCGGCAGGTGGTGATGCGCCGCGTGCCGTCACCGGTGCAGTTGATCGACCTCAGCCATCTGTCCCGCGCCGCCGCCGAAGCCGAGCTTGACGATCTGCTGAAAAGCGAGCGCGAGCAGGGCTTCGATTTCGCCCGGGCGCCGTTGCTGCGTCTGCGCCTGATCAAGTTTGGCGAGGTGGATTTCCGCATCGTTCAAAGCCACCACCACGCCTTGATCGACGCCTGGTGCCGGGGCCTGATGCTGAGTGAATTTTTCGCCCATTACCGTGCGTTCCTTGATGGGCGTCAGGTCAGCTTGCCGCCGGCGCGGCCGTATCGCGACTTCCTCGCCTGGCTCGCCGAGCAGGACGAAGCGGTCAGCCGTGATTACTGGCGCAACGCATTGGCGGGCTTCACCGACGTTACGCCGCTGCCGTACCGCCACAGCCCGCAGGGTGAAAGCCAGATGCGCGACGTGACCCTGGCGCTGGGCACCGAGCACACCACCAGGCTGGCCGAACAAGCGCGCCAGCACCGCCTGACCGCCAACACCTTCGTGCAGGCCGCGTGGGCCTTGTCGCTGATGCGCCATGCCGACCGCGATGAAGTGGTGTTCGGCGTCACCGTGGCTGGGCGCCCGACTGAGCTGGAAGGCATCGAAGGCGCGCTGGGACTGTTCATCAACACCTTGCCGCTGCGCATCCGCCGCCCCGGTATCGGCGCGTCCGCGCTTGACCTGCTCAACGCTTTGCAGGGGCAGAACGCCGACATGCGTCAGCACGAACACCTGTCCCTGGCCGACATTCAGCTGCTCGCCGACACCCCGCGCGGCCAGCCCCTGTTCGACAGCCTGTTTGTCTTCGAGAACGTTCCTTTGGGCGCCGAGGTGGAGCAGGCCGTGAACGAGTACCGCATCCGTCCGCTGGCCAACCGCACGCACACCAACTACCCGCTGACCGTGGTGCTGCTGCCGGGCGAGTCCCTGCAATTGCAGCTGACCTACGACACCAGGCATTTCCACGACGCTGACATGGAGGCGCTGGTGGGCCATTTCCGTCGTCTGCTCAGCCAGTTGATCGACAATCCGCAGCAAGCGCTGAGTCAGTTGCAGCTGCTTGAGCAAACCGAGCGCGAGCAATTGCTGGCCCAGGGGCGCGGCGCGGTGCAGTCGCACTGGTACGACATCAGCTACCTGGAGCGTTTCGAGGCGCGGGTGCAGGCCCATCCGGAACGGGACGTGGCGCGCTGTCAGGGTCAACGCCTGAGCTACGGCGAACTCAACCGTCAGGCCAACCGCATCGGTCGCGGCCTTATGGCAGCCGGCGTGCAGGGCGACGATGTGGTGGCGCTGTTCGCACCGCGTAGCTTGCCGTTGTTGAGCATGATTGTCGGCGCGTTCAAGGCCGGTGCAGCATATCTTGCGCTGGACGATCGTCACCCGGCCGGGCGCAGTGCATGCATGCTGGTCAGCAGCGGCGCGCCGGTAGTGCTGACGCCGCGTGAATGCCTGCCGCAGGTCGAAGCGATTGTCACGTTGGCTGAACGCACACCCCGCGTGTTGGTGCTGGAAGAGGTGCTGGCGGGCGCCGATCCGTTCGCCGACGAGAACCCGGGCCGGTACGCGACGGCCGAGCAACTGGCTTACGTGATCTACACCTCCGGCTCCACCGGCGAGCCGAAGGGCGTGATGGTCAACCAGCGCGGGATGCTCAACAACCAGATGTCCAAGCTGCCTTATCTGCGTCTGGGCGAAGGCGACGTGATTGCCCAGACCGCCGCCACCGGGTTCGACATTTCCGTGTGGCAGTTCCTCACTGCGCCGCTGTTCGGCGGGCGCGTGGAAATCCTGCCGGACACTGTGGTGCAGGACCCGCAACGCCTGCTGGAGGAAGTCGCGGCCAATCAGGTCAGCGTGCTGGAGTGCGTGCCGGCGGTCATCGATGCCATGCTCGCGGTCGCGCCCCAGCGGCTCAATGCCTTGCGCTGGCTGCTGCCGACCGGCGAAGCACTGACCACGGACATTGCGGCACGCTGGTTTGCGCGCTACCCGGAGGTGCCGCTGGTCAACGCCTACGGGCCCGCCGAATGCGCCGACGACGTTGCCTTGCACACCCTGACGGCTGCGCCGGCGCTCAACGCCAACATGCCGATTGGCCGGCCCACCGACAACAACCACCTGTACGTGCTGGATTCCACTCTGCAACTGGCCGCGCCCGGCGTGGTGGCCGAGTTGTACATCGGTGGCGTTGGCGTCGGCCGTGGCTATGCCGCGCGGCCCGGCCTGACCGCCGAGCGCTTCCTGCCCGACCCGTTCGGCGAGCGCGGCGCGCGTTTATATCGCAGCGGCGACCTGGTCCGGTGGAACGCCGACGGCGCGCTGGAATACGTTGGTCGAGCGGACTTCCAGGTGAAGATTCACGGCCAGCGCATCGAGCTGGGTGAAATCGAAAACCAACTGCTGGCCCAGGCCTCGGTGCGTGACGCGGTGGTCAGCGCGTTGCCGACGCCCCACGGTCCGCAGCTGGTGGGTTATGTGGTTGCCCAAGCGCAGCAGACGCTCTCCAGCGACGTGCTGAAAACCGCGCTGGCGCAAAGCCTGCCGGCGTTCATGGTACCGGCGCACATCGTCGTGCTGGCGCAGATGCCGCGCAACGCCAACGGCAAGCTGGACCGCAAGGCGCTGCCCGTGCCGACCCTTGAAACGCATGTGTTTGAAGCGCCTCAGGGCGAGCGTGAGCAGGTGCTTGCCGAGCTCTGGCAAAGCCTGCTGAAAGTGGAGCAGGTCGGTCGTCACGACAACTTCTTTGAACTCGGTGGCCATTCCTTGCTGGCGACGCGGCTGCTGTCGCGCATTCGCGAGCGCCTCGGGGTGAGCCTCCCGCTGGCCCAGGCGTTTGAAGCCACCACTGTCGCCGCTCAGGCGGCCCTGATCGACACCTTGCAGGGGCAAACCCTGACCCTCGACCGGCTCGATGCCCTGGACGAGTTTATGAATGAGCTGGAGGAAAGCAACTGATGTCGCAACCGAGCCTGACGCCCCACAGCAAACTGCTGGCGCTCGCCACGCGTTTCCTCAGCCTTGGCAGCGCTCAGCGCCGGGTGTTCCTGAACAAGCTGCGCGAGCAGGGCCTTGATGCGTCGTCGCTGCCGGTCCCGCCGGGCATCGCGGGCGAACGCAGCCCGGCGTCGTTTTCCCAGCAACGCTTGTGGTTTCTTGAACAACTGGAGCCGGGCAACAGCACCTATCACCTGCCCGGTGCCTTGCGCCTGAAGGGTGAGCTGGACTGCGCCGCTGTCCAGTCGGCTTTCGAGCGCGTGGCCGAGCGTCACGCCAGCCTGCGCACGGTCTTCGCCACGGCGGAGGACGGCACACCGGAGCAGGTGATTCAACGCCAGCAATCGCTGCCATTCGAGCGTCTGCATGCAACGGATGAAGACGGCGTTCAGGCATTGGCCGACGCCTTCGCCCGACGCCCGTTCGACTTGGCCCAAGGCCCGCTGTGGCGCCTGGCGCTGATCGAATGCGGGTCGGACGATCACGTGCTGCTGGTCTGTCTGCACCACATCATCGCTGACGGTGCATCGATTCAAGTGCTGCTGCTGGATTTCGTCGAGGCCTATCGCGCGGCGCTTCAAGGTGACAGCGGCGCTGATAGCGGCGATGACAGCGAGGCACTGGCACCACGCCCGCTGAGTTACGCGGACCTTGCCCTGTGGCAACGCGCCTGCCTGGACGCAGGCGACGGCGACCGGCAGCTGGCGTACTGGCGTCAGCAACTGGGTGACGAGCGGCCGGTGCTGGAATTGCCGGCGGACCGTCCACGGCCGGCGCGCCAGAGTTTCCGCGGCGCGCGGCTGCCGTTCAGCTTCGATGCGGCGCTGTCCGGACGCATGCGCGCACTGGCCCGCCAGCGCGGCGTGACGCTGTTTACCGTTTTGCTGGCGGCGTATCAAGTGCTGTTGCAGCGCCTCAGCGGGCAGACCGATCTGCGCATCGGCGTGCCGATTGCCGGGCGGCAGCGTGCCGAAACCGAGGGGCTGATCGGCTTCCTGGTCAACACTCAGATCTTGCGTGGCGAGGTTCAGTCCGACGCCAGTTTCAATCAAATCATCGACCGCGTTCGCCTGGCGTCCCAAGGCGCCCAGGCGCATCAGGACCTGCCGTTCGAGCAATTGGTCGACGCCCTCGCGCCCGAGCGCAGCCTCAGCCACAACCCGCTGTTTCAAGTGCTCTATAACCATCAACAGCGCCAGGACGAAGCGTTGCAACTGATGCCTGGCCTCGACGCCACGCTGATGCCGCTGGACAACCGCAGCGCGCAGTTCGACCTGGCCCTGCACACTTGGGAAAACGCAGCGGGGGAACTGGCGGGCAACTGGAATTACGCCACGGACCTGTTCGATCACGGCAGCATCCAGCGCTTGCATGCGCGCTTTGAGCAACTGTTCGCTGAGTTGCTGGAACGGCCAGACGCGGCGATGGGTGACGTTGAGTTGCTGGACGCCGAGGACCGCGCGCAATTGTCGTTGGTCAATGCCACGGCGCGGGAGTGGGCGGCAACCGAGCCGTTCGTGCATCGTCATTTCGAGCGGCTGGCGCAACTGCATCCGGCGCGGGAAGCGTTGCGTTTTGGCGATGACGTGCTGAGTTATGACGAGCTGGATCAGCAGGCGAACCGGCTCGCGCATTACCTGCGAGGGCAGGGCGTCGGGCGCGAATCGCTGGTTGGCGTGGCGGCGTGGCGCTCGGTGGAGATGGTGGTTGCGCTGTATGCCGTGCTGAAAGCGGGCGGGGCGTATGTGCCGTTGGACCCTGAGTATCCGGCGGATCGCCTGCGTTACATGCTGGAAGATGCGGGGATTGGCTTGCTGCTGAGCCACGATGCGGTGATCGCTGATCTGCCGGCTGTTGAAGGCCTGCGGGTGCTGAATCTGGATCAGCTTGATCTCTCAGGCCAACCTGTCATCGCGCCCGTTATAGAGCTTCACCCCGAACAACTGGCGTACATGATTTACACCTCCGGTTCGACCGGCAAACCCAAAGGCGCCGGCAACACCCATGCCGCACTGTTCAACCGTCTGGCGTGGATGCAGGACGCTTATTCCCTCGACACCACCGATGCGGTACTGCAAAAAACGCCGTTCAGTTTCGATGTCTCGGTCTGGGAGTTCTTCTGGCCGTTGATGGTGGGCGCACGTCTGGTGGTCGCTCAACCGGGGGATCACCGCGATCCGCTGTTGTTGAAGACGCTGATCGAACAGCAGCAGATCACCACGCTGCACTTCGTGCCGTCGATGCTCGGCGCCTTCATGGCTCAGGACGGTTTGAGCGGCTGTGCTTCCCTCAAGCGCATCGTCTGCAGCGGCGAAGCCTTGCCCGCCGATCTGGCCCGGGACACCTTGCAGCGCCTGCCGAACGCCGGCCTTTTCAACCTCTACGGCCCGACAGAAGCGGCCATCGACGTCACCCACTGGACCTGCCGCGACGAGCCGGGCGTTTCCGTGCCCATCGGCGCCCCCATCGCCAATCTGCACATCCATATCCTCGACAGCCGCTTGAATCCTCAGCCCATCGGCGTACCGGGCGAGCTGTACATCGGCGGCGACGGCCTGGCACGCGGTTATCACCTGCGTCCCGGTCTGACGGCGGAGCGTTTTGTGGCGAGTCCATTCGGCCACGGCGAGCGCCTGTATCGCACCGGCGACCTGGCCCGCTGGCGTGCCGACGGCGTGGTGGAATACCTCGGTCGTCTCGATCACCAGATCAAACTGCGCGGCCTGCGCGTGGAAATAGGCGAAATCGAAGCGGCGCTGCTCGATCACTCAGCGGTCCACGAAGCGGTGGTGGTTGCGCGCGAACTGGCCACCGGGATGCAACTGGTGGGTTATCTGGTCGCCGAGGACTTCGACGAAGAGCAACTGCGCAGCCAACTGAAACAACGCCTGCCGGACTACATGGTCCCGGCCCACTTCGTCACCCTGGACCGCTTGCCGCTGTCGGCCAACGGCAAGCTCGATCGCAAGGCTTTGCCCGATCCGCAGGTGCAGCAGCGCGCCTTCGAAGCGCCACTGGCCGGAGTTGAAACGCAACTGGCTGCGTTGTGGCAGGCCCTGTTGGGCGTCCCGCAAATCGGTCGTCAGGACAACTTCTTTGCCCTCGGCGGCGACTCGATCCTCAGCCTGCAAATCATCTCCCGCGCCCGCAAGGCCGGCATCGTGCTGTCGCCGCGGCAGATGTTCGAGCGCCAGACCATCGCCGAGCTGGCCCAGGTCGCGCAGGTGGTCAGCCAGGCTGCGCCTGCGGTCGAGCGCATCGAGCTGAACCGCGACATCCCGCTGACGCCGATCCAGCAGTGGTTCTTCGAGCAGCCCATGCAGCACCGCAGCCACTGGAACCAGTCGCTGCTGTTGAACCCGAGTGAAGCACTGGAGCTCCCGGCGCTGACCCTGGCCCTTCACGCACTACTCAGCCATCACGACGCCCTGCGCATGCGCTTCGTGCAGCAGGACAACGGCCAGTGGCAGCAACGGTATCGTGTCGAGCGTTCTGCTGACGAGCAGGCGCAAGACGGCCTGATCTCGCAGCGCAGCATCAGCCTGAACGAACTGACGACGGCCTGCGATGAAGCCCAGGCCAGCCTTGATCTCAGAGACGGCCCGCTGTTGCGCGCTGTGCATTTCAACGTGGCCGAAGGCGGTGAGCGCCTGTTGCTGGTCGTGCATCATCTGGTCGTCGATGGCGTGTCGTGGCGCATCCTGCTGGAGGACCTGCACAACGCCTACACCCAGGCGCAAGCGGGCCTGGCCATCGACCTCGGTGACAAAACCGCGTCGTTCCAGCGCTGGGCCAACCGTCTGCTCGATTTCGCCTACAGCGACTCGGTGCTCGCAGAAGCCGATTACTGGCGCAGCTTGCCGCCCGCGCCGACGCTGCCCTGCGCCAACACTCTGGGCGAGGCGCGACAAGGCAACGTGCGCCAGCTGGACCTGCACCTGGACCGCGCGCGCACCGAACAGCTGATCAGCGAGGCTCCAGCGGCGTACCGCACGCAGATCAACGACCTGCTACTGACCGCGCTGGTCCGGGCGATGAAGCGCTGGAGCGGCGACGCGCAGGCGATGATTGCGCTGGAAGGCCATGGCCGCGAAGACCTGTTCAACGGGGTGGATCCGGGGCGCACCGTTGGCTGGTTCACCAGCCTGTACCCGGTCAGCCTGCACGCCCACGACGACCTCGACGTGGCGCTCAAGCACACCAAGGAAACCTTGCGCGGCGTGCCCAATGGTGGCTTGGGTTACGGCCTGTTGCGCCATCTTCGCGGCGAAGCCTCGCCGGGCCTGGACGGGTGCGTGCTGTTCAATTACATGGGCCGGGTGCAAAGCAGCAGCGGGCTTTTCACTATGGCTGAGGAGGGCAGTGGTGCCCAGCGCGCCGCCGATGCGCCGCTCAATGGCGAGCTGTGCATTGATGCGCATATACGCGACGGCCAGTTCAGCCTGACCTGCCGCTACAGCGGCGAACGCCATGAGGCGGCGTCGATTCAGCGCCTGCTCGACGCCTACAGCGACGCGCTGGACGAGGTGATCGAGCACTGCCGCTGCCACGCGGCGGTGACGCCGTCGGACTTCCCCGCGCTGGCCCTCACTCAAGTGCAACTCGATGCGCTGCCGGTCGCGGCCCGGGATATCGAACACCTGTATCCGCTGACGCCCATGCAGCAAGGCCTGTTGTTCCATACCGAGCTGAGCGGCAGCGAGATGGCCGATCACGGCAGCGCGCGGGATCTGTACGTCAATCAGGTCGCGCTGGACATCGAACACCTGCCGGTGGCGCGCTTCAAATCGGCGTGGGCCGCGGCGGT
Source organism: Pseudomonas sp. (assembly GCF_036387035.1). Taxonomy (GTDB): domain Bacteria; phylum Pseudomonadota; class Gammaproteobacteria; order Pseudomonadales; family Pseudomonadaceae; genus Aquipseudomonas. The sequence goes on along the minus strand of NZ_DASVUM010000026.1, from coordinate 88 downwards.
TCAGCGGCATCCGATCCTGCGCGCGGCGTTCCTGCGCCTGCCTGGCAGTGAGCAGCCGGTGCAACTGATTCGTCGCGATGCGGCGTTG
>NZ_DASVUM010000025.1:0-98252 GCF_036387035.1 Pseudomonas sp. | reverse complement strand
CGGGGGACGCGACCAAGGGTTAATGGTCCTTTTCCTTCGGTGAGACTAGACTGCGCCGCGAGTTTCGACCTTCAAGCCGCCCGCGCGGCGGCATGATTCAGCCGGAGGCACCAGATGGGTGTCTCGGCCAGTTCTGAGGAGTACGCATGGCTGTCTACAACTATGACGTGGTAGTGCTGGGTTCGGGCCCGGCGGGTGAGGGCGCGGCGATGAACGCGGCCAAAGCCGGGCGTAAAGTGGCAATGGTCGACAGCCGTCGGCAGGTCGGCGGCAATTGCACCCACCTGGGCACGATCCCGTCCAAGGCCCTGCGTCACTCGGTCAAGCAGATCATCCAGTTCAACACCAACCCGATGTTCCGGGCCATTGGCGAGCCACGCTGGTTTTCGTTCCCTGACGTGTTGAAAAACGCCGAGAAGGTCATCAACAAACAAGTCGCTTCGCGCACCGGTTACTACGCGCGCAACCGCGTTGACGTCTTTTTCGGCACCGGCAGCTTCGCCGACGAGCGCAGCATCGACGTGGTGTGCAACAGTGGCGTCGTCGAGAAGCTGGTTGCCAACCAGATCATCATCGCCACCGGCTCGCGACCTTATCGCCCCGCCGATATCGACTTTTCCCACAAACGCATCTATGACAGCGACACCATCCTCAGCCTGGGCCATACCCCGCGCAAATTGATCATCTATGGGGCGGGTGTCATCGGCTGCGAATACGCGTCGATCTTCAGTGGCCTTGGCGTCGAAATCGAACTGATCGACAACCGTGACCAATTGCTGAGCTTCCTGGACTCGGAAATCTCCCAGGGCCTGAGCTATCACTTCAGCAACAACAACGTGATGGTTCGCCACAACGAGGAGTATGAGCGTGTTGAAGGGCTGGACAACGGTGTGATCCTGCACTTGAAGTCTGGCAAAAAGGTCAAGGCTGATGCCTTGCTGTGGTGCAACGGCCGGACCGGCAATACCGACAAGTTGGGTCTGGAAAACGTAGGCATCAAGGCCAACGGTCGTGGGCAGATCGAAGTCGACGAAGCCTACCGCACCAGCCAGCCCAACATTTATGGCGCCGGCGACGTGATCGGCTGGCCGAGTCTGGCCAGTGCTGCGTATGACCAGGGTCGCTCGGCGTCAGGCAGTGCGGTTGATAACGGCGCGTGGCGGTTCGTCAACGACGTGCCGACCGGGATCTACACCATTCCCGAGATCAGCTCGATCGGCCAGAACGAACATGACCTGACCATTGCCAAAGTGCCGTACGAGGTGGGCAAGGCGTTTTTCAAAAGCATGGCGCGTGCGCAGATTTCCAACGAGCCGGTCGGCATGCTGAAGATCCTGTTTCACCGCGAAACCCTGCAGATCCTCGGCGTTCACTGCTTCGGCGACCAGGCGTCCGAGATCGTGCACATCGGTCAGGCGATCATGAACCAGCCAGGCGAGGCGAACACCATCAAGTACTTCGTCAATACCACGTTCAACTACCCGACCATGGCGGAGGCCTATCGGGTCGCCGCATACGACGGCCTCAACCGGCTTTTTTGAGCGGCTCCGGCCGGTGGCCTGAGCCGGCCGGGGAAACCGATTTCAGTATTTCCCAAGGGTGGCGCTGGCCAAACCGGGAAAGTCTGTAATCAGGCTGTCGACGCCGAAGTCGGCGAGTCTGCGCATAAGCGCGGGCTCGTTGACCGTCCACACCGACACATGAAGGCCCTGATTCTGGGCCTTCTTCAACCGCTCGGGCGTGCACAGCGTCCAGTTCAGGGCGAGTATCTCGCAGCCATAACCCTGAGCGACTTTCAGCGGATCAAGCCAGGCGTACTCCGCCACCAGCCCGCGTGAAATGTCAGGCGTCAGCTCCAGGGCCGCGCGCAGCACTTCCCGTGAACTGGAGGTGATCGTCACCTTATCCAGCAATCCGTGACGCTGGGCCATTTCGCGTATGGCCAGCACGGTCGTCGCCGCACGGGTGCGTGATGCGCTTTTGACCTCCAGCTGCCAGTGATCGAAGGCGCACTTCTCGAACAGCTCCTCCAGGCGCGGTATGGGGCAGGGCTGCACCCAGCCCGGTCCGCCCTGGCGCGCGTCGTAGGTCACGAGGTCGACGGCGTCGTGTTCAACGACTTTGCCACGCCGGGCCGTGGTGCGCTTGAGGGTCGGGTCGTGAATCACCATCAGTTCGCCGTCACGGGACAAATGCAGATCCAGTTCGCAACGTTTGACGCCGTGCTTGAGGCATTCCTGAAAGCTGGTCAGAGTATTTTCCGGTGCTTCGCCCTTGGCGCCGCGGTGGCCGTAAATAATGGTCACATTCACTCCTTGGGTACGCGTAGGGCTGAAATCAGTTCGGTTTTACGTCGGGGTCGGCGTGTTCACGCGCCAGTCGTCTCTGCGCGGCTTGTCGTTGCAGGATGTGTCGGGCGAGCAACTGGCGCTGGGCGTCGGTGAGGTCGACCCACTCGGTGCCGACGTCAAAATCGCCGATGGCCAAGGCATCGCAATGGGTCACCCGGGCGCGCAGCATCATTCCCGACGCCTGGGGCATCAGGACCATTTTCACGGACAACAGGGTGCCCGCCGGGAAGGGTTGAGCGGTCTCGAATTGCAGGCCGCCCTCCGACATGACCACGCGCTGCGGGGCACCCAGCTTGCCCAGCGCAGTGTGCGCAACCACCTGGCCCAGCAGGTCGATGCGCTTGCTCATCGCACGAAGAAAGCTGTTGGTGGTGCGGTCGCGATCGTCCAGCTGGCGCAGCAAATGCTGGGATTCAAACTCGGCAACGTGCAATTCGCTCAACAGATCGAAGAGCGTGGAGGTGTCGTGGAACCCTGGATCACCTGCCGTGCCGAGGCCGGCAATGGGGTTAATTTCCAGTGCGACGCTGTCCTCGATACGGTAGTATTCGCGGCGTTCTTCTTCATCTAGTGTCGGCATGGCGAACCCATGGTAGCGGCGGTTGTCAGAGTGATTGCTCAAAATCATGGCTCAGCAAATCGAGCAAGATTGGGCTGTGCTTCGAGTGTAAAGCCGCTTGCCCAGGCCCGCCACAAGGACGTTCCCATTCCTCCGAACAAGCCCCTAAATGTTCAGACCTCTTTTCGTATTCATCGGCACGCGTTATACCCGTGCGAAGCGCCGCAACCATTTTGTCTCCTTCATTTCCCTGACGTCGATGATCGGCCTCGCCCTGGGCGTGGTGGTGATGATCGTCGTGCTGTCGGTCATGAATGGCTTCGACCATGAGATGCGCACCCGCGTGCTGGGCATGGTGCCCCACGCTACCATCGAGTCCGGCGAGCCCATCAGCGACTGGCCGGCCCTGGCGGCCCGCGTCAAGCAGAACAAACAGGTCGAAGCCGTCGCCCCGTTCACCCAGATGCAAGGCCTGCTGACCAACAACGGCAACGTGCAGAAGATCCTGCTCAATGCCATCGACCCGGCGCAGGAGCGCAAGGTGTCGATCATTGACGGCTTCATGAAGCAGGGCAGCCTGGACGACCTGGTCGCCGGGGGCTTCGGCGTAGTGATCGGCGACAAGGCCGCGACCAAGCTCGGTGTCGGCATGGGCGACAAAGTCACCTTCGTATCGCCCGAAGTCACCGTCACCCCGGCCGGCATGTTCCCACGCATGAAGCGCTTCACCGTGGTCGGCATTTTTCATGTCGGCGCCGGCGAGCTGGACGGCTACCTGGGCGTCACCAACCTGCAGGATCTGGCGCGGCTGCACCGTTGGAAGCCGGATCAGGTGCAGGGCTTGCGGCTGAAATTCACCGACCTGTTCAAAGCGCCGCGCACGGCGTACGAGATCGCCCAGAACCTCGGTGAGCATCAGTATTACTCCCGTGACTGGACCCGTACCCACGGCAACCTGTATCAGGCGATCGGCATGGAAAAATCCATCATCGGCCTGCTGCTGTTGCTGATCGTGGCAGTGGCGGCGTTCAACATCATTTCCACGCTGGTCATGGTGGTCAACGACAAGCGCGGTGACATCGCCATTCTTCGCACACTGGGCGCGACCCCGGGCCAAATCATGGCGATTTTCATGGTCCAGGGCACGGTCATCGGGGTGGTCGGTACGCTGATCGGCGCCGGTGTCGGCATCCTTGCAGCGCTCAATGTCAGCTCGGCGATTTCCGCGCTGGAAGGCCTGATCGGCCACAAGTTTCTCAACGCGGATGTCTATTTCATCGACTATCTGCCGTCGCAATTGATGACCCAGGACGTGCTGCTGGTGTGCGGCGCGGCGTTGGTCCTTAGTTTCCTCGCCACCCTGTATCCAGCCTGGCGTGCGGCGCGCACCCAGCCGGCGGAGGCGCTACGTTATGAGTGAGTCGGGCATGAGTGATAAAGCTGTATTGAGCTGCCGCAACCTGGGCAAGTCCTACGAGGAAGGTCCGGAATCCGTGGTCGTCCTGTCGGGCCTGCAGCTGGAGTTGCACCCGGGCGAACGGGTGGCGATCGTCGGCAGTTCGGGGTCGGGCAAGAGCACCTTGCTCAACCTTTTGGGCGGCCTCGACACGCCCACCGAGGGCAGTGTCTGGCTGGCCGGCGAAGAGCTTTCGGCGCTAAACGAGAAGGCCCGCGGCCTGCTGCGCAATCGCGCCCTGGGCTTTGTCTATCAATTCCACCACTTGCTGGCCGAGTTCACCGCGCTGGAAAACGTCTGCATGCCGCTGCTGATCGGCAAGACGTCCATTCCCGAAGCCCGGCAACGTGCTACCGCGCTGCTGGAGCGGGTAGGGCTCAAGCACCGTCTGGCACACAAGCCTTCGGAATTGTCGGGTGGCGAACGTCAGCGCGTCGCCATCGCCCGCGCGCTGGTCAATCAGCCGGGGTTGGTGATGCTCGACGAGCCCACCGGCAACCTTGACTCGCACACAGCGCAGGGGATTCAGGATTTGATGCTGGAGCTCAGCACGTCGTCGCGCACCGCCTTTCTGGTGGTGACCCATGACATGACGCTGGCCCGGCAGATGGACCGCGTGTGGCGTCTCGAAGAAGGCCGTCTGGTCGAAGCATGATCCGTACAGCCCCATGCTCGGGGTTTCCCGGGCATCGGCGTTTTTTACCTTTAGCTGCTTAGTTACGGTGCTCCACGAATGTTCAGACCGTTATCCATCTTTATCGGTACGCGCTACACGCGGGCCAAGCGTCGCAACCACTTCATCTCGTTCATTTCAATGACCTCGATGATCGGGCTGGCGCTGGGCGTGCTGGCGATGATCGTAGTGCTGTCCGTAATGAACGGATTCCAGCAGGAAATGAGCTCGCGCATTCTTGGCATGGTGCCCCACGCCGTGATTTCCGGGGTCAAGCCGCTGGACGACTGGCAGCCGGCTGCCAACGCCTCGCTCAAGGACCCACAGGTCACTGCCGCGGTGCCGTTCACCGAAATGGACGGCATGCTGTCGTACAAAGGCTCGATGCAACCCATTCAAATCAACGGCGTGGACCCGGCGCTGGAACCCAAAGTGTCGATCGTGACCCAGCACATCGTGCAGGGCCGTCTGCAGGATTTGAAGCCGGGTGAATTTGGTGTGGTGATCGGCGAAATCACCGCCCGACGCTTTCGTCTGAACGTGGGCGACAAGCTGACCCTGATCGTGCCGGAAATCAGCAGCGCCCCGGGTGGCATTACCCCGCGCCTGCAGCGGCTGACCGTGGTCGGGGTGTTCAAGGTCGGCGCTGAACTGGACGGCTCGATGGCGCTGGTCAACGTGGCGGATGCCGCGGTGATCCAGCGCTGGCAGCCCAATCAGGTGCAGGGGGTGCGCCTGGCGCTGACTGATCTGTATGCGGCGCCGCAGGTGTCCACGGCCATTGCCGCCGGACTCGGCGCGGACTACAAGGCAGATGACTGGACTCACACCCAAGGCAGTCTGTTCAGCGCGATGAAGATGGAAAAAACCATGATTGGCCTGCTGTTGCTGATGATCGTCGCGGTGGCGGCGTTCAACATCATCGCCACGCTGATTATGGTGGTGAACGACAAGGGCGCCGACATCGCGATCCTGCGAACGATCGGCGCTACGCCTGGACAGATCATGGCGATTTTCATGGTGCAGGGCACCGTGATCGGCATCGTCGGGACGGTCATTGGCGGCGTGCTGGGGGTGATCGCGGCGATCAACGTCAGTCAGATTGTCGGCTGGGTCGAGCGCGTGACAGGCCAGCACATCTTCACGTCGGACGTGTACTTCATCAGCAATCTCCCGTCTCAACTTGAAGGTAGCGATGTGGCGCTGATCTGCAGTGCTGGCTTCATTCTCAGCTTTCTGGCGACGATTTATCCGGCCTACCGCGCCGCACAGATCCAGCCGGCTCACGCCCTGCGCTACGAGTAGGAGATGCCCATGTCGCCCCGCTTTTTCGCCGCTGCCGCGTTGCTGAGTGTGAGCCTGTCGTCGCAGGCGAGCCCGGACGGGCATTACGCGTTCGGCCACCCGGCTGCCGCTGAGCAGGCAACGCGTACCGTCGAAGTGACGCTTGGCGACATGTATTTCGAGCCACAATCGCTGACCGTAAAAAAAGGCGAAACCGTGCGGTTTGTGCTGGTCAACAAGGGGCGGTTGCTGCACGAATTCAACCTGGGGGACGCGGCGATGCATGCGGCGCACCAGCAGGAAATGCTGAAAATGGTCGCCAGCGGCGTGCTCACTCCGACCGGCATGAAGCACGACATGGCCGGTATGCAACATGGGATGGCCCACGGCGCAGGCCCGGACGGGGACGCGTCCATGGGTGGCATGAAGCACGACGATCCCAACAGCGTGCTGGTCGAGCCGGGCAAGACCGCCGAATTGACCTGGACGTTTGCCGACGCCACGGGCCTTGAGTTCGCCTGCAATCTTCCGGGGCATTATCAGGCCGGCATGGTGGGCAAGGTAGCGATCAGTCGGTAAACGCTGAAAACCCGTGCCGAACCCGATAAACTCCGCGGCCTTGGTTTTTAACAGCCACTTTTTTCAGGTTCAGGTTCCCGCCATGCATCCCGCAGCCGAACACTCGCCGCTGGGCAAGTCCAGCGAATACATCGCCACGTACACACCGTCTTTGCTGTTCCCGATCCCGCGCGCTGCCAAATGGGCAGAGCTGGGTCTGACCGCCGAGACGTTGCCTTATCAAGGTGTCGATTTCTGGAATTGCTACGAGCTGTCCTGGCTGTTGCCGTCGGGCAAGCCGGTGGTGGCGATTGGTGAGTTCAGCATTCCGGCGGACTCGGCCAATATCATCGAATCCAAGTCGTTCAAGCTGTACCTGAACTCGCTGAATCAAACCGCGTTCGCCTCTGAAGCCGAGCTCATCGCAACACTGGTGAAGGACCTGTCCGCTGCGGCCGGCAAGCCGGTGGGGGTGCGCATTCGCAGCCTGAAGGACATTGAGGCCGAGGGTATCGTCGCGGTACCGGGTGTCTGCGTCGATGACCTCGACGTGACGATTTCCAGCTATGACCGCCCCCAACCCGAACTGCTGCGCTGCGATGCATCGCGGGTGGTGGACGATGCCCTGCACAGCCATCTGCTTAAATCCAACTGTCCCGTAACGAGCCAGCCCGACTGGGGCAGCGTCGCCGTGCACTACCGTGGCGCGGCGCTGGACCACGCAAGCTTTCTGGCCTACATCGTCAGCTTTCGCCAGCATTCGGATTTCCACGAGCAGTGCGTGGAGCGAATCTTCATGGACCTTCAGCGCCTGCTGAAGCCGCAGACTCTGACCGTGCACGCGCGCTACGTGCGACGGGGCGGGCTGGACATCAATCCCTATCGCAGCACGGAGAGGCTGACGCTGGACAACGGCCGCCTCGCGCGGCAGTGAGCCAGTGCTCCCCCATTTGTTGTAGCCGGCTTGGTGGGGAACGGGTGGGTCTTAAACGAAGCTGTCGACTGACCCACCGCACTCACGGGCAAGCGCGCTTCTAAAGGGGATCTCGGCGACGCAGGCGATCGTCGGCGCACACAAAATCCGTAGGAGCCGGCTTGCTGGCGAACCCGAATGCTCAGACGATGGGAGGGTGACTGACCCACCGCCTTCGCCAGCAAGCCGGCTCCCACAGAATTGAGCCGGCCTGTTTCAATGAGGTGAGCGCGCGGATGCCTGAATCAGATCCCCATGCTGCCCAGCGTCACCAGCACATTGCGCAGGGTGCCTGCGATGGTGGGGTGGTCGACCTCAAAGCGCTCGACCGCGAGGTTCACGCCATCGGCAATGCTAGGGTCCTGGGAGACGGTCTCGAGTTCGATCTGCGCCTGGATCTGCTCCATGACTTCGGTCAGATTCCCGCGCTCCTCCAGCGTCAGCTGTGGATTTTGCTCCAGCTGGTCGCGCAGGGTGTTGAGTTGTAGCTGCAAGTCACTGACGGACATGAGGTGTTCCTTACTCTGATTAGTCTCACGATGGACCGCAATGCGCAGGCAAAGGTCCTTGACCGCCTTAGACTAATCCACTCCGGCCCGCCGTGCATGACGTCAGTCAACTCAGGGCTTTTCCGACTTCTGTCGGCGCAGCGTGATATCGGCGAGGCACGATTCCAGCTCGCCCAGATGATCAATGACCGAATGCGCGCCGGCGGCGTACAGCTCCAGCGTGGCACGGCCGCGACGCCGCTCACGCTCCAGGCTGCTCAGCGCTTCCCACTGCTCGGGCGACAAACCGCACAGCGGGCCGCACGACGCCAGCCCGACGGTCCACAGCCCCGCATTGATGCCCGCCATGATCAGGCGCGGATCGCCGCTGACCAGCACGCAGCCGTCCAGCTGCTTGACGCCCAGGGTCATCAGCGCCTGCCAGCACGCATCAGGCGCCGGCCAGCGGTGGCTTGGCGCGCACGTGGGCAGAATCATCGTGTTGAGGGGCGCGGCCAGTTGATCGGTGATGGAGGAGGGGTATTCATCGAGCCACGCGCAGGGAATGCCACGTTGGCTGAGGTGCTTCAGTGCGTTGATTGCACCGGGTGCAAGCGTGGCGAACGGCTGGGCATGCTGCGAGACGAGGGACTTGCCATCGCTGCCCAGCAGCGTCCGGGTCTGGGCACCGAAATCGACGAGGCAGCCGCTCAGTCCGAACAAGACAGCGGTGAACGAAGGCGCAGCGACGGCGACCGGGGCGAGCATGGCATTCCCTCTCAAAGCCGTTGACGGTAGGGGATCGCCATGACAAACCGATGACTGAACGATGACAGTGCCACCGTCTGTTTATTGCCCTACATAACGCCGTCCATTTCAGCGACGTAAATAGTCACAGAAGGCTTTATACTCCCGCCTTTGGTTTGGGGCGTAGCGCCCGCTTGATTACTTTGACTGGGAGTCTCAGCTATGCCCGAGAACGGTGCTGGCTTTATCAATCGTCTGGTTCGAACGTGCGTGTGGGCCAGTCTGGCCGTGGCGCCGATGGCTGCAAACGCGGCGGACGAAGATCCATGGGAAGGCGTCAACCGTGCAATTTTCCGTTTCAACGACACCGTCGACACGTACGCGCTGAAACCCATCGCCCAGGGCTATGAGTTCATCACGCCGCAGTTTCTCGAAGACGGCATCCACAACATGTTCAAAAACGTCGGTGAAGTGACCAACTTTGCCAACGACGTGCTCCAGGCCAAGCCTGAAGCGGCCGGCGTTGACACCGCTCGCCTGATCTTCAACACCACCTTCGGCCTGCTCGGTTTCTTCGACGTCGGCACCAAGATGGGCCTGCAGCGCAACGATGAAGACTTCGGCCAGACCCTCGGCCATTGGGGCGTGGCCAGCGGCCCGTTCGTGATGCTGCCGCTGTTCGGTCCGAGCACGGTGCGTGACGCATTCGCCAAATACCCGGACACCTACACCCAGCCTTGGCGTTACATCGATCACGTGCCGACGCGCAACACTGCGCTGGGCGTGAGCGTCGTCGACACCCGCGCCAGCCTGCTGTCGGCTGAAAAGCTGATCAATGGCGACAAGTACATCTTCATCCGCAACGCTTACTTGCAGAACCGCGAGTTCAAGGTCAAAGACGGCAAGGTCGTCGACGACTTCTGATCCAGCCGTTCCGGAAAACGATGCTAAAAAGGCGACCTCAGGGTCGCCTTTTTTATTTTCGGTATTTTTCGGAAATGTGACGCGGTTCCCGGTGGCGGTTACTTCATTGCCAGAATCGTCAGGCCCAGTTTCTGTTCGCCGCCGTCAACGTCGGCGATCCAGACCACCTCCGTGTCGGCTTCCAGGCCCTTGAGTGCAGCGTGCTCGGAATCGATGCGCACGCTGATCTTGTCGCCGACCTGAAAGGTGCGGGGCGCCTGTATCTGCATGCCGGAGCTGGATAAGTCCACGCACACCGCCGGGATAATCTGGCCGGCGTAGATAAGGTTGATGTCCGCATCGACCCGCATGCGAATGTAATCCCGTTTTTCTTCGTAATCGCGATCGAGCTGGCCCATGACACATCCTTTGTTTTGATTGCTGATTTAACGGTTCTTATAACTCCGGGTGATTTGCGATGTAAAGACACCGCTCGGCAGCGGGGCTACGCTTGAAACGCCAAGCGGATGGGAGTACCGTCTGCGCCTTGAAGGGCAGCTCTGACATGCGAAGCGTTTGACCAAAAGTCCGCTACGCGCCAGAGAGGCTAGAAGCGAATCCAGTACGCGGCCTGACTGCAACCAGCCGCCTACGCCAACCTATCTGGCGCCGTTTGCCCACATGCAAAAAACCAGTGCCACGCTGCTGATCATCGATGACGACGAAGTAGTGCGCGCGAGTCTCGCCGCCTATTTGGAAGACAGTGGGTTCAGTGTTCTGCAAGCCGGTAATGGCTTGCAGGGTCTACAGACATTCGAGCAGAAAAAGCCCGATCTGCTGATCTGCGATCTGCGCATGCCGCAGGTGGGCGGCCTCGAGCTGATCCGTCAGGTCACCAGCCTTGCACCGGAAACGCCGGTCATCGTGGTGTCAGGTGCGGGTGTGATGAGCGATGCGGTTGAAGCGCTGCGCCTGGGTGCCGCCGATTACCTGATCAAACCCCTCGAAGACCTCGCCGTGCTGGAACACTCGGTCCGTCGTGCGCTCGATCGGGCACGGCTGCTCCAGGAAAACCAGGAATACCGACAGAAGCTGGAGACCGCCAACCGCGAACTCGAGGCCAGCCTGCATCTGCTGCAGGAAGACCAGGACGCGGGCCGTCAGGTGCAGATGAATATGCTGCCGACCAGCCCCTGGGCCATCGACGCGTTCGAATTCGAACATGAGATCATTCCGTCGCTGTACCTGTCGGGGGATTTCGTTGACTACTTCCGGGTAGATGAGCGCCGCGTTGCGTTCTACCTGGCCGACGTATCCGGCCATGGCGCATCGTCCGCGTTCATTACCGTGCTGTTGAAATTCATGACCACGCGCCTGCTGTTCGAGTCCAAGCGCGGCGGCAGTTTGCCGGAGTTCAAGCCGTCCGACGTGCTGGGCCACATCAACCGAGGGCTGATCAGCTGCAAGCTGGGCAAGCACGTGACGATGGTGGGCGGCGTCATCGACGAGGAAACCGGCCAGTTGACCTACAGCGTCGGCGGCCATCTGCCGCTGCCGGTGTTCTACACCCCTGGCGACACGCATTACCTAGAAGGCCGTGGTCTGCCGGTGGGGCTGTTCAATGAAGCAACGTACACCGATCATGTGATCGACCTGCCGGAGTCCTTTAGTCTGACGCTGCTGTCTGACGGCATTCTGGACCTTCTGCCAGGTGATACACTCAAAGAGAAAGAAGCCAACTTGCCCGAACTGGTCAAGGCGGCGGGGGGCAGCCTGGATGGTCTGCGCCAGACGTTTGGATTGGCCACACTCGGGGAGATGCCGGATGATATCGCCTTGTTAGTGTTGAGCAGGAACCTTTAATGAGTACCGGTAGAATCCAGTTCGCCGAGCAAGATGGCACGTTCGTCCTCAAATTTGTGGGTGAAGTGCGTCTGACACTGTGCTCGGCGTTGGATGCGACAATTGAACGAATCTTCACCTCGATGAACTTCTCGACGGTGGTCATCGATCTGACCGAAACCCGCAGCATCGACAGCACGACCCTGGGTCTGCTGGCCAAGCTGTCGATCCTCTCGCGCCAGAAGGCAGGGCTGTTGCCAACGGTCGTGACCACCCACGAAGACATCACGCGCCTGTTGCAGTCCATGGGCTTCGATCAGGTGTTCAATATCGTGGGTCGCCCGATTCCGCGTCTTGAAGCCCTTAGCGACCTGCCGACGCAGGATCAGTGCGAAGACGTGGTCAAGGCGAAGGTCCTCGAGGCGCACAAGATACTGATGGGCTTGAACGACTCCAACCGCGAAGCCTTCCGTGATCTGGTCAATGCCCTCGAACACCAATAGCAACGCCTGTAACGGCACGCCCCGGTCCTGAATTGAGGCGATAAAAAAGGGCGGTACCCCTAGGGTGCCGCCCTTTTTACATGCCTGACGCTTTAGGCTTTGGCCGACAGCATCTTTTCCAGCGCGACCTGGTCACGGGCAAACTGACGAATGCCTTCAGCCAGTTTCTCGGTGGCCATGGCGTCTTCGTTGGAAGCCCAGCGGAACTGGCTTTCGTTGAGGGTGACACGCGCTTCGCCGCCATTGCCCGGCTTGAGCTTCTGGACCAGCGGACCGTTGTCTTCGGCCAGCTTTTGCAGCAGGTCAGGGCTGATGGTCAGGCGGTCGCAGCCGGCCAGTTCTTCGATCTGGCTGAGGTTGCGGAAGCTCGCGCCCATGACCACGGTCTTGTAATCGTTGGCCTTGTAGTAGTTGTAGATGCGGGTGACCGACTGGACGCCCGGATCTTCAGCGCCGACGTAGTCTTTGCCTTCTGCTTTCTTGTACCAGTCGTAGATGCGGCCCACGAATGGCGAGATCAGGAACACGCCGGCGTCAGCGCAGGCTTGTGCCTGTGCGAAGGAAAACAGCAGAGTCAGGTTGCACTGAATGCCTTTCTTCTCCAGCACCTCAGCGGCCTTGATGCCTTCCCAGGTGGAAGCCAGCTTGATCAGGATGCGCTCGCGTCCGATGCCGAAATCTTCGTACAGGCCAACGATGCGATCAGCGCGGTCGATGCAGGCCTGAGTGTCGAACGACAGGCGGGCGTCGACTTCGGTCGATACGCGGCCAGGCACCACTTTCAGAATTTCACGACCGATGGCCACGGCGAAGCGGTCGCTGGCAACGTTGATGTCATTGTTGCTGCCGTTGAACGCTTCTTTCAAACGGTCGCTGTTGCTCTCGCTGGAGGCGGCTTTGAGCAACAGGGAAGGGTTGGTGGTGGCGTCAACGGGCTTGAGCTTTTCGATGGCGGCGAAATCGCCGGTGTCGGCGACGACGGTGGTGAATTGCTTGAGTTGTTCCAGCTTGGAAGTCATGAGCGTGCTCTGTCCTGTGGGTTTGCTGACCTTACCCGAGCCCCGCCGGTCACTCAAGGGCGTAAACCGCAACAGATACGCGGGTCTAGACGCCTGCGCTTGCGCAAACAGTGTGCCTGCGCGTTCGCCATGATCCGGGCGCTGCAAGCTTTTTTGAAAAGACAGCGCGGGGTCATGGTCTGTCGGTTCCCGAGGAGGACGGATACTCGAATCCAGACTGCTTGGAGCGCGGACGGCCCGGGATGTTCCCGCTGGCCGGCATCTTATCCGCCGATGGGCTGCTCCGGGCCCGCAGAGGGAAACAAGCGTCGAGTGCCGGCGCCCCTGTCGGATGCCAGGATCAGCGAATGGGCGCTTCCCGGCAGTCGCTGTCGACCGTCTGGATCTGCGTAGCCTGGTCGAAGACTTCGAGGTGAACCTGGCACGTCGCCTCGGCTGGCAGGGTCAGGCTCACGCTGTTCGCCGCGACGCCGGTCTGCAGGTCGCCCTGCTGGTTGATGGACGAGGTGCCTTGGGCGCTGGTCTGCCTGACCGTCATGCGGTAGTGCAGCGTGAGCGGGGCAGGGTTCTCGAGGCGCGGGCGGATGATCACCGTTGAACCTCGGTGCTGGATGTCCAGGCTCGCGATTAGCTGAGTAAAGTCCATCACAGGGTCACCGCTGCGTCGCGCTGGCGTTCATGTTGTCACCGAACTGCTTGATCGAGACGGCACCGCCGAACCCGGCCTGGCTGACGCTGGCCTGGTTGGCCTGACCGTACTGACCGACGAAAGCCTGATTGTAAGCGCCGGTCTGCACCACGCTGGCGGCGTTGTCAGTGCCGTACTGGGCAACGCCGGTCTGGTTGTTATTGCCCGACTGATTGACCTGCGCGGTGTTGGCCGTGCCGTTCTGCTGCGCGGTGATCGCATTGTTCACGCCGCTCTGGTTAACCACCGCCTGGTTGCGACTGCCGGTCTGGATCAGCGCCTGATTCTGCCGGGCCCCGCTCTGATCGACCCGGGCGTTGTTAGAGGCGCCGATCTGCGAAATGGTCGCGACGCTGTTGCCGACGGTGATGTCCGCGTAGCGTGCCTCGCGCACCAGGTCCTGCGCCTGGGCCAGCGTGCCGGTGAGCAGCAGTAGCGCTGCGGCCAAACCGAATCCTTTAGCGTTGCGTTCCATTCTTCTCTCCTGTGGCAACAATGTCCTTGTCCGCATCAGCCAGCGGCAAGGTGGTCATTTGTTCGTCGTAGCTCTGCAGATAGCTCTGCAGGAGCGGCTTGTTCAGGTCGCCCGGGTTTTTCAGATTCCAGCTGCCGTCCCGTGCACCTTGGGCAATCATGTGGATCAGCGCGGTCTCGATGGCTTCGCGCACGCATTGCTGCACGGGTTCGTTGCGCGACAGTCCGGTCTCGACCTCCAGCAAGTGCTTGAGGGAGACGAAGCGGAAGATGCCGAAATCGACCTGAATCGAGAAAACGGTTTTGGTGGTGGTGATGCTCTGGATGATGTCACCGGTGCGGATGTCCACCGCCCTCAGGTTGACGGTCACCTGATCCTGGCGGTAAAGCTCTGACGGCCCGACGCCGAGGTAGCGAACGCCGATGCCGCCGGTGCGCACGTTGCTCTCGTAGGCAACAATGGCGCCTTCGATGATCATGTTCGCCGGTCGCAGCGCAGGCAGTTGCACCTGCGCCTGATCCTGCGGCTGCTCCAGCGCGCGGATGATCTTGCGCTCGGTGAGCAGGTCCTGGAGGTTTTCCCGCTCCACCGGCTTGAACCAGCGGGAGTCGCGCAGCGCGCTGATCAGCAGCGACGCGGCGCCTTGGGTCACCGAGGTGGAAAACGAGCTGTCGGGTGACGGCTTGTACTGACCGGTCTGGTCGCGCAGGCCGTACACGGCGACGCTGATCGGACCGGCGGGTGGCGGCAGATGAGTCAGGTCACGCAGGCTCTGGGTCGCAGGCGAAAGCGTGGCCGGGGAAATGGTCGCGGCAGGGCGAGACGTGGTGCAGCCGGCAATCAGCATGACGGCGGTGAAAATCAACATGAGGGGACGGACGCGCATTCTTTCTCTTCCCGCAAGAAAACCCCGCCAGACCCTGGCGGGGTAAAACATCTTAATGTTGGTAGATCGAGGCGACGTTGCCGCTGCCGCCGGTCTGGCTGACGTTGGCGACCAGGTTGTTGCCGGACTGGGTCAGGCCGACGATGTTGGAGGATTGTGAAGTGCCAGTGCCGGTCTGACTCACGACCGCGCGGTTGTTGTTACCGGTCTGCAGCAGGGTTTCTTCGTTGTTGACGCTGGTCTGAGTGCTGGACGCGTAATTGTTGTTGCCGACCTGCTGCACGTCTGCGGTGAGCGAAGTGCCGTTTTGCGAAACGGAGAGCGTGTTGAAGTCGCCGCGCTGCTGAGCGGTGGCGGTGCTGAAGCTAGTACCCGTCTGCTGGATGGAGCCGACGTTGTTGTTGCCGGTTTGTTGCAGGGTGGCGGCTACCAGCGCCTGGTTACGCTCCTGCGAAACGGCCCCGGTATTGCTGTTGCCCGCCTGGGTGACTTTGCCAGTCACGCTGTTGCTGTTGCCCTGTTGCGAAACGCTCGCCAGGTTGTAACTGCCGGCTTGAGAAATGATCCCGCCAACGCCCGTGCTGTTGCGGGTTTGCGAAGTGCTGGCGGTGTTGTTGTTACCGCCGCCCTGGGTGATGGAGGCGCTGGTGCTGTAGTTGCCCTGTTGATCAATGGTCGCTTTGCTGTAACCGCCGGACTGATCCAGGCTTGCAATTTGCGGTTGTGGACCACCGGCGTTCTGAGTGATCGAGCCGGAGTTGTTGTTCCCGGCCTGCTTGGCGCCGGCGATGTTGTAGTAGCCGGTCTGATTGATGGTCAGGTTGCTGTAGGTCGCGCGCTGGCTGACAGGGGTGCCGCCATTGAGGCTGGAGCCAGCGGTGTTACGGCCGCCGTTCTGATTGACGGTAACGGTCGACTGGGTGGCGCCTTGCTGATCGACGGCCAGTTTGTTGTCAGAACCGGCCTGGCTGGTGTTGACGGTGCTCGAGTCGGCCATGGCCGCGCCGGAGACCGCAAACAGGATAGCCAGCGACAGTAAGGATTTACGTGCGTGCATGATGATCTTCCTTATCAATGTTGTAATGAGTGGGTGTTGCGGGCAAACGGTTGCGGCGGGTCTTACGGTTGATTCACTTGAAACTGGGTGGTCTGGCCGGTGTTCTTGTCGGTCGTGACGATCTGCAACAGGCCGCCCTGCAAGTTGGTGATTGCGATGCGAAAGTCAGTGGTTTCCACGGTGCCCGGCACCAGTTGGCCATTGGCGCCGACGATGCTGGAGGTCACGGCCGACGACACCCGGCTCAGGATGGCGCTCTGCAACATGCTGTTGAACTGGGTCAAGGCGGTTTGCCCCGAAGCGCCTGACGACGAAGACTTTTCGACGTAGTGGTTTTGCGCCTGCGCCTGATTGAGCAGCACCGGACCGTTCAAGGGGTTACCGCCAAACGACGGGTTGTTTGGCACATACGCCAGTTCACTGGCCTGGGCACTTGTACTGATACCGGCCATTAACGCGAGGCTGCCGACAACAAACCAACTGCGTTGCATAGTGAGTCCTCTCATAGCTCGTCTCGTCCCATGTCCGGGTCGCCAAAGAATTGCGCCAACTGATAATCAAGAATGGCCTGGTAGACCTGGCCGGCTGCGTCAGCCGCAATGGCTGGAATCAGCGTCCGGTTAGGCGGCAGGAACATTTGAAACAACCGGCGATTGCCGTAATCAACAAAGACCTGGCTGCCTAAACGGGCGGTCGGGCGTTCGGTAATGGTGACGGTAAACGTCTCGGCTTCATCTTTATCGCGCCAGGTGTTGGCGAAACTGTCATAAAACGTACGACCGGCCAGGGTCATGGTTTGTCCGATCACCATGCCGCCAACATCGCGGTGGTTAAGCGTTCGATGCTGTTCAACGGTCGCAGTCGTATTGACGCTCGGTTGGGCAAATGCCGTGGTTGCGGCGCACAGAAGCACCAGCGGCAGGCCGAGAACTTCAAGTCTTCTCATGGTGTGTACGATTAGGGGGGCAAGTGGTTATTCGTTATATATGAATAATTGTCTTTTGCTAGTACTTGGCCAAAATAAAGCTGCTTTATTTTATTGGCGTCAACTTCCACTAATATTGATGCAGGGCAGGTTGTAAAAGTGGTGACTGGCGGCGTTGCAAATCGGTGGCGTCAATTAATAATCAACAAGTGTTTATTGTAAGAGCGGCCTCTATCGAGCCGGCGATAAAGGCAAGTAAAAACGCCTTCTTGTTAGCGTGCTAACAATAAGGCGTGTATTAAAGCCGGTCAGTAGATTGACTGCGTTTCGGTGGGTGCGTTTTATGCGAATCACGACAATTAACGTTCTTTGCGAAAATCAATTTTGCGCACTTGGGTGGCCAACGCCAGCCTTTCAGCGGCTTCATCGTTCAGGCATTGCCGTTGCCTACAGCTCGCACCTGCGAACTGTTAGACTGCGCGTCCTCTTCGCCCGACCTCTTTATCTGCCTCATGTTGCCGACCACCGCACCTCACGCTGACCATCTGCCGTCCGAGCCTTCACGGCGTTTCTCCGTTGCCCCGATGATGGACTGGACGGACCGCCACTGCCGATTCTTCCTGCGTCTGCTGTCGAAAAACGCGCTGCTCTACACCGAGATGGTCACCACCGGCGCCTTGCTCCACGGCGACACCGAGCGCTTCTTGCGCCACGACGAGGCAGAGCACCCCCTGGCCTTGCAACTGGGCGGCAGCAATCCCGCCGACCTCGCCGCGTGCGCGCGTCTGGCGCAGGCAGCGGGCTATGATGAAGT
Organism: Pseudomonas sp.; assembly: GCF_036387035.1. Classification (GTDB taxonomy): domain Bacteria; phylum Pseudomonadota; class Gammaproteobacteria; order Pseudomonadales; family Pseudomonadaceae; genus Aquipseudomonas. The sequence goes on along the minus strand of NZ_DASVUM010000025.1, from coordinate 80,051 downwards.
CAACCTCAACGTTGGCTGCCCGAGCGACCGGGTGCAGAACAACATGATTGGTGCGGTGTTGATGGGCCATCCGCAGCTGGTGGCTGATTGCGTGAAGGCCATGCGTGACGCGGTGACGATTCCGGTCACGGTCAAGCACCGCATCGGCATCAATGGTCGCGACAGTTACGAACAGCTCTGCGCGTTTGTCGGCACCGTGCGCGACGCCGGCTGCACCAGCTTCACGGTGCACGCCCGCATCGCCATCCTCGAGGGCCTGTCGCCCAAGGAGAACCGTGACATTCCGCCGTTGCGCTATGACATCGCTGCGCAGCTCAAGCAGGACTTTCCCGAGCTGGAGATCGTCCTCAACGGCGGCATCAAGACCCTGGAGCAATGCCGGGAGCAATTGAATACCTTCGATGGCGTGATGCTCGGGCGTGAGGCATATCACAACCCGTACCTGCTGGCGGAGGTGGATCGCGAACTGTTCGGCAGCGACGCACCGCAGATCACCCGCGCCGAGGCTCTGTCGCAGCTACGGCCCTATGTCGCCGCGCACCTTGGCGAGGGCGGGTCGATGCACCACATCACCCGTCACGTGCTGGGCCTGGGCACCGGCTTCCCCGGTGCCCGCAAGTTTCGGCAGATGCTGTCCGTGGACATCCACAAGACGGACGATCCCCTGGGCTTGCTGGATCGCGCAGGGGAATTGCTGGAGGGGCGGTGAGTCCGCGGCCGTTTAGACCTTCATCGACGGCGGCCACTCCATCAGTTTATCCAGGGTGATCGGCAGGTCGCGGATGCGCTTGCCGGTGGCGTGGGAGACGGCGTTGGCGACCGCAGCGGCAAGCCCGGTGATACCGATTTCACCGATGCCGCGAGCGCCGAACTCGTTGAGCTCCAGATCCGGGTAGTCCAGCAGAATCACGTCGATGTCCGGCTGGTCGGCATGCACCGGCACCACGTACTCGGCGTAATTGTTGTTCACCGGCATGCCGTTGCGCTCATCAAAGTCGGTGGCCTCGAACAGCGCCATGCCCACGCCCATGACGATCGCGCCTTCCACCTGATTGAGCGCGGTTTTCTGGTTGATCACCTTGCCCACGTCAATTGCACTCACCACCCGCGCCACGCGCAGTCGTGAAATGCCCGGATCCCAGCGCACTTCGACAAAGTGCACGCCGAAGGAGCGGAAAGAGTGCTTGCTGGTGTCGTTCATCCCGGTTTTTGCTTCACCAAAAGCGTTGGCCTGCTTTTGCGCCTTGAGCACGTCGGCGATGGCAAACGCCTTGTCACCGCTTTTCAATTGACCCTGTTCGAAACTCAGCTGATCGGCTTTCGCCCCGGCAAACACGCCCTTGGGCGCGGTCGCAAACGCCTTCAACTGTTCTACGGCCTGGCGTGTGGCTTCAGCGATGGCGGGCAGAACGCTCGCGGTGGCCCATGACCCGCCCGAAACCGGCGCGGGCGGGAACGATGAATTGCCCAGTTCCACTTCGATCTTGTCCAGCGGGATGCCGGTGATGCTGCTGACCACTTGAGCGACGATGGTGTAAGTGCCGGTGCCTATGTCCTGCACACCGCAAATGGCCCAGGCCGTGCCGTCGGCGCGCAGCGACACTTGCGCCTCCGCCGGCGTCCGATAGGCGTCCCAGTTACAGGCGGCCATGCCGTAGCCGATGATCTCAGTGCCGTCTTTCATTGAGCCCGGCGTCGGGTTGCGTTGGCCCCAGCCGAAGCGCTCGGCGGCCTTGTCGATGCACTCCTGCAGGTGATTGCTCGACCACGGCAGGTTCTGGCTTTCGTCGCGCTCTGACACGTTCAGCTTGCGAAACTCCAGCGGGTCCATGCCGACCTGCTCGGCCATTTCGTCCATGGCCGATTCCAGCGCGAACAGCCCCGGCGCCGCGCCTGGCGCACGCATGGAGGTCGGCGTGCCGCGATTGACCTCGATGATCTTATGGGTGACCAGCACGTTCGCGCAGCTGTACAGGCTCTTGGTCGAGGTCCCGCAGTTTTCCTTGTACGGGTCGGTGAAGGATGTGGTGTTGATAGATTCGTGGCGCACCGACACCAGCTTGCCTTTGTCATCGGTGGCCAGGCGCATACGCTGACGGGTTTCCGGGCGGTGGCCTGTGGTAGTGAACATTTGCTGGCGCGGCACGACCAGTTGCACCGGCCGATTGAGCACTTTGGCCGCCGCGCAGGCCGCGACCGAATGGGGCCAGATCCACAGCTTGCTGCCAAACCCGGAGCCAATGAACGGCGCGCGCACCTCGACCTTTTCCGGGATCATGCCGAAGATTTTCGCCAGGGAATTGCGATGGGCAACCACGCCTTGAGTGGCCTCGTAAACGATCAGCCGGCCGTCTTCCCAACTGGCGACCGTGGCGTGCATCTCCATCGGGTTATGGGTTTCCACCGGTGTCGAATAGGTGGTGTCGATGCGGTGGGCCGCGCTGTCGAAGGCAGCGGCGGCGTCACCCCGGCTGTGGTTCGGGCTGCCGTCCTGCAATGAGCCGGCTTTCAAGCCTTGCTCCAGGTTCGCCACCGCGTCGGTTACGCTGTAACTGACCTTGATTTTGTACGCTGCGGCGCGGGCGTGCTCAAAGGTATCGGCCACGACCAGGGCGACGAACTGGCCGGCGTAATGCACGGTGTCGTCTTCGAACGGCAAACGGCTTTCGTCGGACTTGGCCGCCTTGAGGATCTGCGCGAACGACATGGGCAGTGTCGAGTTGTGGTAAAGCGGCGGGAAATTGCCGTGGTGCAGAATCTCCAGCACACCCGGCGATTTACGCGCCGCGTCCAGTTCCAGGCCAGTGATCTTGCCGCTGGCCACCGTGCTGAACACGCCGTAGCCGTACGCCATGTTTTTCAGGTGATGGTCGGACGCGTACATCGCGCTGCCGGTGACCTTGCGCTGGCCATCGATGCGGCGCGGTCCCGAGCCAATCATTGCGTCAGTCATGGTGAATCCTCCGGTCAGGCAGTCAAGGTGGCGAGGTTGCGCACGATGGCCTGTTGGCCTAAAGCGATCTTGTAGGCGTTGTGGCGATAGGCTTTGGCGCCTTTGAGGGCGATGGCGGCGACGTTTTCGAGGGTCTGCGGCGTCAGCGCTTGACCCTTCAACGCTTGCTCGGCTTCCACCGAACGCCAGGGCTTGGTGCCGACGCCACCCAGCGCCACGCGCGCTTCGCGCACGGTGTCGCCGTCCATCACCACGATCACGGCGCTGGACGCCAGGGCGAACTGGTACGAGGCGCGGTCACGCAGCTTCAGGTAAGCGGACTTGTTACCCGGCATGGGGGCGGTGAGCACCACGTGGGTGATCAACTCATCGTCCTGCAGGGCGTGCTCTTTCCACGGCGTCGCGCCGGGCAACAGGTGGAAATCGGCAAAATCGACACTGCGCGTGCCCTTCGGCCCCTGCACCTCGACCGTCGCACCGATGGCGGCCATCGCCACGCACATGTCCGAAGGGTGGGTGGCGATGCACTGATCGCTGGTGCCCAGCACCGCGTGAACGCTGCGGTTATGGCCGTCGATGGCGGCGCAACCCGAGCCCGGTTCGCGCTTGTTGCAGGGCGAATACCCGTCGCGAAAATAGTTGCAGCGCACCCGCTGCATGACATTGCCCGCCGTGGTGGCCTTGTTGCGCAACTGCGTGGTGGCACCGGACAGCAGCGCCTGGGACAGCACGGCGTAGTGCTCGACGACGTACGGGTGATGGGCCAGGTCGGTATTGCTGACCAACGCGCCGATGCGCACGCTGCCGTCCTTTTGCACCTCGACCTGCTTGAGCGAAAGGTGGTTGACGTCAATCACATGATCGGCCGGCATGATGTCCAGCTTGACCAGGTCGAGCAAGGTGGTGCCGCCGGCCAGGTAGAACGTCGCGGGGCTTTTCGCATGGGTCGCCACGGCCTGTTCGACGCTGTTGGCGCGCACGTAATCAAAGGCTCTCATCAGATCACCTCCCGGACTTTGATGCGCGCCGACTGGATCGCCGCGAGGATGTTCTTGTACGCGCCGCAACGGCAGATGTTGCCGCTCATGGCTTCGCGCACGCTGTGGTCGTCGGTGCCGATGTTTTTGTCTTGCAACAACGCGGCCGCGCTCATGATCTGCCCGGAGGTGCAATAACCGCACTGGTAGGCGTCATGCTCCCAGAAGGCTTCCTGCACCGGGTGCAGCGTGCCGTTTTGCGCCAGGCCTTCGATGGTGGTGATGCTGTCGCCTTCGTGCATCGCTGCAAGGGACAGGCACGAATTGATCGCCACGCCGTTGACGTGGACGGTGCAGGCGCCGCACTGGCCATGGTCGCAGCCTTTTTTGGTGCCGGTGAGCTGCAGGCGGTCGCGCAGCACGTCCAGCAGCGCCGCGTTGGCCGGCAGGTTGAGCGTGTGCGCCTGGCCGTTGACCTTGAGGGTCATGCGTCGCTCGTCAGCGGCAGGCGGGTCGAGGTCGTCGGCGACAGCGGCCTGTGCTTCCAGCGCCTGGGTCCAGATCGGCGCGGTCGCGGCAGCGAGGCTGGACACGCCGATGGACTTCAGAAAATTACGGCGGGAGGGAACGGTGAAGGCCTTGAGGTCGCAAGACGCTTCTTTTTTGTCGGGATGATCAGGCTGATCGGTCATGAACAGGTTCCTCGTCAGCGTTGGGACGGACCTGGCGGCCGACGGTGGGCGGACGCGCGGGCAGGGACGACAGATGGAGCGGCTGGAGTAACGGCAGTTTCCAAAGATAACCAATGCGCAGGCAGCGCATTCAGTAGAATTCGTGCATGCCGTTGTGAGTCTTGCTCACGAATCCGTGGGCGCTTGGGTCAGCAGCGAGGGCTGGCGCTTTTTGAGGATCCGTTAAACAAGCGGTGCGGCGGTGGCTAAGGTCTTGTGACCAATGCACCGGGGGATGGTTGCCGATATTTATCAGGCGGAAAAACCACAGCATGTTGCGGTTGACCCGGGCCGGCGAACCGGCCCGCGTCCGCAGGCGTCAGGCGGCTGACGCTTCTTCCTTCAAGGTTGCCATGTCGATGACGAAGCGGTATTTCACATCGCCCTTGATCATGCGCTCGTAGGCTTCGTTGATGTCCTTCATGTGGATCATCTCGATGTCGGAGACGATGCCGTGCCTGGCGCAGAAATCCAGCATTTCCTGGGTTTCCTGAATGCCACCGATGAGCGAACCGGCCAGGCTGCGGCGTTTGAAGATCAGGTTGAACACGCCCGGCGACGGGTGCGGCTGATCCGGAGCGCCCACCAGGGTCATGGTGCCGTCACGCTTGAGCAGGTTCAGGAACGGGTCAAGGTTGTGCGGCGCGGCCACGGTGTTGAGGATGAAATCGAGCTGATTGGTCTGGGTGGCCATTTCATCAGGGTTTTTGGACACGATGACTTCATCGGCGCCCAGGCGCAGGCCGTCTTCACGCTTGTTCGGCGACGTGGTGAACAGCACGACGTGCGCGCCCATGGCATGAGCGATTTTCACCGCCATATGACCCAGACCACCCAGTCCGACAACGCCGACCTTCTTGCCCGGGCCGACTTTCCAGTGGTGCAGCGGCGAGTAGGTGGTGATCCCGGCGCAGAGCAGCGGGGCGACCGCCGCCAGGTTGTCGCTGTGGGAAATCTTCAGCACGAACTTCTCTTTCACCACGATCTTTTCGGAGTAGCCACCGAAGGTGTTCTCGCCGCCAAACACCGGGCCGTTGTAAGTACCGGTGAAGCCGTTCTCGCAGTATTGCTCTTCGCCTTCGGCGCAGGACGCGCAGTGCTGACAGCTGTCGACCATGCAACCGACGCCGGCCAGATCGCCGATCTTGAAGTGGGTGACGTTGGCGCCGACTGCAGTGACCTTGCCGACGATTTCGTGGCCCGGCACCGAGGGGTAAAGGGTGTTGTTCCATTCGTTGCGCGCGGTGTGCAGGTCCGAGTGGCAGACGCCGCAGAACAGGATGTCGATCTGCACGTCATCGGCGCCCGGTTCGCGGCGCTCGATCTGCAACGGGGCCAGCTTGTCAGTGGGTTTTTGTGCGGCATAGCTGTAAGTCTTGATCATTGGAAGATCGTCTCCAGTGGGGCTAAAAAAGTACGACACCCTTCAATGACAGGCGCGGGCGCTCAAAGGTCAGTGTCGGAAGATGAAACCGTTACTGCCGGGCTATGGGTGGGCTATGTGAGGCGCTGCATGACGTGCTGTTCGAGGCGAGAGTGCCTGCTCAATCTTTCCATCCGCAGGCCGCTAAAGGTATAGGGTGAAGCGGAATGCCACCACACGTCGCGGAATTCATTTTTTTCGTCGCGATTAGACCGCAAATGCGAATATGCCGCTTGCAACCATCTGTCACACCCCATGAAGATAGCTCAGTCCCACGCTGGCAATGGAGCGCCTATGAATTCCCCACTCTCAACCCTCTCCGGGTACACGCCGATTGCCGACGCGCGCATGCACGCCTCAGGTAATAGCGGCGCGCTCGCCGTGGCTGGATTGACGGCGGAGAATTCGCTGGATGCCCTGCTTCGCGCCGCTCGGGATGCTGCCCCAACGTTGAATTGGGCCGCCTACCGCGCAGGGCAGCACATGCACTTGTTGGGGCAGGGGAGTCCCGCGACGGCCTGGCCAACCTTGATCCCGCGCGAGGATTTCGACAGTTACTGCCGCGGGCACCAGTTGCAGCGTTGGGTGACAGGCCATGGCGAGTCCGCACTGGGCTGGTTGCTGACCCCCGAGGTGCAGAGCGACGACCCGTTCTTCGCCGAGTTGGCCGGACGTCTTGGGCTGCGCCTGCAAACCGATGCGCTGGCGCGCGCCCAAGCCACCCAACGGGTGCTTTATGAAATCACTTACCTGGCCAGCTCGACCCGCGACCGTTCAGCGTTCCTCCAGGGCGTGCACAAACAGCTCTCGACCCTGATTGACGCGGAAAACTTCTACCTGGCGCTGTACGAAAGCCACAGCGGCAAAATCACTTATCCTTATTACATCGACATCACCGACGTCGATGCCCTCGAAGCGGAAACCTACGAGTTTCTCGATCCCGAGCGGCTGTCCATGACCGGTTACGTGCTGACCACCGAGCAGGCGCTGTTTGTCGACGGGGAGGCGATCGAGCGGGCGCGGGCGCTGGACCGGTTTCATTGCGTGGGCCATCGCCCCGAGTTCTGGATGGGCGCGCCGCTGAAAAACGCGTCTGACGACATCTTCGGCATGCTGGCGATGCAGGTCTACGATGTGGCGCGGGTGTACAGTGTCGAGGACCAGGAGCTGTTTCTGGTGGTGGCCCGTCACGTGGCCATGGCCCTAGACCGTATTCTGCACCGTGCGCAACTGGAAGAAACCGTTGCCCGCCGTACCCTTGAGCTGTCCCGGCTCAACGACGCCCTGAGAAACGAGGTGGCGGACCGCGAACGCGCCGAGCATCTGCAGAGCGCGCTGTTCCAGATCACCGAACTGTCCAGCCAGCCTGGCGACATGACGGACCTGTTCAAGAGCCTGCACGGCATTGTTGGCGAACTGCTGTTTGCCTTGAACTTCTATATCGCGCTGTTCGACGACGCCACCGGTGAGGTGACCTTCCCGTACTACGTGGACGAACGCCTCACCCGACGGCCCGACCCGCGCCGTGGTGAACGCGGCTTTACCGAATACGTCATCCGCCAGCGTCGGCCTTGCCTGATCGACGGCGTCGAGGCGCGCTGGCTGGAAAGCATTGGCGAAATCACCCTGCAGAACGAAGTCAATCGTTCCAGCTCCTGGCTTGGCATCCCCTTGTTCGACGGCAGTGTGGTGCGTGGCGTGCTGGCGGTGCAGAGCTATTCGTCCCACGTCAGCTATTCGCTGCGTGATCAGGAACTGCTGACCTTTGTCTCGCGCCACATTGACACGGCCCTGTCCCGGCGCAGCGCCGCCGAAGCTGTTCACACCGCCAATCTACGTCTGGAAGCGCGGGTTCAGGCACGCACCCGTGAGCTGGATTATGCCAACGCCAAGCTGCAACACGAAAACGCCCACGACGCGCTGACCGGGCTGCCCAATCGCAGCTATCTGCAACAGCGGCTCAAAGGCGCGTGGCAGGATTTTTGCGACAAGGGCGACGACCTGGCGGTGATGTTCATCGACCTCGACCGCTTCAAGATGGTCAACGACAGCCTCGGCCATCACTCGGGCGATCTGTTGCTGATCCAGGCCGCTGACCGCTTGCGCCATTGCATGCGTGAAGGCGATCTGCTCGCGCGCCTGGGCGGCGATGAATTCGCGGTGCTGGCCTACGGCGCACCGCCGGATGTGACGGTGGCGATCGCCGAGGGCATCCTGCTGGCGTTCGACATGCCGTTCTACATCGATGGCCACGCCGTGTTTTCGTCGTGCAGCATCGGCGTGGTCGGCGCTGACCTGCAGTTTCACAACGAGCCGGCGGACCTGCTGCGGGACGCCGACACCGCCATGTACCGGGTCAAGAACGCCGGGCGCGACAGCTACGCCGTGTTCAACCAGGAAGTGCGCCGCGAGGTGTCCGACCAGATGGAGCAGGAGACCGCGCTGCGCAACGCGCTCAAGCGCACCGACGAACTGCTGCCGTATTTTCAGCCGATCATTGATGTGGCGAGCGGCCGGATTCTGGCCCTCGAAGCGCTCATTCGCTGGCGTCAGGCCGATGGCCGGATCGTCGCGCCGGGGGAGTTCCTGCCCGCCCTGGAAGGCCTGCGCCTGATCGGCCGGCTGGACCTTTACATGCTGCAGCAGGTGGTGGTGATACTCGCCCATCCCGATCACGCCCATTGGCCGACGGTTCACGTCAACTGCTCCAGTTACAGCATCACCCGCCCCGAGTTTTCCAGCGAAGTGCTCGGCTTGCTGAGCCAGCATGGGGTGGCGCCGTCGCGCATTTGTCTGGAGTTGACCGAGGGCGCGCTGGTCGCCGAGCCTGAGCTGGCGCGCCAGGCCATGAAGCATCTGGCCGACAACGGCGTGTCAGTGGTGCTCGATGACTTCGGTGCCGGGTTCTCGTCCCTCAGTTACGTGCACCAGTACCACTTTAGCGGCCTGAAGATCGACAAGTCGTTCACCCTTGAACTGACCACCAGCTCACGTAGCCGGGCCATTGTTCGGGCGATCGTGCGCATGGCCGAATCCCTCGGGCTGACGGTCGTGGCGGAGGGTGTTGAAGACGCCGCGACGCTGGAACTCTTGCGGGAAATGGGTGCAGGGCAGGCGCAGGGGTATTACTTCTCGATGCCGGTGCCGCAAGACCGGCTGGATTTGAGCGCATTGCGATAGAGGGTCGCGAAAACGGCTCGTTATCTCCTCGATGCTGCCACCATGTCGCCCCGCCGGCAGGTGAGTGGTTGGGTGACCGGCGAGCGAAAACATGAATGGGATCGTGCCCTTTGTGTAAGCGGTGCAATGACCGTTGCACCTTGAGTGCTCAAAACGCGATATCCAGAAACATTCCGCAACATTTCTCTTCCCCACGAGTCAATGCTACACCTCCCTGCAAAGAATTCTTCATGAAGACCCCTCGACCCTCCGCACGCCTCGAACCGCTCAACGAGTTACGTAATCTGAAGATGGCCCGTTCTGCCCACGCCTACGTGCGCGGCAGCACGGTGCAGTTCTACCAATGGCTGCACAGCCAGTCGGGCCGACGCCTGCCCAGTGGTCCGCCGGTGTGGATCTGCGGTGATTGCCATGCGGGCAATCTGGGCCCGACCGGGGATTCCAAAGGCCGCATCGATATTCACATCCGCGATCTGGACCAGACCGTCATCGGCAACCCGGCCCACGATCTGGTGCGCCTGGCGCTGTCGCTGGCCACGGCTGCCCGGGGTTCTGACTTGCCCGGCGTCGCCACCGCGAGAATGCTCGAAGCGATGATGCAGGGTTACGAACTGGCCTTTGAGGATGGCGACGACGAGGAGCCCGCCCGCCCGGCGCAGGTGAAAGCGGGGATGCGCAGCGCGGTTCAACGGACCTGGAAGCACCTTGCCCAAGAACGCATCGAAGACACGCATCCGACCATCCCGCTGGGCAAACACTTCTGGTCGCTGTCCCGTGCCGAGCGCGACGCGCTGAAGACGCTGTGCACGACGCCGGAGATTCATGCGCTGGTGACGTCGCTGAAGGGCCGATCCCGGGACGACCGCGTCGAGATGCTCGATTGCGCGTATTGGGTGAAGGGATGCAGTTCTCTGGGGCTGCTGCGCTACGCAGTCTTGCTGAGCGTGGGCGATGACGAAGATCAGGAGTATTGCCTGCTCGACGTGAAGGAAGCCGTCGCGGCCGCCGCACCGCGAACCCCGCGTGCCGGGATGCCCCGGGACAACGGCAAGCGCGTGGTGGAAGGCGCGCGGCACCTGTCTCCGGGGCTGGGCAACCGCATGATCGCCACGCGCATCCTTGATCACGGCTTCTTCATCCGCGAGCTGCTGCCTCAGGACATGAAGCTTGAGCTCGATCAACTGAGTGAGCGCGAAGCCATGAAAGCCGCCGGTTACCTGGCCCGCGTCGTCGGCCTGGCCCACGCCCGGCAGATGGACCTGGCGACACGCTCGTCGTGGATGCGCGAACTGCAGCTCAACCGCTCGCAGACGCTCGACGCACCGTCCTGGCTGTGGAGCAACGTCGTGCAATTGGTGGGCAGCCACGAACAGGGGTATCTGGAACACTGCCGGCGTTACGCGCTGGCAAATTGATTCAGGCTTGGACGAGATGATGTCGGACTGATCGAGACAAGGCCTGTGGGAGCCGGCTTGCTGGCGAAAGCGGTTTGCACTCTGGACCCGGTGTCAGGTCCCCCGACGAATCCGGAGGCCGTTCGCTCCCGCACGCTCAGGCGCCGGCATCAACCCTGTCGGCGGGCATGATTCGACGACTTCGACGACTTCGACGGCACGCTGCGCAAACCGTACGGTAAAGGTTGTCCCGTCAACCGCATCCGACATCACTGACACATCGCCGCCATGGGCCCGGGCGATTTCCCGGACGATAAACAGGCCCAGGCCAACGCTGCGTAAATCGGCATGAATGTCCGCGCCGCGGATCAGCGGCTCGAACAGGCTGGCGCGTTGGTCTTCGGGAATAACCGGACCGAAGTTGTGCACGGAGATCACCACCGTGCCCGCATGCAGGGAGGAGGCGATGGTGACGGGCTTTGTGACGTCGCCATAGGCCACGCTGTTTGCCGTGAGGTTGCCGATCACCTGAAACAGACGATCGTTGTCCAGCTGCACGACCGCCGTGCCGTTCGAGCGGTGCTGCAGCTCGGCATGCGGGAAGGCGACACGCAGCTCCTCGACGCAGTGGCCGGTGAACGTGTGCAGGTCCACTTCCGTCGCATTGACGCTGATGCCCCGCCCGACCCGTATCACCGTCAGGTCGAGCAAGTCAGCGATCATCCGGTTGGCGCGCTGGACCGAGTCCCCGACATGCTTGAACAGTCGTTTTTCCTGCGCAGTGCGGTCGCCGCGAGCAAGGAGGTCGGTAGCCATCTTGATCCCGGTCAGGGGATTTTTGAGGTCGTGGCTGGCGATGGCGACCATTTGTTCAGCGAAGGTTGCGCGCCGCTGGGCAGTCTCGTAAGCCTCGCTAAGCTCCGCCTGAGCCTGATGCAACGCGGCTTCGGCAGCGGTTTTTTCCTTCAGCAGGTCTTCCGCCGCCTGACGTGCCTTCAGCAGCTCGCGTTCGTATTTGTCCCGATCGGCAGTGCCGAAAAATGCCAGTTCGTTGTAAGCCTTGCCTTCATGTTCCCGGCGCACGCCGTTGAGCAGCATGATGATCGGGCGCCGGTCGCGATGGATGATGCTCAACTTGACCTCGGCCACCGACCCTTGCAACCGCATCAATGGGGCCCAGTGGGTCTGGTGGAAAATGCGCCCCCCGACCGTGAGCAAGTTCTGAAACGGCCGGCCGCTCAACTCGGCGCTGGTGTAGCCCAGCCAGTCGCAGAACGTGCGGTTGGCGCGCAGAATCCGCCCGTCTTCATCAGTGACCACCAGCCCGCATGGCGCCCCTTCAAACAACTCGACGAGGTCTGGAGGGGTGCAGACGTCACTCGCCATGAAGGGTCACCCACGGTCCGAGAAAGTCGTCCATTGCATCTGAACACGCAGCCGGCGCGCTTAAGTGCGGACAATGCCCGACGTTGTCGACCAGTTTCAGGGTGCTGTCGGGCAGCGCGGCATGCAGGTAATCACCGACGGCAACCGGGGCGATCAAGTCCTCGGTCGACTGCAGGATCAACGTGGGCGTGGTCAGGCCTTCTACGTCCTGACGGTTGTCCGAGAGGAACGTGACCCGGGCGAACTGCTTGGCGATCTCCGGGTCGGTGCGGCAGAAGCTGTTGGTCAGTTCTTCGCCCAGCGCCGGTTGACCCGGTGCGCCCATGATGACCGGCGCCATGGTGCTGGACCAGCCGAGGTAGTTGCTGTCCAGGGTATCGAGCAGCGAGTGCACGTCCTCCTCGGAGAATCCACCGACGTAGCCATCGGAGTCAACGTAGCAGGGCGAGGGGCCGATCATCACATGGGCGGCGATCAGTCCCGGGGTTTGTCGGTCTGCCAATACGCCGATCATCGCGCTGACCGAATGGCCGACGAGGATGACAGGGCTCGTGGCGAACGCGCGGATGAGTTCGGTGAGGTCTTGGGCGTAGCCGTTCAACGTGGCGTATTTATCCCGGTCGTAGGCCCCGAACATCGAATTGCCCGCGCCCACCAGATCGTAGAGCACCACCTTGAAACGATCGGTGTAATGGGGAGCAAGAAAGCGCCACATGGCTTGATCGCAACCAAAGCCGTGAGAAAAAACAAGGGTCGCCCGGCCGTGACCCATGACTTGCACGTTGTTGCGCTGCTGAAGGTTCATGAGGGTCCGAAAAAATAGCCGTAGGCGCGAGAGTCCCGAGCCTATAGGGTTATCGGCGATAAATCACGCAGCAAAACCCATAACGAGCGAACCGCCGGGACCGCTTGCTGGTAAATTGCCGCACGCTTCGTTGGGTGATCCGGAAACTGGCTCCAGGAGACCACAGTGCTATTGGCTCGTCTGGCGCTGTTTGAACGCACCCCTTATTAATCTTCCTGCTAAAGGGATTTACACCATGCGGCAATTTGCGGCCCTTGCTCTGTTCTTCAGTCTCAACGCCTTCGCCCAGGACGCGCCTCAGCCGATCGCCAAATGGACGCTGCTCGACCAGTTCGACAAGGCCTACACGCTGGACGACCAGGCGCAGGTGCTGTTGATCGCGCGCAGCATGTCAGCGGCGAAGATGGTCAACGCCGCCCTTGAAGACGACCCTGAGGGTTATCTGGAACAGCGCCACGTTGTGTATGTCGCCGACATAGAAAAAATGCCGTCTCTGGTGAAAATGGTGGCGGTGCCGGCGATGCGCTCGGCCAAGTACCGCATTATGCTTGACCGTGACGCCCGGGTCGCCTCGGCCTATGACGGCGACCGCGACACCGTGCAATGGCTGATGCTGAAAAACGGCGCGGTCATCCGCCAGGAACGTTTTTCAGACGGCGAGCAACTCAAGCAGGCCATCGCCAGGCTGGCATCACAGTCCGCTAGCCGGTAACGGCGGCCTTTTCGAAAATCAGCCGCAGATAACCGGCGATCGTCGAGGCGTCGCCGTAGACCTCGCGCAAGGCGTGCTCGGCACTGGACAGGTGCAGCGCCAGTTGCCGCTTGACCTTGTCCTCCCCGTAGAGCGAGACGAAGGTCGACTTACCGTCGTCCTTGCCCTGGTCCTTGTCGCTGTCTGCGCAGCGGTCGCGCAGATCGTCGTACATCTGAAACGCTTGCCCCAGTTCCATGGCGAAGTTCTGCAGCCGCGGCCGCTGATCTTCCCGGGCGCCGCTGATCAGCCAGGCCATGTCCATGATCGCCCCGAACAGCACGCCGGTTTTCAGGTTGTTGGTCAGGGCGATCTCGTCAGCGTCGCGGCTGCGCTGGCCGTCACGCAAGTCCTGAAACTGCCCGCGGACCAAACCCTGCATGCCGACGGTGTTGGCCAGCACTTCGACCAGTTCGGTGCGGGTGGTGGCGGCGAGGTCGCTGATGGTGGCGACCACTCCGAACGCGCGGCTGAGCAGGGCGATGGCGGTCAGAATCGCGACGTCTTCACCAAACTTGAGATGGACAGTTGGCTGACCACGCCGTAGCGCGGCGTTGTCCATGCACGGCATGTCGTCGAGCACCAGCGATGCGGCGTGAATCATCTCGACGGCGCAGCCAAGGTCCACGGCCTGACGCCTGATCGTGCGGCTGTTGTCGCGCCCGTTTTCAACCAGCCCTTCGGCAGCGAGCACCAACAGCACCGGGCGCATGCGCTTGCCTGGGGCGAGTGTCGATTCCCGCATGGCCAGCGCTACCAGATCGCGCTCGTTGCCGGATTCGGGCAACAGTTCCGAGAGCCGTGTTTCGATGGCCGACCGGACGTCTCCCAGTCGCCCGGCGAAGCCCGATTTGATTGTTGTGTCGACGTTACCTGCCATCGGTCTTTCCCTATGCTTTAGCGGTAATACTTGTTCGTCGCGGACCAGTCAGGGGGTTCGAGGCTGGTCGTCACGGAACAACTGCTGTTTCTAAATGCCTCAAGATACGGCAAAGTTGTACAGGAAAATCGGTTTTGTACAAGATTGCGTTTTTAGAAGACCGTACAGACCGTTCAATAATTCAGCGGCATGGAGCGAGTATGACTCACAGCGATATGGGTCGTCGCAAAGACGATCACCTCGATATCGTGCTGGACCGGCGCGCCAGTGTGCGTTCGTCTTTCTCCGGACTGGACGACATTCGCTTCGAACACTGTGCGCTGCCGGAGTTGAACCTGGACGAGGTGGACGTCAGCAGCTCGCTGCTGGGCGTAAAGCTGCGGGCGCCGCTGCTCATCAGCTCAATGACCGGCGGCGCCGACCGGGCCACTGCGATCAACCGTCATCTGGCAGAAGCCGCCCAGGCGCTGGGCATCGCGATGGGCGTCGGTTCCCAGCGCGTCGCCCTGCAAAGCGGCGGTGATCAGGGCCTGACCCGGGAGCTGCGACGTCTGGCGCCGGACATTGCGCTGCTGGGCAATATAGGCGCCGCACAATTGATCGAGCCTGACGGGCTGGACATGGCCCGCCGTGCCGTCGACATGCTTCAGGCCAACGCGCTGATCATTCATCTGAACCCGCTGCAGGAAGCGGTTCAGGTCGGCGGTGACCGCCACTGGCAGGGCATTCTTGAGGCGATCCACCGCGTGGTGCTCGGTGTTGGCGTGCCGGTGGTGGTCAAGGAAGTCGGCGCGGGCCTGTCGGCGGAGGTTGCGGTGGCGCTGGTGGATGCCGGGGTGCAGGTGCTGGATATCGCCGGGCTCGGCGGTACCAGTTGGGCGGCGGTGGAAGCCGAGCGCGCGCAGAATCCGGCCGACCGCGAAGTCGCCATGGCGTTTGCCCAGTGGGGCATTCCCACCGCCGTGAGCCTGGCCATGGTCCGCCAGGCGTTGCCGGACACGCCGCTGATCGCCTCGGGCGGTATTCACAACGGCATCGACGTGGCCAAGGCCATACGCCTGGGCGCGGATGTCGTCGGTCAGGCGGCTGGGGTGCTGCGCAACGCGACCCTCTCGACCGCTGCGGTGATCGAACACTTCGACATCGTTATTCGTCAGTTGCGCATTGCCTGTTTCTGCACGGGATCGGCTGATCTTCGCGCGCTTCGGACGGCGCGGCTGGTCTCCCCGGGCACCTTGCAGTCGTTGTTGTCATGACCCATTTTGCCGTCGTGGCGCCAGCGTTCTATAGCCACTTTCAGGCGTTTCAGGCCCTGGCCGGGACGCTGATTGACCGTGGCCATCAGGTTACTTTTTTTCAGCAGGCCGATGCGCGACGCTGGCTGAGCGATCCGCGCATCGGCTTCCATGCCCTTGGCGCCATCAGTCACCCGCCGGGCAGCCTCGAAGGGGCGTTGCGCCGTGCCGCCTGCTCCAACAATCCGTTGCGCCTGCGTCGGGTGATCCGCGACCTGTGTGACACCACCCGAATGTTCTGCGCCGAGCTGCCTTCGGCGCTGGCGGCCCGCCAGATCGAGGCGTTGCTATGCGACCAGATGGAGGCGGCAGGGGGGATGGTCGCCGAAGCGCTGGGCTTGCCCTTTGTCTCGGTGGCCTGCGCCTTGCCGATCAACCGCGAGCCGCACCTGCCGCTGCCGGTAATGCCCTTCGCCTATGCCACCGACGAGCGCAGCCGGCACATGTTCGAAGGCAGCCAAAAGGTTTACGACTGGCTGATGCGGCCGCTGGCCAAGGTGCTGCGTGAAGCCTCGCGACGCCTGGCCATTGAGCCCCGCGCAGGCCTGCATGACTGCCTCTCGCCATACGCACAGATCAGCCAGACCATCCCCGGTTTCGATTTCCCCCGTCAGGCTTCACCTTCGTGTTTTCACGCGGTCGGGCCGCTGCGAACCAATCAGTCGGAACGACAGGGCGAGTGGACGATTGATCCGGCACGGCCGTTCGTTTTTGCCAGCCTGGGCACGTTGCAGGGCGGTCGTTTTGACATGTTCAAGCGCATCGCCGTGGCCTGCCGGGCATTGGATGCGCAGTTGCTGATCGCCCATTGCGGCGGGCTCGACGCGCGGCAAGAGCAGCGGCTGATCAAGGCCGGCGCGAGCTGGGTCACTGATTTCGCGCCGCAGCAATGGGCGCTGCAACACGCCGATGCGGTGGTGACCCACGGCGGTTTGAACACGGTCATGGACGCCATTGTTTCGCGCACGCCGATGCTCGTCATGCCCATCGCCTTTGATCAACCGGGCGTGGCTGCGCGTGTGACTCACGCAGGCATTGGCCTGCAATTGCGCCGGGGCGCCGGGGCCGGGCAGATCCGCCAGCGACTGACGCAACTGCGCGGACTGTCCGCCGAGCCGTTTGAGCGTCTGGCGACTGAGCTGGCACAGGCCGGGGGCACGTCCCGCGCCGCCGATATTGTCGAAGCCGTGGTGCGAACGGGCGAGCCGGTAAGGGCAGGGCAGTTGCCATGACCTATGACTTGATACTCGCCGGCGGCGGGTTGGCCAACGGGCTGATCGCCTGGCGCCTCAAACAGCTGCGCCCGGAGTTGCGTGTGTTGTGCATCGAAGAACAGACGCACCTGGGCGGCAATCACACCTGGTCCTACCACGAAGGTGACCTCACCCCGGAACAGCACCACTGGCTGCAGTCGTTGGTGGTGCAGCGCTGGGCCGCGTATGACGTTCACTTCCCGCAACGTTCGCGCCGGCTGGACAGCGGCTACGCCAGCATCACCTCCGAGCGCTTCGCTCAGGTGATTCAACCGGCGCTGGGCGACGCGCTGCTGACGGGCCGACGCATTACCGAACTCACCCCGTATGGCGTTGTGCTGGACAGCGGCGAGCGGCTTCAGGCCAGCGCCGTGATCGATGGCCGCGGCGTGCAGGCGACCGCACACATGGTGCTGGGGCAGCAGGCGTTTCTGGGTCAACTGCTGCGCCTGAAAACGCCCCATGGCCTGACCGCCCCGATCATCATGGATGCCCGCGTCGCCCAAGGTGAGGGCTACCGCTTCGTCTACGTGCTGCCCTTTTCGGCGGACACGCTGCTGGTCGAAGACACCCATTACGTCGATCAGCATTCGTTTTCCGCAGAGCAGCTCCGTCAGCACATCGCCGATTACGCCGCTGAGCAGGGATGGGAGATCGTCGAATGCCTGCGTGAGGAGCAAGGCGTTTTGCCGATCACTCTGGCCGGGGACTTCGTCGGGTTCTGGCGTGAGGCGGCGGGCCAGCCACGGTCCGGCTTGCGGGCCGGCCTGTTTCATTGCACCACCGGTTACTCGCTGCCCCATGCGGTGCGGTTGGCAGAATGGATCGCCGGTCAGCGCACACTGGATGCCGAGTCGCTGGACGCAGGCATTCGCGCCATTGCTCACGAAGCCTGGCAATCCCAGCGCTTCTACCGGCTGCTCAATCGAATGCTGTTTCTGGCCGGACGTCCCTCCAATCGCTGGCAGGTAATGCAGCGATTTTATGGCCTGTCCGAGGGCCTGATCAGCCGTTTCTACGCAGGCCGCAGCACCGTGGCGGACAAGCTGCGAGTGCTGACCGGCAAACCTCCCGTGCCGATCAACGAGGCGGTCAAAGCCGCTGTTCGTTACTTGCCCAAGCATTATGAGAATTGAAATGACTCAAGCAAAAAGCGCAATTGTGATTGGCGCCGGTTTCGGCGGCCTGGCCTTGGCCATTCGGCTCCAGGCGGCGGGCGTGCAGACAACGCTGCTGGAAAAACGCGACAAGCCCGGCGGTCGGGCCTACGTTTACGAAGATCATGGCTTCACCTTCGACGCCGGTCCCACCGTCATCACTGATCCGACGGCCATCGAAGAGCTGTTCACCGCTGCGGGCAAATCCATCAAGGATTACGTCGAGCTGCTGCCGGTGTCGCCGTTTTATCGCTTGTGCTGGGAAGACGGGACGAAGTTCGATTACGCCAATGATCAGCCGTCGCTGGACAGGCAGATCGCTGCACTGAACCCCAACGACGTCGCCGGTTATCAGCGCTTCCTGGCCTACTCCAAAGAGGTGTTCAAAGAGGGCTACCTGAAACTCGGCGCGGTGCCGTTTCTGTCGTTCCGCGACATGGTCCAGGCCGGGCCGCAGTTGGCGCGGTTGCAGGCGTGGCGCAGCGTGTATTCGATGGTTTCGCAGTTCATCGAGGACGACAAACTGCGCCAGGCCTTTTCGTTTCACTCGCTGCTGGTGGGCGGCAACCCGTTCGCGACGTCCTCCATTTACACGCTGATCCATGCCCTCGAGCGTCAGTGGGGCGTGTGGTTTCCCAAAGGCGGCACCGGCGCGCTGGTTCAAGGCATGGTCAAGCTGTTCGAAGACATCGGCGGGCGCTTGGAGCTGAACGCCGATGTCGCCAGCATCGACACCAGCGCATCGCGGGTCACCGGGGTGCGGCTCAAGGATGGCCGGCAGATCAACGCCGACTGCGTGGCGTCCAATGCCGACGTCATGCACACCTACGCCGAACTGCTGGGTGGGCACCCCCGCGGGGTGCAGGAAGGCGCCCGTTTGAAGGGCAAGCGCTTCAGCAATTCGCTGTTTGTCATTCACTTCGGGCTCAAGCGCCCGCAACCGCAGTTGCAGCATCACACCGTGTGTTTCGGCCCGCGTTACAAGGCGCTGATCCAGGAGATTTTCAAAGGCGCGGCGCTGGCCGAAGACTTCTCGCTGTACCTGCATGCGCCGTGCATCACGGACCCGAGCCTGGCGCCGCCAGGCTGTTCCAGCCATTACGTGCTGTCGCCGGTGCCTCATCTGGGCAACGCCGACATTGACTGGGAAGTGGAAGGGCCGCGCTACCGTGATCGCATCTTCGCGTATCTGGAAAAGCACTACATGCCGGGCCTGCGCGAGGACCTGGTCACCAGCCGCATCTTCACGCCGCAGGACTTCAAGGGTGAGCTTAACGCGCACCTGGGCTCGGCGTTTTCCCTTGAGCCCATCCTGCGACAGAGCGCCTGGTTCCGCCCGCACAACCGCGACGCCAGCCTGAGCAATCTGTACCTGGTCGGCGCGGGCACGCACCCCGGCGCCGGCGTACCGGGCGTGATCGGTTCGGCCAAAGCCACCGCCGGGCTGATGCTGGAGGATCTGCACTCATGAGCAGCGCCGACCAGACGCTGCTCGACCACGCCACCCAGAGCATCGAAGTGGGTTCGAAAAGCTTTGCCGCGGCGTCACGCCTGTTTGACCCGGTGACGCGGCGCAGCGCCGTGATGCTGTACGCCTGGTGCCGCCATTGCGACGACGTCATCGACGGTCAGGAAGCGGGGCATTCGGCGACCGTGGTCAGTCAGCACGAGGTCATCGGGCGCCTGCAACGGCTGATCGCCCAGACCCACGCCGTCTACGCGGGGACACCGACCGACATCCCGGCATTCGAGGCGTTCAGGGAAGTGGTCCAGCGCCACGGGATCAAACAGCGTTACGCCCTGCAGCACCTGGACGGGTTCGCGATGGACGTGAGCCAGCGTGACTATCGACGCATTGAGGACACGCTGGAGTACTGCTACCACGTCGCCGGCGTGGTCGGCTTGATGATGGCGCAGATCATGGGCGTGAGTGACAAGGCGACCCTTGATCGCGCCTGTGACCTGGGCCTGGCGTTTCAGCTGACTAACATCGCGCGGGATATCGTCGAAGATGCCTCAGTGGGCCGCTGTTATCTGCCGGCTGACTGGCTTGATGAGCTGGGCATCCCGAGGGATCAGCTCGCCGATCCGCGCTATCGGCCGCAAGTGGCGGTGCTCGCGCAGCGACTGGTCGACATGGCTGAGCCGTATTACGAGAGTGCCAACGCCGGCCTCACCGCATTGCCGTGGCGGTCGGCGTGGGCGGTGGCGACGGCGGGGTGCGTCTATCGCGAGATCGGCGTGAAGGTCAGGCAGCGCGGCGCGCGTGCGTGGGATACGCGGGTGTCGACCAGCAAGCTGGACAAGTTGCGTCTGGTGTTGCTGGGGGCGTGGAAGGCTAGCGCGTCTCGAGGTCGGCACTGGCCGGCGCGACCTTCGCACCTGTGGCAACGTCCGGGTCGGCTTTGTGCAACGGACCGTCATGCAGCCGGCGAAGCTGGGCGCGCAGCCGAGTGACGCTCGGCGCGTAGAGAAAACCGAACGACACGCAACGCTCTTTGCCCGACACGGCGTGGTGCATCAGATGCGCCTGATACAGGCGCTTGAGGTAGCCATTGCGCTGCACGTATTTGAATGGCCAGCGCTTGTGCACCAGGCCGTCGTGGGCGATGAAATACAGGAAGCCGTAGGCGGTCATGCCCGCACCGATCCACTCCAACGGGTGCGCGCCCTGCGTGCCCAGTGCGATTAGCACGATGGCGAAACCGGCGAACACCACGGCAAACAGATCGTTCTTCTCGAACCAGCCGGTTCTCGGCTCATGGTGCGAGCGATGCCAGCCCCAGCCCCAACCGTGCATCACGTACTTGTGCGCAAACACGGCAAAGCCCTCCATGCCGATCACGGTTGCGAGAAATACCAGGGCGTTGATCATCATGTGTTCATCCGCGAGAAAGTCTCACCGTCAGACCAATAAAGCCCCGACGGTGTTCGGTGCGTGATTGTCGCATGCCGAGAACACAGGCGCAGGCCGGTTTGTCGCTTGATGCCATGCAGCACGGGCATTTGCGGTGTGGCGGCCTACGCTTTCCCGGCTGAAGCCGGTCCCACAGGTGGTAGCGGTGTCAGTGGGACCGGTTTCAGCCGGGAATAGGGCGATTTGAACGCCGCAAAATTCGCGGTGTGACAATTGACGCTTTCCCGGCTAAAGCCAGTCCCACAGGGTGAATGCAATTGTCAGTGGGACCGGCTTCAGCTGGGAAGAGGGCGATTTGAACGCCGCAAAATTCGCGGTGTGACGACTAACGCTTTCCCGGCTGAAGCCGGTCCCACAGGGTGAATGCGCTTGTTAGTGGGACCGGCTTCAGCCGGGAAGAGGGCGGTATTAACACCGCGAGATTTGCGGTGTGACGCCTGACGCTTTCCCGGCTAAAGCCGGTCCCACAGGGCGAATGCAATTTGTTAGTAGGACCGGCTTCAGCCAGTGCCACAGGGCGAATGCAATTTGTTAGTAGGACCGGCTTCAGCCGGGAAGAGGGTCGTGCCGGCGCCATCGGTTTACGGCCTGACGTAGACGTACGGCGTTGAGCAACGGTATCTTCGCGCGCTTTATTCTCCGTCGTTCAAGGATGATCAATGTTGCGCTCCTTTCCATCTTCCCGCCCGTTGATGCTGCGCCCAGTCTGCCGCTGGCTCCGGATGATCTCCATCGCCGGCGTGGTCTGTGCCGTGACGGCCTGTCAATCGCGGCAGGTGGCGTCTCCTGTTCCGGCCTCTGAGTCACCCGTCGCAGCTACCCCGAGCGCTGAGGAGATCAAAAAGCAGCGCTTTAACGCTTTCGTCAGGCGCTTCCAATCCAGCATCGCCGCCAACGCGCTGGAGGCCAACACCAATAGTCTTACGGGTGAGATTCGGCTGCTCATCAGCATCAATCGCAACAACGAGGTGGTGCGTTGCGAAGCCCGGGCCACGGGGCTGCTCACAGCGAATGCGCCGCTGGCCGAGCTCTCAAAGACGGCCTGCTGGAACGCGGTGTTTCCTGCCGTGCCACCCGATCGGCTCGATAAGGACGGTAACCTCGAAGTCGTGGCGCCGCTGATCTTTGTGCCGATGAACGATGCCCAGCGTGCCTCCATGCAGGGCCTCTACCAGCAATACGCGCAGGGACGGTATTTCGCCGAACGCACCTTGCTGAAGGCGCTACCGAGCAGCATTGGCGTGGTCACCTTCGAATACCTGGCGAACAAGCAGGGCAAAGTTGAGGGATGTGTGGTCAACCTTGAACGCCACCGCGAACGCCCGGATGCATTCACGTACGACAACGCCCTGCAGAGCCGGTTGACCGAGCAGTGCAAGCAGCTCGACATTGCGCAGATGCCCGGCTTCCTGGTGGACGAAACCGGGCAGGCCAGAGGCGCGGTGACGTTCAACTACAGCCCGTGGATGGCCGGCCCCGTGCGGCACTGATCGCGCCGCTAATCATGGGCCGGTCTCCTCGCTGACCTCGTCGCCTGAACGCCGTGCGTCTTAACCGACTGAACTGTGCTGGCCTGCTGCGGCCTCAGAATGACAACCGAAGAGGAAGCAGAGGCCAATGAACAACGACGAATTCAACCAGTACGACGCAGAACGCTTCCACGGTCAGGTCGCCGAGCAACTGGGCATCAGCGTGGATGAGCTGAAAACCTGGATGATCAACGACATCGAACGCGTCACTGAGGGCGGCAAGGACGTGGGGCACATGGTGGTGTTCCGCGAGTCCACGCCGGAAGAAGTGCTGGAAAAGCTCAAGAACCGCCAGAGTCATTTCACGGCGATGACCGGGGTGATCGAAAGCGAATAACGCGTCTGCGCAGCGGGGCATGAGCGCAGACCGGTCTGACAGACGGGGATGAGCCACAATGGACGTCTTCAGGATCGAACCGAGCGGTCCTCAGTGGAACCTGCTAAAGGCACACGGGTACAAGGTGCTTTTGTCCGCTGAGGAGCCATCCGCCCTTATCGATTACGTGCTCACGCTCACCCGGGGCAGGGGCGCCGTGATCCGCTTCGACGCCGACGGCGGGGTGCGTGAACTCCGTGTCGGAGCGCTGGATGATCCGGAGCTTGAAGGGTAAGCCCAGCCTCTCCCGGCTCAACGCAGATAACCCAAGCAAAAAAGCCAAAAAACGAGCAAAAAAAAGCCCGATCACTCGGGCTCTTTTTTGCCGCTCAGCCGTGTGTTATTTCGACGGGAGGGCGTAGGCGATCAGTGAGTCGCCCATCTTGGTGCCAAACGAGCCATGCCCACCGGCCATGATCACAACGTACTGCTTGCCGTTGCTCTCGTAGGTCATTGGCGTGGCCTGACCGCCCGCCGGCAAGCGTGCTTCCCAGACCAGGTCGCCGTTGGTGACGTTGTAGGCGCGCAGGTAGTTGTCCTGCGTGCCGGCGATGAACATCAGGTTGCCTGCGGTTGAGATCGGACCACCGAGCATCGGTACGCCGATTTTCAGCGGCGGCAACTGGATGCCCTTGAGGCTGTCGCGAACGGTGCCGATGCGTTTACGCCAGACCACGTCGTGGGTCTTCATGTCAACGCCAGCCACATAACCCCATGCCGGCTCTTTGCACGGCAGGCCCAGTGGCGAGAGGAAGGCGTTGATTTCCACGCCGTAAGGCACGCCGTACTGAGGCTGAATGCCCATTTCGGTACCGGTGCCGGTCCCAGTGAGACCTTCTTTCGGCCACAGTGGGTTGTTCGGCCCACGCGGGATCAGCTTGGACACGAACGGCAGCGCCATCGGGTTCATCAGCGCGACCTGACGGTCAGCGTTCACCGAAATGCCGCCCCACTCGAACACGCCCAGGTTACCCGGGAAGACCAGCGTCCCTTGCTCCGAAGGCGGCGTGTATTGGCCGTTATAAGAAAGCTGCTTGAAGATCACGCGGCAGACCAGTTGGTCGAACATCGTCGCGCCCCACATCTCCTTGTCGGACAACGTCTGAATCGACGTCAGGTTGAGGTCCGAGCGAGGCTGGGTCGGGCTGACCCGATCGCCTGGCGCGGCTTCACCGGCGGGCACTTGCATCTCGTGAACAGGCACGATCGGCTTGCCATCGCGACGGTCCAGCACGAAGAGGTTACCGGCCTTGGTCGGTACGTAGACCGCAGGGACGGCTTCACCCGTGCCGGTCTTGACGTCGGCCAGGGTTGGCTGAGCCGGTACATCCATGTCCCACAAGTCGTGGTGGGTGGTCTGGAAGCTCCACACCAACTTGCCGGTGGAACCGTTCATCGCCACGATCGAGCTGGCGTAACGCTCCATCACCGGGGTGCGGTTGCCGCCCCAGATGTCCGGCGTCGGGTTACCGGTTGGCACATAGACCACGTCGGTTTTAGCGTCGTAGGCCAGCGGTGCCCAGGCATTCGGCGAGTTGTTGACCAGGGTCTTGCCATCGCCCGGGATGGCGTTCGGGTCTTCTGCGCCGGTGTCGAAGATCCACTTCAGCGCGCCGGTGTTGACGTCATAGCCACGGATCGCGCCGGAAGGCTCATGCACCGACAGGTTGTCGGTCACCGAACCGCCGATGATCACCGTGGTGCCGGTCACGACAGGCGGGGAAGTGGGTTCCAGACCGCCCGGATACGGGTAGGGCTGCAAGTGCAACAAGTCGAGCTCGCCGTTTTTGGCGAAGTCGGCGCAGGGCGCCCCATTGTCAGCATTGATGGCGAACAGGCGACCATCGTTGACCGGCAGGAACACTTTGCGTGGGCAGCTGGTGGCGGCCGGCTGGGTGCCTTCCAGGCTTTTTGCAAACTGTGCGGTATCAGCCTGATCGAAGTACGCAACGCCGCGGCAGGTCAGGTGCTGGAACGACGGATCGGATTTGAGCTTGGGATCGAATCTCCACTTCTCTTCACCGGTGGCCGGGTCGAGCGCCACCAGGATCTGGTGGGTGGTGCAAATGTACATGTTGTCGCCGACCTTGATCGGCGTCAGCTCGTTGGTGGTTTCGCCGGAGTCATTGGCGGTCTTCGACTCACCGCTGTTGAAGGTCCAGGCCACCTGAAGGTCTTTGACGTTGCCTTCGTTGATCTGGGTCAGCGGCGAATAGCGCGTGCCCGACTGCGTGCGGCCGTAGGCAGGCCAGTCGCCGTTGGCAATGCCCTCGACAGGCTGATGCTGCGCCGGTTGCGCGGTCGCCATACTGCCGTTGATTTCCTGCGGGTCATTGAAGATGGCGTAGACCATCACCACAATCGCCAGCGCCAGTGTCGCCGATAAAAAGGTTTTGCCAGGCTTCAGGCGATCCGGAATATCCCGCGTGACTCCCGGGATCAGCAGCCACAAGCCCAACACCCCGAGGATGTCGAAACGCGGCACCAGGGCCCAGAAGTCCGTGCCTGCTTCCCACAGGCCCCAGACCACGGTGATCAGCATCAGCGCGCCATAGAGCCAGAGCGATGCAGCGGATCGTCGCCACAGCAGGACGGCGAATGCCAGCAGCGCAACGCCCAGGAACAGGTAATAAAAGGAGCCGCCCAACGTGAGCAGCCAGATACCGCCTACCAGCAGAAACAGGGCAAAGATGCCTGCAATGATGGAAGTGAAACGCCTCAGCCCTGAAGCTTTTGATAAGTCATTCATCGAAGTTCCCCCTTGGGATGTAATGCATGGACTGTGCGACTTATTTGGGGTTCAACTCCCGAAGGTGCTGTTTGGATGAAATGTTCAGGGGGTACTGAACACCTGTTCTTTCCAAGCATAGGCCGTGTTAACGATCTGATCGCGGTCAAAAAGCATTCAGACGGGAAACGCGCAACATTGCGAGGGTAGTCCCTGGGGACTAGAGTGATGTGCACCTTGTGCAAAATCGCATAAAGCCTGGAGGTGGGGCGCTGATGCCGGGCATCGATCTGCCGGCCAACCATGCGCTGGAATGTATGTTCTCTATCCACAACCTATTTAGCGAAACGCGGGCCACGACGGCGCTCTTACTGGCGGCCCTTGTAGTGGGCGCGTCCGGCTGCGCGAGCTCAGACGGCTTGTCTCTGGTGGACTACACCTCGGTAAGCGCCACGTCACCGCCGGCCAGACTCACCGGGCTGTGGTCCGGTCCCCATGCCGGAGGCGTCTTCTTCGTCGAGATTTTTCAGGACGGCAACTTGCGCACCTGCCTGAGCGCGCCTCCTTATTACCGTGCCATGGACGGGAAATTCGCTGACCACGCGTTGCACCTTGAGGACGGTACCCGAATCGAGTTCCGCAAGGTCGGCGGACAGCGCATCACGATTTACTCGCCTCCCGGCAAACCGGTCACGACACTGCAACGCAGCGCACCGGGCGCCACCGCTTCGCAGTGCTTCGCGGGCGCCGCCGACGTTCAGCAGAAGCTTTCCCATTGGGCTGCGCATTAGCCCGAGGCGAAGCGGTCTGCGACCTTCCCGTCATGTCTTTGCTGGCCGACTGACCTAATCGGCACGCCCGTCGCCATCAATCCAGGGGCAACGAGACTTTGACCTCAAGCCCGCCACTTCGCCGGTTGCGCAGGGTTAGCAAGCCACCGTGTTCAAGCACCGTGGCGCGTGCCGCTGATAATCCCAGCCCGACACCGCCGGTATTTTTGTTGCGCGAGCCTTCGATGCGATAGAAGGGCGCAAACACCTGTTCGTGCAGATCGATGGCAATGCCCGGTCCGCGATCCTGCACCAGAATTTCCACCCAATGGGCACGGGTGGTGAGTTCCACCCTGGCGTCGTAACCGTACTTGACGGCGTTATCGATCAGGTTGGCCAGGGCACGCTTGATGCCAACGGGGCGCCCGGTGTAAACGAAACGGCTGGCGCCGACGAATGCGACGTCCACGCCTGCATCCTTGAAATCATCGACCACTGTCAGCAACAGCTCGGCCAGATCGAATGCCGTGGGTGGTTCGAGTCGGGCGTCATCGCGAAAGAAATCCAGCGCGGAATTGACCATGGCCTGCATTTCGTCTACATCCCGGAACAGCTTGGTTTGCTGTTCGACCTCCTCGATGAATTCGCCTCGCAGTCGCATGCGCGTCAGTGGCGCGCGCAGGTCATGGGAAATGGCAGCAAGCATTTGCGTGCGGTCGTTGAGGAAGTGCTGGATCTGGGCCTGCATGGCATTGAACGCCAGGATCGCCTGGCGGATTTCATGGGGGCCGACCACGGCAATCGGCGGCGCGCGAAAATCCTTGCCGAAGCGTCGAGCACCTTCGGCAAATCGCTCCAGCGGTGAGGCCAGATGACGGGTCGCGATCAGCACGACCAGCAACGTCGACAACAGGGCCAGGATGACCACGATCAGATTGCGCTTGAACGGGTCGAGCCCCCACTTGCGTGTGGGCACTGAGAATTGCAACCAGGAGCCATCCGTCAGCTGCAGCATCAAGACGTAAGGCCGCTCGACGTGGCGGTCGCCCCAATCGTCTGGTTCATAGGCTTCGATGGTGGCGTCAGGCATCTCCAGCAACTTGCGCAGCATCTGTTGACCGTTGCTGAAGCCGGGCTCGTTGGTGTCGGGCAGGTACGCGTCTTCGTGGCGCAACAGCCACAGTACGTTGAACGTCTTGTCAGCGGCGGCGCTGGCAACGCTTGCCCGCTGCGGCGCGGGTGCGGCGTTGATAATCCGCCCGATGGTCGCGACTTTTTCCATCAGCCCGGTTTCCAGAATGGGCGGCCGCGCCCACACCCCGGCGAGCAGACTGAAGGCGCCGTTCAGGGCCAGCGACGTCAGCATCGCCAGCAGGGTGGTCAGGGCGATCCAGCCGGCCACCGTGTCGTGGAAACGTCTCAGTCGGGTGCGCCACCCCGCTAACACACTCATCGCCTCGTAACCGACGGGCTGAACAGATAACCGCCATTGCGGATCGTGCGAATCATCGGCTCGCTGTGCAGGTCCGCTTCAAGTTTGCGTCGCAATCGGCTGACCTGTACGTCAATGCTGCGATCAAATGCGTCATAGGCCTCGCCACGTGCCATGTCCAGCAACTGCTGGCGGGTGAGAACGCGCCGCGGGTGCTCGGCGAACACCAGCAGCAGTTCGAACTCGCCCGTGGACAGCGGGATCATGACTTTCTCGGGCGATCGCAACTCACGGCGGGTGACATCCAGCTGCCAATCGGCGAATTCCAGAACCGAGCGCGAGGCATCGCTTGGCACCGTTGCAGCCTCGCCCACGCGCCTCAGCACAGCTCGCACCCGGGCCAGCAGCTCGCGGGCGTCGAAGGGTTTGGTCAGGTAATCATCCGCCCCCAATTCAAGCCCGACGACGCGGTCGCTCAATTCACCCATGGCCGTCAGCATGATGACCGCGATGGGTTGACGGGTGCGCAGTTGCTGACAGAGCACAAGACCGCTTTCGCCTGGCAGCATCACGTCAAGAATGACCAGATCGGGCACCCGCTGTTCGACGGCCTGCCACAGCGAACGCCCGTCGGTGGCGACTGCCACACTGTAGCCATGCTGCTGGAGGAATTTCTGCAGGAGGGTCAGGACTTCAATGTCGTCATCGACCAGTAATAAGTGGCTCACGGATGGGCTCGCTGCGGCGCGTGGATTCATTGCGCACATCTAAGAGCATTCCGCGCGCCGCGTCATATATTTCAACTCGGCAATAAAGCGACAGGGGCGCAATAAAGCGGAAATTTTCAGGCAAGAAAGCGCAGGCAGTATCTCGCCCAGTCCTAGCCGAGATCATCTTGCATGCCCACTCTCAAACACGTTTCAACGGTCGCTCGCCTGTCCTTCGCCGTGGGCGTCGTTGTGCTCGCCAGCGGTTGCGCCGACAGGCCCTCAGTGCCGATCGGGCCTTGCGACGAGGTCCGCTATACGATTCATGACCCCGCCGAGTCGGTCAACCGTGGCATTTTCGCCTTCAACCGCAGCGTTGACGATTACGCCCTGGCGCCGGTCGCCCGGGGTTATCGCCACTTACCCAGCTTCTTTCAGGCAGGCGTTCATAACTTCGTCGCCAACTTTGGCGAGCCCAAGGTGTTCATCAACGATGTGCTGCAAGGCAACGGTAACCGTTCGGTCGCCACCCTCGGTCGCTTCGTGATCAATACCACCGTGGGCATTGTCGGCTTGATCGACGTTTCCGGCAGGATGGGCATCGAGCGCCATAAATCAGACTTCGGTCAGACGTTTGGCGTATGGAATATCGCCAACGGGCCCGTGGTCGAGCTGCCGTTGCTCGGCACGGGCAACCTTCGCGATGCGACCGGCAAAGTGCTGAGCTTCCTGGTCGACCCGCTGGGCAGCAACAGCGACACCGTTCAGGCCCTGGGTACCGTCAATACGGTGGGAGGCATCGTCGACGGCCGGGCCGAGCTGCTGCCCTCTACAGACCGATTGCGCACTCAGCCGGATTATTACGTCGCGTTGCGAGACACAGTGGCCAGCAAACGCGCGCGCCTGGTGCTGGAAGGAAAGGCAGGCGCGGTCACCTCAGCGCGCTCGACGTGTCCGGGGGATGAGCCTGATGACGAATAAAGCGCAAGCGGTGGTTCTGCAGCGAATCACCCGTAGACCCACTCCGGCGACCTTGCACAGCCGGGAAATCGAGCTGCGCCTGACCGATGATGGGCGCTACGTGATGCTCAGCCGATACCTCGAACGCTACGGCGACCCTGAAACCGCCTGGTGTGGCGTTCGGCATCACCGCGTGCCGGTGGCGCGCATGATTCGGTGGATGATCAGCTACGGGATCGCTGGAGCAGCGTTCGCTGAAACGAACGGGCCTGGAACCGATGCACCTGAACGCCGCTCGCAGGGCGGGCTATCCGCTGATCAGCGCTGAACCGCTATGCACTTGATTTCCACCAGCAGGCCCGGCCTGGCGAGTTCGCTCACGCCCAGACACGTCCATGCGCAGGTCCCCCGGGGGAAGACGCGGTCCTTCACCGCCCTGAATACGGGCATGTGACGGTGCAGATCGATGTGGTAAGTCGTCAGATCGACCACGTCTTCAAGGGTGCAGCCTCCAGCGGCGAGCACGAGCCTGAGGTTTTCCCAGGCGGCGATGAACTGCTGCTCCGGGTCTTCGATGACCGTCAACTCGGCGGTGCGACCGACCTGGCCGGCGCAATAAAGGGTTTTGCCGACCTTGACGGCAGGGGCATAGCACGCGCGCTCGGCGAGTAAACGCATTTCATCCGGAACGATGAGTTGACGGTCAGTCATGGAAGCGCAAGCCTGGAAGTCGGTCGGAGCCGCACGCTAGCGCAGGTGGCCGACGTGCGTCCAGGCTGAAGCTGGCATGTCGCTGTGGCCGCCCGGTTCGTCGCCCACGCGCTGCTCAAGGACATTCGGCCTTGCGTCTACGCCGGAATCACTGCAATGACGTCAATCTCCATTAGCCACTGCGGCTGCCCCAGCGCCGAGACCACCAGCCCGGTGGAGATCGGAAACACGCCTTTCAGCCACTTGCCCACCACCTGATACACCGCTTCGCGGTAGCGCGGGTCGATCAGGTAGATGGTGATCTTGACGATGTCCTGCAACTGGCTGCCGGCTTCTTCCAGCAGTTGCTTGACGTTTTTCATCGCCTGTTCCGCCTGGGCGCCGGCATCTCCCAGGCCAATCAAGTTGCCCTCGAAATCGGTGCCCAGTTGACCGCGCACGTACACCGTGTTGCCCGCGCGCACAGCTTGGCACAGGTCGTTGTCGAGCTTCTGGTTGGGGTAAGTGTCCTTGGTGTTGAACATGCGGATGCGGGTATGGGTTGGCATGGTTGACCTTTTCAGCGAAATGAAGGGAAGTGCGAGCGGCCTTCGCGGGTTCTGACCGAGACCACAGGCCGCTCATGTGAAGGCCTTAGATGGCCTGCGCTGGCAGTGGCGGCGCATCGAAATAATCGGCTCGCACGGCGGCCCCGATGAGGTTGACGATCAGGCGTCCGGCGGTGATGCAGCTGATGTTGTTGACGTCGGTGCCCGGAGTGATTTCGACGATGTCCATGCCCACCACCTTGCCCTTGTTCACCAGCCCGTGAATCAGCTTGCGCATCTGTACGTAAGTGACGCCGCCCAGCGCGGGCCCGGCGACCCCCGGCATGATCGATGGATCAAGGCCGTCGGCGTCTATCGTCAAGTAGTAGTTGCCGTTGTCCGGAATCTGATCAAGTACCGCCTGCATGCCATTGTCGTGCACATCGTAGGCGGTGATCAGATGGGCGCCGTAATCCACCGCCGCCTGGAAATCCGCCTGCCGGCCGCTGCCCTGAGCGCGCAGGCCGATCTGGAAAATCTCGCCGATGTGCTCCATTTCTGAAGCGCGACGAATCGGGCTCGAAAGGCCGTCGCGCACGCCATTGATCTCGTCACGCCAATCGAGGTGTGCGTCGATATGGATCAGCGTGATCGGGCCACGGCCCTCGTAGGCGCGAAGAATCGGGATTGGAATGCTGTGGTCGCCGCCGAGGATGATCGGCAGCGCGCCGGCGTCGAGAATTTTGCGGATGGCCTGCTCGGAGCGCAGGCCGTGACTGTTCAGATTGCCGGGATCGGCCGGGACGTTGCCACAGTCCACCACCTTCAGCGCGCGGTTGTCGTAGATCGGGCCGCCGACGTCGAAGTCATAGTGGTGCAGGGCGCGGCAGATGCGGTCGCTCATGGCGCGGATCGCGTCGGGGGCCTTGCTCTGGTCGTTGCTGATGTGCTCGGCGACATAGGCCTTGCCGTAGGGCATGCCAATGATTGCAATGTGGGCGTCAAGGGTGTCGAGGTCGGTGCAGATTGGCGACCACAGAAAGCTCTGGTGTTTTTTCGAAGGCGGAACAGTCAATGGGAAATCCATGGGGTGTCTCCTGAGCAGAATTGATAAAAAATAGCCGCGACAGCGTTCAGGCTTCCATGGAAAGGAAGCGCCGCAGTTCGGGCGTTCGAGGATTGGAAAAGAGGGTTTCGGGAGCGCCTGACTCATGCACCAGCCCCTGATGCATGAAGATCACCCGGTCACTGACACGCCGCGCGAAGGCCATTTCATGGGTGACCATAATCAGCGTCATGCCTTCTCTGGCCAGCCCTTCGACAACCTGCAGCACCTCGCCGACCAGCTCCGGGTCGAGCGCCGAGGTGATCTCGTCACAGAGCAGCACTTGCGGGTTCATCGCCAGCGAGCGGGCAATTGCCACGCGCTGCTGTTGCCCACCGGACAGTTGATCGGGGAGGGCATCGAAGCGCTCGCCCAGACCGACCCGGGTGAGCAGTTTGCGGGCGTGACGTTCGGCGTCGGCACGGGAGGTTCTCTGCACCAGACGCGGCGCGAGCATGACGTTCTGCCCGGCGCTCAAATGCGGGAACAGATTGAAATTCTGGAAAATCATGCCGACGTTCTGGCGCAGTTCGCGCAGCGCGTTGCGGTCATCCGGGCGCACCCGTTGTCCGTCAACCGTGACAGTGCCTGCCTGGTACGCCTCAAGGCCGTTCATGCAACGCAGCAGCGTGCTCTTGCCCGAGCCGCTTTTGCCGATGATGCACACCACTTCCTTGCGCGCGATCTGCAGGTCGACGCCTTTGAGCACTTCGTTGTCGCCGAAGCGTTTGCGCAGGCCTCGGATGTCCACCAGGGCAAAGCCCGGCCGGCGCTCGATATCGGGTAATACGTTCATTTGCAGGTCCTCTATCGGCGCAGTTTCTGTTCGAGCACGCGGCTGTACCAGGACAGCGGAAAGCACAGCGCGAAATACGTCAGCGCGACTGAGCCATAGATAAGAAACGGTTGGAAGGTGGCGTTGGTGATGATCTGTCCGGCGCGCGTCATCTCGACGAAACCGATCACCGACGTCAACGCGGTGGCCTTCACCACCTGCACCATGAAGCCGACGGTGGGGGCGATGCCGACCCGGACGGCCTGGGGCAGAATCACGTAGCGCATCTGCTCGCTGAAATTCAGCGCCAGGCTGCTGGACGCTTCCCATTGGCCGCGCTCTACAGACTCGATGCCGCCGCGCCAGATCTCGGTCAGGTAGGCGCTGGCGTACAACGTCAGGCACACCGACGCGGCCACCAGCGGCGTGGTTTCAATGCCGAAGATGGACAGGCCGAAATAAACCAGAAACAACTGCAACAGCAGCGGCGTGCCCTGGAACAGCTGCACGTAAAGAATCACCAGACCGCGCACCAGACGATTGCCGGTCAGGCGCAGTATTACCAGCAACGCCCCCACCAGGCCGCCGCCGATAAACGCGATTAGCGACAGAACGACGGTCCAGCGCATCGCCAGCAGCAGGTTCCGGGCGATGTCCCACAGGGTGAATTCGAACATGGGTTTAACCCTCAACGACCGAAGATGAAGCGCGGCCCGACCCAGTTGAGCAGGCGGCGCAGGGCGACGGCGAGCATCAGGTACAGGCCTGCCACCACGATGTAGGTTTCGAAATTGCGGAACGAATTACTGGCGATCTGGTTGGCCGCGTAGGTCAGTTCTTCGGTCGAGATCTGGCTGCACACCGCCGAGCCCAGCATGATGATGACGATCTGACCGACCAGCGTTGGCCACACGCGTTTAAGCGCAGGCGGCAGCACTACCCGGGTGAAAATCTGCCAGCGGTCAAGGGCCAGGCTCTGCGCCGCTTCGATCTGGCCGTCCGGCGTGGCCTCGATGCCCGAGCGTGCAATCTCGCTAACGTAGGCTGCCAGATTGATCACGTTGGCGACGATGGCGGCAGTCAGCGCAGTCATCTTCAGTCCCAAACCGGGCAGCCCGAAGAAAATGAAAAACAGCTGAATGATGAACGGCGTGTTGCGGATCAGTTCGACATACAGGCCCACCGACCAGCGCGCCCATTTCGGGCCTTTGCTGCGCACCAGCCCGCAGCCAATGCCCAGCACTGTCCCGAGCGCCGCCGAAAATAACGTCAGGAAAATCGTCAGCAGCATGCCGTCCAGCAGCAGTGGCCACTGCTTGAGTACAACCGAGAAATCCAGAGTCATGAGGCGTGGGCCTTGGCGCAATCAAAGTGAGGAATAAGTGCTCGAACCTTGGGTAAACGCTCTAGGTGGCCGAGCCGCTCAAGCAGCACGTGGGCGTGGTCGGCGCCAATAACCGGCGCTGCGCAGTGCAGAAATTTGCTGTTCAACTGTGCCGCAGAAAGGGGATTGAATGCCGACCCCAGAGGCATGGCGCAGAAGCGTTCCACCCGGGTGCCGTCCTTGCACCTCACGCTGACCCAGGCACCTTCTGGCGCCGACACCCGCAGGTCCGATTGCCAGCGGTCACTGCTGAGCATCTGCACGCGGCGCATCAGCCGTTGCAGGTCGGGGCGGTTGATGGCGGCCTCGGTCAGCGAGTCGAGGGTGATGTCCTCCAGCAGGCAAGTCGCCGCTATGGCGAACGGCATGCTGAACTGCGCAGGCTGACGCTGTGTCGGCGCGTAGTGAATCAGGTTCTGCCGAACAATGGGCGGCACGTCGCAGACAATCTCCACGATCTCGTCAACGCTGAAAGACGCCTCGCGCAAAATGCCTCTCAGCGCATCGACCGCCGCGTGAGAGGACAGGCAAATCGGTATGCGCTTGATGTCAA
Organism: Pseudomonas sp.; assembly: GCF_036387035.1. GTDB lineage: Bacteria > Pseudomonadota > Gammaproteobacteria > Pseudomonadales > Pseudomonadaceae > Aquipseudomonas. Next base: position 45,392 of record NZ_DASVUM010000025.1, on the reverse strand, counting down.
CGCCGGGGCTGAGCAGGCTCCATTCGTGGCCCAGAGCAGGCAACGGCAAGAGTACGCCGTCGTTAAACATCACGGACAGGCCTCGGCTGTGCTCGACGATGTCCAAAGGACCCTGGCTGCCGTGGCTGGCCAACAATGCGGCCATCACGCCGACCTCGCTGGCGCGTCCGGCCATGAGTATTTTCGCGTCGGTGCCGAAGCCGGCTTTCAGTCCGCCGGTGCCGGTCAACGCCAAGCCCAGTGCCGACGCGGTTTGCGCCGCATTCAGCCCAAGTGCATGGCACGCCGCTGCACAGGCCCCCACGACGCCGAGCACGCCGGTGGTCCACCAGCCAAGATCGTAGATCTGCCGCGTCAGCGCCTTGGCCAGGGCGTATTCACATTCGGCGCCGACCACGAACGCGGTGAGCAGCGCAGCGCCGTCCAGATCGCCCATTTGCGTCACGGCCAGTGCCGCCGGCAGGATCACCACCGAGCCATGGACGAAGCCGGCGTAGCAGTTGTCGTCGAAATCCAGCGCATGCCCGGCCGTGCCGTTGACGAACGCCGCTGCCGGCGCGCTGAGCGGTTGGCGGCTGCCAAGCACCGTCGCATCGCCGGTGGCGGCCGTCAGTCGGCTGACCGCGCGGGCCTGGGCGGCGACGTCGCTATGGCTGCCGGCGATCGCCACCCCCAGGGTGTCGATCACGCAACGTTTGGCGGCCAGTTGCACCGTCAAGGGGATGTCTGCCAGCCGTACCGTCGCGCTCCAGCGCGCCAGCTCGACGAGGGTGGGGGAGAGGGCGCCCATGGTTACTCTGGAAGCTCGCCAGCCGGAGCGCCCAGCCATTTCTGACTGATGGCATCGAGGGTGCCGTCGGCCTTGGCTTCACGGATGATCTCGTTGACCCGTGCGCGCAACTCTGGCTGGTCCTTGTTCATGCCGATGTAGTTGGGTGCATTGGACAGCACCACCTTGAGTGCCATATCCATGTTCGGGTTCTTCTGCTTCAGTGCGGCAGCGACAGTGGTGCCGATGGCGACCATTTGAGTCTGCCCGGACAGGAACGCCGAGATGGTGCTGTTGTTGTCTTCAAAGCGTTTGGTCACGGCTTGCGGGGCGGCGTCGGTCAGCTCGCGGTCTTGCATCGAGCCGCGTGTCACAGACACCGTTTTACCAGCCATATCGCCCAGGGTTTTGACCGGCAGGGCGGCTGCGCCGAACACCGCGTCGAAGAACGGCGAGTAGGCGATGCTGTAATCGATAACCTTCTCGCGCTCGGCAGTCTTGCCCAGGGAGGAGATCGTGAAGTCGGCTTTACCCGACTGAATGTAAGCCACGCGGTTGGGCGCGGTGACCGGCACCAGCTGCAGTTTGACGCCGAGTTTTTTCGCCATCAGCGCGGCGACGTCGATGTCCAGGCCTTGAGGGGTCATGTCGGGTCCGACGTAGCCGTAGGGCGGGTAGTCCACCGGCACGGCGACGCGCAGCTGTTTGCTTTTCAGAATGTGCTCCAGCCCATCGCCGGCCTGGGCTGAAGGACTGGAAAGCAGGGCGGTGGCAAACACGCTACAGAGGCCTGCCACAATCAGGGATTTGCTGAACAGCTTGGACGCAGTGAGGTTCATGGTGGTGCTCCAGAGGTCAAGCGGATAGGAATTTATGTCATACGCAGCAGGCTGCGGGTTCAGCCCAGGTCCCACCACTCACCCAGGCTCAACAGCTTTTCTTCGGTCTGTGTCACCGAAGCTTCGGCGTCCTGATTGGAATGGGCCGACATGAGCGCGACCAGCATTTCGCTCACCAGCATCGCGGGCACGATGGTGTCGTAGAAAGATGGGGTCTGGTTCTTGACGATGATGGTTTCAGCGGCCATCCGGGCCGTTGGTGAGGTCACGCTGTCGGTGATGGTGATGATGCGCACGCCTTGCTGGTGCAGGTAGTTGGTCAGGGTGATCAGGCGCCGTGAATAACGTGGCAGGCTGCAGACCAGCGCGACGTCCTTGGCGCTGGTCTGGTTGATGATCGACATTACGCCGCTCTCGCCGGCGCCTTCTACCAGTCGCACGTTCTTCGCGAAATACGAGGCGACATGGGCAAACTGGAACGCCACGCCGAAGGACGAGCGCATGCCCAGGCAATACACCTGTCTGGCGCCGGCCAGCAGGGCCACGGCCCTGGACATCGCGCCAAGGTTGTCGTGGCTGCACATCGAACGGATCTGCTCGATGGCATTGTTAGCCATGTCTTCGATGACCTGATGTTCACCGACGCGCTGTTTGAGTTCGACCAGGCCGTGGGCGCGGGAACCATAGGCGCTGCTGTTGCCACGCAGCGATTCGATGAACAACTCGCGCAAATCGTCATACCCGGGCATGCCCATGCGTTTGGCCAGGCGGGTCATGGTCGACGGCGGCACATTGGCCAGCCGCGCCAGGTCACGCATGGACATCACCGCGACTTCATGCAGGTTGTCGAGAATAAAACTCGCGGCTGCGCGCTCTTGCCGGGGAAAGGTCTCGAACTGCTGCTTGAGCTGGGCGCAAAGATGGTCACGGTTCATCTGCAATGCCACGAATGGAAGCGGGAGATAACGTGAGGATTGCAACAGTTGTGCCGGAATTTTCAGCGGTGATTCAAATGAACCACTTTCAGGTAGCGGGGCTTCGCCGCATGCACCGGTACTCCGCGTGCGGATCGTTCATTTTTGATCGGCTTGGTTCAAAAAACGATTCGGGTGAATGGCTGGCAAAGAGGGAATGGCCGACTGCGCCCCCTGCGGGTCAGCCCGCAAGACGCTATTGTCGCAGCGTGATAGTGCGGGGCACCGTTGCAGTGCGCCCGCAGCGTCAGGTAATCAGTCCTGAATACCCAAGCGGTTGTCTCAATGCACCGCCCACGAACGGGGTGCCGGGGTGTGACTGAATTTGGAAATGCCCTTCACCCAGAAACGACGATGGGGCGTCTGGTCCGGCGGCAGCAACGGCTGGCTCGACCACTGGTGATGACGCTTGGCCTCATCGCGGTACGCTTTCCACTCCATGGCCTCGGCGGTGTCCTGTGCGGCGCGTTCGTCATCGAACCACCCCAAAACAGAAACTTCCCCTTGATCGCGGCCATGCTCTACCAGCAGAAAAATGTTTGTGTACATGCTTTTGCCTTTCACTGATCCGGTCCGACCCGACATTCGGGCTCTACGAATAGCGTATCGACAGCGGCGGCGGAAAATTTAGCCCGGGCTTCAACGGTCCGGGTTCGGCAGCGCGACGCGCAACGCCTTCCCGGCTAAAGCCGGTCCCACAGTCAGGTGTTCAGCCCATGAATCACTGCGGCAGTGGCGTGAGAATGTCGGCCTTGTCGTCGAGCAGGATGAACACCAGCAGCTTCGCAGGCTTGGTGGCGCTGGCGTTTCGCGACTCGTAATGTCTGGAGCCGGCGGGCTCGTACCAGGTCTGGCCTGTCTGGTAGGTCATCGCCTTGCCGTCGTTTACCCGCGATATCACTTCGCCTTCCAGCACATAAGCGATCGCACTGCCGCTATGACTGTGGGCGATGGAAGCCTGGCCTGGCAGATAATCAACCGTCAGCACCATGGCTTTTTTACCCGGCGCATTGAGCATCGGGTGCTCTTCCAGCACGGTGACCTTTTCGTGTTCGGCATCGTGGGCGTTAGCGATGCCAGCGGACATCAAGCCAGCAAGGGTGAGCCAGCAGAGCGGGGCGATGAGGGATTTTGAAGGATTCATGAGGGGATCTTCGGGCGGTGATAGGGTGCCCATCACGTTAAGCCCCGGGCCGGCTCGCGGCGACGTCCAATGGCAAAGAAGATGAGGGGGCCAATCACCCTCGGTGCAACACCCTAAACACCCTCTGGCCGACAATGAACCTGAAACGAAAAAAGGGCCGAATCTCTTCGGCCCTTCATCGTGATCCTTGATGTCCCGCGCGGCTGCGCTCAAACAACTCGCCAGTCAGGCGACTTACTTGCTGCCGCTGGAACCGCTTGCGCCACCACTGCCGCCAGTGCCACCGCCGCTGCCGCCCATGCCGCTGCCGTTGGTCATGCCGCCGCCGTCAGCGTCAGGGCGGTTAGTGCCGTTGGTGCTGCCCATGCCTTTGGTGCCCGGAGTCGACGTGCCAGGTGAAGTGCCGTCGTTGTTCTGGCCACGTGTCGAGCTGCTGCTTGCCGGGCCGTTCTTGTCAACCGGATCGGTCGGGCTGGTGGCGCCGGCGAACGCGGAGCCGGTAGCCACGGCCATCAGGCCAGCGAGAGTGAGCGCAGTCAGTTTCGTCTTGATCATGATGTGAATCCCGTTTTTGTCATGGATACCTATTGGTCAACCGCGCCACTCAAAGGGTGCATTCCACCCGACGGACGGTCGCCTTCTCTCAGAAGCGATAGGCGGCCGGGACATGTGCGGCGATGTAGGCCTGGGTATGCTCCAGGAAAGACGTCTGTAATTTCGACGCGGGCCCGGCCACCGGCAACAGCATGCTGAAGTCCATCTCAATGGCCGGCTCGAAGGGCTTGAAGACCACGCCCCTGCCTCGGTAGTTGATCGCGCTGAGGGCATCCACCAGCGCAACGCCCACACCCAGTTCGACAAATTCGCACATCGGCTGCGACAGCTGGGTCTCCACCCGCAGGTCACGCTCGACCCCGAAAGCAGCGAAGATCGTATCGATCTGCTGGCGTGAACCGATGGAGCTGGGGTAAGAGATGAACGGTTCGCCGCGCAAATCCTGCGGCGTGATCAGAGCAGTATTCGCCAGCCGATGCTGCGCCGGCACAGCACAGAGCATGCGCGTCGCCACGAGTTTTTCGGAGCGAGGGCTCGGGTAGGTGTTGGGTAAAACGATGATGCCCAAGTCGCAGCGCTGGCCCACCACCAGGTCGATAACCTCCGAAGACGAGTGCACCACCAGCGACACCTGCACGCCATCGTGTTCAGCCAGAAACGCCGCGATGACCCGGGGCATGAACACCAGGCCCATCGCCGGGGCGCAGGCGATGTGCAGCGACCCGCGCTTGAGGCTGCGAATGTCGTGCGCGGTGCGCGCGATCCGCTCGACGCCCACCAGCGAACGCTGCACTTCCTGATACAGCGTCATGGCCTCGGCGGTGGGCTGCAGGCGGCCCCTGATCCGGTCGAACAGGGCAAAACCGATGTCTTCCTCCAGGCTTGAGATCAGGCGCGTCGCGGCCGGCTGCGAGATGTGCAGCATCTCGGCCGCACGGGTCACGGTCTGGCCGAGAATCACCGCACGAAACGCTTCCAGTTGCCGCAGATTCATTTCGGTACCCATAACAAAAAGACATGACTGATCGAAAATAAAGCATTTTTCAGCCCGACGACAGGCCACTAGGATCCGGTGATCGAATATTCCTGATGCCGGGGCTTCTACTGAATGCCGCAGAATCGCACGACGCAACAGCCTGACACGGTCGTCATCGGCGGTGGCCTGGTGGGTATGTCCATTGCTTATGGCCTGGCCCTGATCGGACGCAGGGTCACGGTGCTGGATGAGGGCGATGACGCGTTCCGCGCCGCGAGAGGCAATTTTGGCCTGCTCTGGGTGCAGGGCAAAGGCTACGGCAATGCCGCGTACGCCCGTTGGACGCGCGAGGCCGTTGCGCTGTGGCCGCAACTGGAAGCGTTGCTGCGTGAAGACACCGGCATCGACGTGCACCTGCGGCAGCCCGGCGGTTTGCAACTGTGCCTGAGCGATGCCGAGATGGCCGACGAGGCCAGCCGCCTCGCCTGGCTGCGTGAGGCCCTGGACGGCGATTATCCCTACCAGTTGCTCGATCCTGCCGAACTCAAGGCACGGGTGCCCGGCATCGGCGCGGACGTCGTCGGCGCCTGCTTCTCGCCCATGGACGGCCACGTCAATCCGCTGAAATTGCTGCGTGCATTGCATGTGGCCTGCCAGAAGCGCGGCGTGACCCTGGTCGGAGGTGTGCAGGTCGACAGCATTGACCCGCGTGCCGGTGGTTTCGAAGTGCGGGCCGGCGATCGCCAGTGGTGCGCCGAGCGATTGGTCCTCGCTGCGGGACTGGGCAATCGCCCCCTTGGCGCGATGCTGGGCATGACGGTGCCCGTGCGCCCCAATCGCGGGCAGATCCTGGTAACCGAGCGCTTGCGGCCGTTTCTCGACTACCCCACCACCTATGTCCGGCAGACGGACGAGGGCACGGTGCAGCTGGGTGATTCGCTGGAAGACGCAGGGTTTGATGACCGCACTCGCAGCGATGTCCTCGCCACTATCGCTGCCCGTGGCGTGCAGTGTTTTCCAGGCCTGGCCGACGTGCGCATGGTCCGTGCGTGGGGCGCGTTGCGGGTGCTCAGCGCGGACGGTTTTCCGATTTATGAAGCGGCCCAGGACAGTCCCGGCGCCTTTGTGGTGAGTTGCCACAGCGGCGTGACCCTCGCGGCCGCGCACGCCTTGCGCCTGGCTCCATGGATCGGCGGGTTGGTCGGTGACGCCGGGATCCAGCCGTTCAATCTCGCCCGTTTTGACGGCATGGATGAGGTGCCTTATGCCCACTGAACCGCTGTTTCGTCGCCTGCAATTGGCAACCCATCACGTGCGCATCACCTTCGAAGGCCGGCCGCTGACGGTACCGGCGGGCATTTCGGTGGCCGCCGCGCTGCTCGCCAACGGCGTGGGTCATACCCGTGAAAGCCCGGTGAACGGCAGGCCCGGCGCGCCTTATTGCATGATGGGCGTGTGCTTCGAATGCCTGGTGCAAGTCAACGGCCGAGCCAACTGCCAAGGTTGCCTGATCGAGGTCGAGGATGGCATGCGCGTGGCGCGCCAATGCGGTGCGCGGGACCTGCCTGCCGTTTCCGTCGCCAGGGGCGCTGGCGATGAGTAACGCTCTGGTGGATTTGATCATCATCGGCGCCGGGCCCGCCGGCATGAGCGCAGCACTGGAGGCGGCGGCCCATGGCCTGGACGTGGTGGTGCTCGACGAGCAAAGCCGGCCGGGCGGGCAGATTTACCGAAACGTCGACCACGCCGACGCGCAGACGCGGCAGGTGCTGGGCAGCGATTACGACAGCGGCCTGCAGCTGGTCCAGGCGTTTCTCGACAGCGATGTGCGCTACTGCGCCAACGTTGCGGTCTGGCAAGTGACGGACGATCGCTGCGTGCATTTTTTACTCGACGGCCAGGCCCGGGTGCTACAGGGCCGTCAGTTGCTGATCGCAACGGGGGCCATCGAACGGCCCATGCCGATTGCGGGCTGGACCTTGCCCGGGGTCATGACCGCAGGCGCCGGGCAGATCCTGCTCAAAAGCGCTGCGATGCTGCCGCGTAATCCTGTGGTGCTGGCTGGCTGCGGACCGCTGCTGTACTTGCTCGCCGTGCAATACCTGCGCGCGGGTGTGGCCATCTCCGCCCTGGTGGACACCAGCGACCGTTACGCGGTGTTCAGCAACCTGAGGCTTTTGCGCGCCGCGCTGCCGGGCTGGCGTGATCTGCTCAAGGGCGTGTCTTTGCTGCTCACTCTCAAGCGCGCTGGTGTGCGGCATTTCCATGCTGCCCGGCAGTTACGGGTGACTGGCGAAGGACGGGCCGAAGGGCTCAGTTTCGAGGCCGACGGCAAGCTGCAGCACATTTCCGCCGCCCTGATTTTGCTGCATCAGGGCGTGGTGCCGAACAGCCACATCACCCGTTCGTTACGTGCCGAGCACCACTGGAGCGAGCAGCAACTGTGCTGGGTGGTGCGTTGTGACGAGTTCGGAGAGAGCACGCTGCCGGGGATTTTCGTCGCCGGTGACGTGGGCGACATTGGCGGCGCCATGGTCGCCCGCAGCCAGGGCCGCATCGCTGCGCTGGCCATCGCTCATCGTTTGCACGCGCTTGATCAGTCGCAGTTCTCGCGGTTGGTCGCGCCCTGGTTGAAGCGCCTGCGCACACAACAGGCCGCACGGCCGCTGATCGACGCGCTTTACCGCCCCGACGCCGAAAACCGCATTCCTGCGGACCAGACCATCGTCTGTCGCTGTGAAGAGGTCAGCGCCGGGGCGATCCGTGGCTACGTCGACGCCGGCTGCCTGGGCCCCAATCAGACCAAGGCATTCGGGCGTTGCGGCATGGGCCCATGCCAGGGCCGGCTGTGCGGCCTGAGCGTGACCGAGATCATCGCCCACCACCGTCGCGTGCCGCCGGAACAGGTCGGCGCATACCGCATTCGTCCACCCCTCAAACCCATCACGCTGGCGCAACTGGCTGCAGAGCGCGAGCTGGATCCAGCCCCTCCCACTCCTCAAAGGACACCTTCATGAGCACGCCCATCCATCGTATTGAACCCAATCCACGCTTGAGCCGCAGCGTTGTACACAACGGCGTCGCCTGGCTGGCCGGCGTCGTCGCTGCCGATTGCAGTCAAGACATCGGCGGCCAGACCCGGCAGGTGCTGCAGCGCATCGATGAGCTGCTGGCCGCCTCGGGCAGCGACAAGACTCGCCTGCTCAGCGTGCAGATCTGGATGAAAGACATGAACGCCGATTTCGCCGTCATGAATGAAACCTGGAGCGCCTGGGTCGATGCGGCGCAGACCCCGGCGCGGGCCACCTGCCAAGTGATGTTCGATGACCCGCAGATCCTGCTGGAGATCATCGTCACCGCGGCGGTTTAAGCCGAGCGCTGGACCTGGTCGTCTGATTATCTGCTTCAAGGGCAGGGCGCCGCCCGCTTTCGCTGCGCAAACGCGGTCAAGAGCGCCCACCCGCTGTTCACATTGCTGCTGCCATAACGGGCTCGATCCTCTTGCGAGGGCGGCCTGATCTGAACAACACCGTCCGGAGCCATGCATGAACATCAAAACCCTCGTCACCCGACTCGCTTTCTCCTCATTGCTGGCCGCCAGCATTCACGCGGTCGCGGCCGATGCAGCGCTAAAGCTGGGCATTGAAGCAGCCTATCCACCGTTTGCCTCCAAAACAGCGGACGGCCAGATTGTCGGCTTCGATTACGACATCGGCAACGCGCTGTGCGCTGAGATGAAGGTGCAATGTGTGTGGAAGGAAAACGAATTCGACGGCCTGATCCCGTCCCTTAAGGTGAAGAAGGTCGACGCGATCATCTCGTCAATGTCTATCACCCCGGAACGCATGAAGTCGGTGGATTTCAGTGATCGGTACTACCGTATTCCGGCGCGCCTGGTGGTGCGCAAGAACAGCGGCATCACCGAGATACCAGGCCAGCTCAAGGGCCTGCGCATTGGCGTACAGCGCGCGACCAACTTCGAGCGTTACGTGACCGACAGATTCGTGACAGCGGGTGCGCAGATGGTCAGCTACGGTTCGCAGAACGAGGTCTTTCTCGACCTGCTTGGCGGGCGTATCGATGCGACGATGGCCAGTTCGGTGGCCATTGATGAGGGGCTGCTGAAGAAGCCCGAGGGCAAGGATTATCAGTTCGTGGGCCCGACCTTCACCGAAGAGCAGTACTTCGGGACCGGCATCGGCGTGGCGGTGCGCAAGGGTGATCCGCTGCGTGAGCGCTTTAACAACGCGCTGGCTGCCATTCGGGCGAACGGCACTTATGAGCAAATCCGCAAAAAATATTTTGATTTCGATATCTACGGAGAGTAAGGCCGGTTCCGCATGCTGACCGTGCCCACGCGCTGCGTGGGCCTGCATGCCGTCACGCGGCGCGTCACCTTGAGTCGTGCTGCGTGGAGTCGCGCTGCGTGTGTGTGCTGTTTCTCCCCCATTTCGCTATTTCGCCCGCAACGCGTACCCCACCGCCAACGTCTGCAAACTGAAATGATCAGAGATGCTCGAGCAGTAGCTTGTCCGCGACAGGAAGGCGCCGGCGCCGTTCAGGTAAGACTCGATGTTCTCCGCGCCTTCGCACAGGTCAACGGTCCGGCCCTTCAGCAGGCCGCTGGCTTGCGCCGAGCGCAGCGCACCGAGTGGCGTCCAGTCGGCGAGGATCAGCGCGCCTTGCGGGGCCGACTGCTCGTAGCTGTGTGCAAATGCCTCGGCCGAACGATCGCGCAGGTACGGCGCCATGAAGTAATGGATATCATCACGGAAGGGCAGCGCTTCCTTGTGGGTCGGCAGCGCGACGATGCCGCTTGCGTAAATGGCGTACACCGCCAGAATCGTCACCGGACCACTGAGCGGCAGGGCGTAAGCAGCCACGGCGGCGTTATGCCGCGCCAGCCACGCCTGCACATGAATGACGCCGATGATGCTCAGCAGCACCGCGCCCGGCAGAAAGAACGTGAAGCGATCAGTGACGTTGTACGACACCGCGAAGATGAAGTTCATCACCGCCGCGCACCATAACAGTCGCAGGCGCCGGCTTTTCGGGAAGATCACCAGCCCCACCAGTTGCGGGCCGAGCAGCGACAGCATCAGCAGCACCACCGAGTTCTTCTCGTGCCACATTTCGTCGAAGCGAAACAGCGAACCCTGCCAGCTTTGCTCGGCGGTTTTGTCCGGAATGCCGATCAGATAGCGATGGCCGATATCAATCAGGCTCAGGCCGTTCTGCAGCTCATGCATGATGCCGGGGATCGCCACCGCAAAACCCAGCACAAAACCCGGAAGGGTCAGCAGCACCCGCGCCCTGTGCTGCCAGACCATCTGTACGTACAGCGGGAACAGCACGATGAACGTCAATTGATGAATAGCGGCGGCCATGCCGGTGAGCACACCGATGACGAACAGAGCTGTCAGCAGGCCCAGTCGCGATTTATCGCGCAAATGCACCATGTACGCCAGGGTGACCAGCAAGGTGTGCAGTACATACACCTCAGCCTTGGTCGAGACCCAGAACACGCAATGGCACAACGCCGCAGCGGCAACCGCCAGCAAAGCCTGCTGTGAGGTCGCACCGACCCCTTTGGCCAACCGGAAGATTGCCCAACCCAACGGAATCAGCAGCACCGAGTTCATGAAGCTCAACATCAGTGGACCGAAGTGGGCGAACAGCGCGGTCGTGACGAACAGGTAAAGTGGATGATCCAGCGGGCCCAGGGTCTCGCTGAAGTAGCGGCCCTGCGAGGCATCGGCAATAAAGACGCCGTTGTCCATCCATTGAATCGGTCCACTGGAGGCCAGAAAACTCCAGACGACGGCCACCACCGCCAGTAACAGAGGAATGCCAAACAACGCGCGATAACGTACTGCTGCCACCATGACTCTTACTCCTGTCCCTGTATGTGTTGCATCAAAAAGCGTTATTGAATCGGTTGAGCCTCGGGCGTCTTTGTCTGGCTGTTGAGCTTCATCAGCATCACCGCGCCAATGGCCACCGCGAACCACAACGTGGCCAGGCGAATCAGTACGGTGGCGGCCACGGCGTCGGCGCTGTTCATGCCTTTCCAGACCAGTAGGGCGACCATCACCGCCTCTGCGCCACCGAGCCCGCCAGGCATGAAACTCACTGCACCGGCGAGCATCGCGAGGGCGTAGACGAACACCGCGAAGGTCAGCGGGATGTCGGCGCCCATCCATTTCAGAATCCAGTCGAATGCCAGCGCTTCTGCGCTCCAGGCCACCACGCTCAGTGCGGTCAGCCCGAGCATCAGGCGCAGGCGGTGGCATTGCTGCGCATGCACCAGCACCTGCAGCAGATGGCGCAACAGCCCGAGCAGCTTGCCGCCACCGACCGGCACCTGTTCGGTGATCCGCTCAAGCAGGCGACGTTGCGACAACACCAGCAGACCCACCGCCACCAGCGCCACGCCGACCACGATCATCGGCCACGCCTGCGGGTACAACGACAGGCCGAACAGGGTCAACAGGACTACGGCAAAGAGGTCCGACAGCCGCTCACTGAAGAACGCCGCGAAGCTCTGCGGGTAGGGCACGCCCCAGCGTTTGAGCAGCACCCCGCGCAGCGCTTCACCGGCCTTGCCGGGCGTGGTGGTCAGGGCAAAGCCGGCCAGGTAAATGTTCAGGCTTGGCCGCCACGGCATCGAGTGGCCGAGCACCTTCAGGTAGGTCTGCCAGCGCACAAAGCGCAGGCCGTAATTGACCGAGGACATGAACAGCGCGATGGCAATGCCGACCAGTCCGACCTCGCCCACGGCGGCACCCACGGCGTGCCAGCCGCCCCACAGCGAAAAGCCCAGATAGCCCAATGCCGAGCCGACCACCGACAGCACCACCGCGCGGTAGCGCCAACCGGACAGAGGCGAATGCTCAGGTGCGGCTTGGCTCATAGGTTCAGCCTCTTGAACACCGGCTGCGGGATGGAACGAATGACCAGCATGATCAGCGCCCAGAAACCCGGCGCGTAGAGCGTTGGCACCTTGTTGGCGATGCCCTTGACGATGCGCTGGGCAACCTGCGCCGGTTGCGCCAGCAAGGCCGCCGGCAATGAAAGACCCTGGGTCATCGGCGTGTCGACAAAGCCCGGCTTGATGGTGGTGACATGCACGCCGACCTTGAACAGTCGCGCCTGCAAGCCTTCGCAGTACGTCGAGACTGCCGCCTTGGCGCTGCCGTAGAGGTAGTTGGAAGGCCGGCCGCGGTCGGCGGCCACCGAAGAAATGATCGCCAAGCTGCCGCAGCGCTGGGTTTCGAACTGCATGGCCAGGACCGTCAACAGCGCGATCACCGAGGTGCAGTTGTTGGCAAATTCCTTCAGCGCCAGATGCACGTCGCGCTCGCAGGCCTTCTGATCGGGCAGGGTGCCGTGGGCGATCAGCGCGATGTCGATCTGGCCCAGGGCCGTCAGGCAACGGCCCATCATCAGCGGGTGTGCCTCAATGTCGTTGGCGTCCATCTCGTGCAACGTGACATTGGTTGCTCCGCGCGCCTTGAGGTCGGCGGCGGTCTGCTGCAGCTTCTCGACGTTGCGCGCCACCAGAAAAAAATCACTGCCCTGGGTGGCCCATAGACGGGCGCAGGCACTGGCGATGGCGGAGGTGGCGCCGATGATCAGGACTCGCTTTGCGGCAGTTTTCATAAGATCACACGGCTCCAGAAACGGGACATCAAAGAGGGATCGCGCAGTGCTTCCAACTGCTCCCACGCGGGGTAGGCCCGACGGAAATCGGCACCACTCATGTGTGCGTCCTTGGCCGGGTATAGCCGGCCGCCGGCTGCGCGGACGATGTCGTCCAGTCGCGGGAACAAGACGTTTTCCAACGCCTCGCTCTGGGCAAAATCCAGCGCCAGCGAGGTGCCTGGCATGGGAAAAGACAGCAGCCCCGGCGAGGCGATGTCGCCACAGCGCTTGAGCACGGCGAGGAATGAACCCTGGCCGGCATCGGCAATGGTGCGCAGCAGTTCGCCCATGGCCGCTTCGGCATTGGCCTCAGGCACCACGCATTGGTATTGCTGGAACCCCCGGCGACCATAAATGCGGTTCCAATGCAGGATCCGGTCGAGGGGGTAAAAGAACGGTTCGTGGGCGCTGCGGCCTTCTTTGCGCTGGCGGGGGTGCACGCGCCAGTACAGGCTGTTGAAGGCGCTGAGGGAGATTCGGTTGATCAGCGACACCGGCGGCGTCAGCGGCACGCTGAGTTTCTTGCGCTGACCGACCTCAAGTGAACCGTAACGGGCGTGATCGCCGACGATGAACACGCCGCGCCCGGTGTCGGCGCCTTTTGCCAGGCAGTCCACCCAGGCGACGCTGTATTCATGGCGCGCATCGAGTTCGGCAGACAGCGCAAAAAACTCCGCCAGGTTGCCGAAACGCACGGTGGTGGTGTCGATCTGGCTGGCCCGGATCGGCATCAACTGAATTTGCGCCCAGCGAATGACGCCGGTCAGGCCGAGGCCGCCAATGCTTGCCGCGAACAGGGCAGGGTGTGCGTCGGGCGTACAGACCACTTCCGGCTCGCCATGGCGCAACAGCCCGAAGCCAAGCACGTGCCGACCAAAGGTGCCACGTACGTGATGGTTCTTGCCGTGAACGTCGTTGGCGATGGCACCGCCGAGGGTCGCGAACTGGGTGCCAGGCGTGACCGGCAGGAACCAGCCCTGCGGGATGGCGGCCGCCAGCACCTCAGCCAGGGTGATGCCAGCCTCGGCTTTTATCACGCCGGTCGTCCAGTCGGCCTCGATCAGCCGGTCCAGCGAGCGCATGTGCAGCACCTGATCGCTGGCGGCCAGGCAACTGTCGCCGTAGCTGCGGCCATTGCCGTAGGGCAGGCTGCTGCGGTAGGCACCAATGACGCGGTCCATTTGCGCAGGGAGTTCGTCAAGCCACCCGCAGGCGTGACCGCGTTGCGGGCGGTGGGGGAAGCGGCCCCAGGAATACAACGGCGTGCTCATGCGGCGATCCAGAACATCATCAGAAACGCTGCGCCGATCATCTGGCTCGTGCGGTCGCGGATGGCGAACACCACCGGGTCCTCGTTCATCTGGCCGCGATGGGTCAGCATCCACACCCGCGTCACCCAGAACAGCAACAACGGGCAGGCCAGCCAGATGATGTGCGGCGTGACATACAACTCGGTGGTTTTCGCGTCCTGGATGTAGAGCGCCAGAACCATCACCGCGAGATACCCCGACGAGGCCCCCAGCGAGGCGATCATGTCCAGATCGGCAGGGTGATAACCACGGCCGCGGGCGAACGTGTTGATGTCCCGGGCGCGGGCATCACGCAGTTCGGCGTAGCGCTTGACCATCGCCAGGCTGAGGAAGATGAACATCGAAAAGGCCAGGATCCAGAACGTCAGCGTCAGGCTGAATGCCGCCACGCCAGCGATGATTCGCGCGGTGTAGAGCATCGCCAGGGCGATCACGTCCCAGGCCATCAGGCGTTTGAGTCTCAGCGAGTACGTCAGGGTCAGGCCGTAGTAAGCGGCCATGACCGCCGAAAACTGCCACGGCAGGAGCAACAGCGCGGTGCCGAAAGCGATCGCCAGCAACGTTGGCACCATCACCAGCCCGGCCTTGATGGACAGGCGGCCACTGGCGAATGGCCGGTTGCATTTGCTCTTGTGATGGCGGTCGTCGCACAGGTCCAGCAGGTCGTTGAGGATGTAGACGCTCGACGCGCACAGGCCGAAGCAGAGGAAGGCGATGACGCCGTCGCGTATCAACTCCCATTGAGCCAGGCGGTGGGACGCCAGCAGGGGCACGAAGATCAGTGCGTTTTTAAGCCACTGATGCAGGCGCAGGGCCTTGCGCCAGTCGCGCAGCCCTGGCGTGTTGCTGCGGATGGTCGGCTCCACCCGGAGTTTCGCCTTTACCTTTGCCTCGACGCCGCGATCGGGATTGACCACATATGCCTGGCGGGACATATCCCATACCGGGAGATCGTCTTTGGAGTTGCCGATGTAATCGAAACCGCCCTCGCCGAAGTGTGCAACCAGCAGGTCGCGCTTGTTGTTTCCGGACAAGTTACGGCTGGCATTGGACGCCAGCACCAAATCAAATAACTGCAGGTGATCGGCGATGCGCTCGGCCAGGCTTACATGGCTCGCCGTCGCCAACACCACCAGGCGCCCGGCGTCTCTCTCGCGCTGGATCAGCTCGATAATCTGCGGATCGTAAGGCAGCACGCTGACGTCTATATCGGTGCCGAGCGCCAGGCCTTCTTTCAACGCGGCTTTGCCTTTAAGCAGCCAGCCCAGCAATTTCAGGGCTTTCAGCGGCTGGCCCCGGATGAACGCCATGGCCGTTTCCATGAGCAGGTCCGATCGCAGCAGCGTGCCGTCAAGATCTACTACCAATGGGAGAGAGGTTTCAAGAAGTCGTCCCTGAATTCTGGCCATAGTGAGTGCTCCGGTGGGGTGACCGGACTATAAACAAAATAAAATTCTGGCAACTTCATATTAATTAAAGGGTCGTGCCGTTCACGTCGGCGCGGTGACGTCAGAATTAAATGTCGCGGATTGACGTTCCGTTTATCGCCCACGGTCCCATTGTTTTACCGCGCGCTGCCGGGGAACTGGCGTCCAACTAATGGCTTTAGATGAGTGACGGTTTAGTGCCGTGTTTAATTCGACGGTGCGGGCTTGTTATTGCGGGGAAAGTTCTGCAACGCCGGCCACCGGCTCAGGTATTGCGGTGCGCTGATTGGGATTTCACAGTGGTAGCGGTCCTGCCAACGGATTACCGCGATTCCACTGGCGGACCGCAGGCCCCAGCTGGACCCGCTTTGCCGGGAAGGCGTCAGCCCTGACACCTCAGAACATCAGCATTGCGCTGGCGTCTTCCCGGCTGACTCGGGTCTTAGTTGTGCGTATGGAAATCCCCTTTCTCCGGCACCAACTCGGTGCCCGGCTCAAAGCCGTCGGGGTCATTGCCTTCGTCGATGGGGTCGACATCGTCTTCCACAGGGTCCGGAACGGTCTCGGGAAACGCTACGGTCTTGGGGTCGGTGTCGGGGTTTTCAGGGCGCGTGCCGCTCATGGTTTTTCTCGAGTCAAAGTTTCACAACCTGGGTGATGACTGTTTGAAAAGCGGGCCCATGCCCCGTTCACCCCATCGGGATGAACGGTCTCCACGCGGTGCTATTGATGGGCGATGTCTTCGAGCGCCAGATTGCGGGTGCGTGGCCCGAATCCGCCGATGGTGATGATCACAATCAACATACTCATCACAATGAAGGTCAGCACCCCCGGCGTGCCGAAGTGGTCCAGAAACAGCCCGATCAACAGGCTGCTGAAGACCGTCGACAGACGGCTGAATGAGTAACAGAACCCCACTGCCCGGGCGCGGATGTTAGTGGGGAACAGCTCACTCTGATACGAGTGATAACTGAAACTCAGCCACGCGTTGCAAAACGTAATCATGACCCCGCAGAAGATCAGTCCCGCCGCCGTGGTCTGCTGCGCGAACAGCGTGCCGAAGATCATCGAGCCCAGGGCAGAGCCGACAATCTGCCACTTGTTCTCGAAACGGTTGGCGAACTTGACGAACAGCAGCGGCCCCAGCGGATAGGCGAGGGTGATGACGAAGGCATACGCCAAGCTGTGGGTCACGCTCACGCCCTGACCGGAAAGCAGCGCAGGGAGCCAGTTGCCGAAGCCGAAAAAGCCGATCGCCTGAAACACATGAAACACAATCAGCATCAGCGCGCGGCGGCGATACGGCGGCTGCCAGATGTCGGCGAAGCGGCCTTTGCCTTCGACGGCCACGTTATGGGTTTCCGGTTCGTCCAGCGCCTTGCCGTGGTCCTTGAGGCAGCGAGCTTCAAGGTCGTCCATGATTTTTTCCGCCTCGCTGAAGCGGCCGTGCTGCGCCAGCCAGCGCGGTGACTCCGGGAGCCGTGAACGCAGCCACCAGATGATCAGCGCAAACACCGCGCTGGCCAATACCACCCAGCGCCAGCCGGCGATCCCGAACGGGTCCTGCGGCACCAGCCACCAGGACATCAGCGCCACCGATGGCACCGACAGGAACTGCACGAAAAAGGCGAAGGCGAAGGCCGAGCTGCGCATGCGCTTGGGCACCAGTTCCGAGAGATACGCGTCGATGGTCACCAGTTCGATGCCCAGGCCGATGCCCACCAGAAAGCGCATGCAGATGATGCCGAGGGCTGACGTCTGAATGCCCATCAACACCGTGGCGACCGTGTACCAGATCAAGGCGAAGGTGAAGATCGCGCGGCGCCCGTACCGGTCGGCGATGGGGCTCAGCAGGCTGGCGCCGAGAAACAGCCCCAGGAAGGTCGCCGAGGCAAACGCCGCCTGATCGGAGAAACCAAAGACACCTTGCGCCCCGGTGGCGAACAGCCCGTCGCGGATCAGGCCGGGACTGATATAGGCGGTCTGAAACAGATCGTAGAGTTCGAAGAAACCGCCAATGGAAAGCAGCGCCACCAGCTTCCAGATAGTGGCGACGGCGGGCAGTCGGTCGATGCGGGCGGAAATCCGCGCAGCGCGTATGGGGTCGATTCCGTCCTGGGTGGGGCGGGCGTGATCAGGGTTATCAGAAGCGGCATGCATTATTGTTTTTCCGGATCAGTGAGACGCAGCATGTTAGTGCCACAGAGATTCAAGACAAAACATTTCTGCGCGTTTAAGCTCCGGGCCTGACCGCCACCACGTTTCGGATTCCCGTGAAGTACAAACTCCCGACCACCGCCACCGCGCCTTTTTGCCCGTCGGCGACCACCGACAGCGTCGCCATTCCTGCCAATGCCTCTTTCCTGCGCAAGCTGATGCTGTTCGTGGGCCCCGGCCTGTTGATCTCCATCGGCTACATGGACCCGGGCAACTGGGCCACCGCCATCGAAGCGGGCTCGCGCTTCGGTTATGCGCTGTTGTTCGTGGTGGTGCTGGCCAGCCTGTCAGGCATGGTGCTGCAGAATCTGTGCTCGCGCCTGGGCATCGCCACCGGTCGCGATCTGGCGCAGCTGTCCGCCGAGCGCTACAGCCACCGGGTCGGCATGGGACAGTGGGTGCTCGCCGAGTTGTCGATCCTGGCCACGGACCTGGCGGAAGTACTGGGTGCGGCGTTGGCGTTTCACTTGCTGCTGGGGGTGTCGATCACCACTGGCGTTGCGCTGACGGCGTTCGACACGGTCATCGTGCTCGCTTTGCAAGGCGCCAACTTCCGGCGCCTCGAAGCCATCGTGCTGGGGCTTATTGCGACCATTGCGACGTGCTTCTTCATCGAACTGGTGCTGATCAAACCGTTTTGGCCGGACGTCGTTGCGGGGCTCAAGCCGTCGTGGGAGATGCTCAGCAATCAGGAACCGCTGTACATCGCCATCGGCATTCTTGGCGCGACCGTGATGCCGCATAACCTGTACTTGCATTCCTCGGTGGTGCAGACCCGGGTCAACGGCACGTCCCTTGAAAGCAAGGCGAGCGCCATTCGCTACGCCCGTGTCGACACCATTGCCTCTCTGAGCCTGGCGCTGGTGATCAACGCGGCCATCCTGATCCTCGCCGCTGCGGCGTTTCACGGCACCGGCCACACCGACATCGTGGAGATCCAGGACGCTTACCACCTGCTCGATCCGCTGGTGGGCGGCGCCGTGGCCAGTGTGCTGTTCGGCATCGCGCTGCTGGCGGCAGGACAGAGCTCGACCTTCACCGGGACCATCGCCGGGCAAGTGGTGCTGGAAGGGTTTCTCAAAGCCAAGATCCCCTGCTGGCAACGACGCCTGGCAACGCGCGGCCTGGCGCTGATCCCGGCGTTTATCGGGGTCATCTGGTTTGGCGATGGGGCGGTGGGCAAGATGCTGGTGCTCAGCCAGGTCGTCCTCAGTCTGCAGTTGCCGTTCGCCTTATGGCCGCTGATCCGCTTCACCAGCGACCCGCAATTGATGGGCCCGTTCGCCAACAGCCGCCTGACCAAAACCCTCGCCTGGGGGCTGTTCGGACTGATCTCGGCAGCGAACCTGACCCTGATGTTCTTCTGGGTGACCTGAGCGCTGCGCTGAAACTGGAGGCGCCAGCTTGCAGGGATCCGATCCCACGAGCGGCCGCTGCACATTTTCGTAGGAGCCGGCTTGCTGGCGAATGCTGTCTGTCGGCCGACATGTTCATAGCTGACCCACCCCGTTCGCCAGCAAGCCGGCTCCTACAGGCTGCGGTGTGGCAGCACCACAGGCGCAATCGGCAGATCCCTCCCGACGTTGCGGTCGTCCGCAGGCGTTCAACTCAGCAGTATTCCTCGCGCCATGCCCGTCGCGGCAATCACCATGATGACCATCAACAGCGCTTCCAGGTGGCTGATCCGTGCGAAACGGCGCGACAGGGCGGTGTTGATGGGCTGGTTCTTTTTGAACGCGATGCGCCATCTGATCAGCGCATACATCGGCACCACTTCCAGTGCCAGCATGGCGATGAAGGCCGCCATTTTCAGATGAAACAGCGGTTGATGCAGGTAGTAATACGAGCCTTTTTCCAGCCCGCCGAACGCCCGAAACGCCCCTGTGATGAGCAAAATCCCTGCTGACACGCCCCAGATATTGTCGACCACGAACACATCGCGGAACGATCGCGGGTCGTCTGTGCGCAAGCGCCTCAATGCCCGTCCCCTCGCCAGCACCGCCGCAATCGCAAAACCGAACGCCAACAGGTGCAACGCAGCCAGTACCCATTTGATGAGCATGTTCAACTCCCCCGAGCGATATACAAAGCAGGCATTACCTGCACAAGCGTAGCGGGTGGCTGGCGTTACGCCTGGACCGATCAGGCGCGGAGAGAAAAATAACGCGTGGGGCCGTCCTCCGTCATTTCTGCGGCTGCTTGCGCTTGCGACGGGAATGAACGACATCGACGTAAAGCGCCGCAAGACCAAACAGCGCTATCACTGAAAGTATCACCAGACCGATTACCGAATTTTCCATCATAAGTCTCCAACAGCATTCAATAAGTCGCCCACAGGCCGAGCGACTATTGATTCCCTTTGCCCGTTTAACTGCAATGAATACGACGCGATCTTTACGCCAACAGCCTCTGGCCTGACGCTTTTTATATAAGGGCCTCTGTGTGGGGATATAAAACAACCGACGCGCGAAGTTTGTCGGCGCCAAAACAACTCATGCCGGCGAACTCTTTATGACTGACGGGCATGTGTTGGCAGTCCATGGCCTGACGCTGCTGACTGTGATCGATATCGGGGTCGTGCAAGTAGACGAAGTCGGCATCGCACCCGGTGACCAGCACCCAGTGCGGTGCCTTGGAGCGGGTCAGCCGGTAGCTGCTGATCAACACCAGCGCCAGACCGTCATCCTGTTGCAGGCGCCACATATTGAGCGGGGCGCTGCCCAGTTGTCGGACCGTGCTGGCCGCCAGTTCGCGGCTGAATTCCTCATGCACCAGGCGCATGACTTCGCGTTTTTCTTCGCTGCGCACACCGGCGAGAAACAACGGCCCGCGCACCGAAATCTGCAGGCCGACCTCAAACCCGCGGCGTAACGCGGCCAGCGCCAGTCCCTGCGGGCTGCATCCGCCGTGGCCGGAAGTCATGAACACGGTGGTCGCCTCCCGCCAGATCTGTAATTCCTCGTGGCGGTGCATGGCGCGCGGCGGCTGCAGGGCTTTCATGGCCATCAGCAGGCACGCCGGACCGCAGCTGAAGTCCAGCGTTTGCGGGTAGTAGGGCACCTGGCGGGCGGCGCCGGTGGTCTGTTCGCGGATGCGTTTTTCGTAGCGCAGCGCCGGGGCGTGGTCGGCGTAATAGTCGTCGATGCGGTCAAACAGGTGGTAGCCGTTGCGCTCGTACAGCCGGACAGCGGCTGCGTTGTCCGGGCGCACTTCCAGGCGCAGATAGGCGCACTCACGCGTCAGCGCATGCTGTTCGGCCTGCGCTAACAGCTGCTGGCCCAGGCCCTGGCCGCGGGCATCGTCGCTGATCGCCAGCGAGTACAGCCGGCCCAGCGACGTGCCTTGATGAAACAGCACCAGCGCGTAACCGGCCAGGCGTTGGTCGGGGCGCGTGCGCAATGCCACGATCAATCGCGCATTGGCCCTCGTCACCATCCAGTGAAAGCTGCGCGCATTCAGGCGGTCGGATTCAAAGCACTGGTTTTCCAGCGCCAGCAGTTCATCCACGTCGGCAGGCTGGGCGAGGCGATATATAAAGTTCATGTCGGCGACCGTAAAGAGTGAGTAACGAAACGGGACATTTCTACAAAGCCATGTTTTATAGAAAGGACTGTTTCCCGAAGGATCAACTCATGAATGCGGTGCCGGTGAAGACCGACGAAGTATCAGCACACTCTCAGCGTTCGGCAACACTAAATGTCGATTTGCTGAAAGCTGTTTCAACCCGAAGCCAATTAATGATTGTCGTAGAGCGGCTGGAAGACTGGTCGTCTTATTTGCCCAGCGAACACTTGATCAGCGCCCAGGCGTATCTGGAAAACCCGCCTCAGGACAACCCCGCCCGGCGAGTGCAAGTGATCAACCTGTGCCGCAGCTATCGCTACCTGGGCCACGGTTATTACTGCTCGCTGCTGGCCGAGGCGCGCGGACACCACGTGATTCCGTCCGTGAAGACCATCAGCGAACTGACCCGCAAATCCCTTTATGGGCTTGCGCTGGATGACCTCGACAAGCGCCTCGAACACGCGCTGCGTGATCATCCGTACGACGAGACCGAAGGCTTCACCCTGAGCCTGTATTTCGGTCAGACCGATCTGGCGCCGTTGCAGGATCTCGCCCGCCAGCTGTTCGAGGCCTTTCCGGCGCCAATCCTGCTGGTGGAATTTCGCAAGCGTGACAGCTGGCATATCGTTGGCATCAAGACCGGCGCTTTGACCCGCCTGCGCGAGCACCAGCAGGACCAGTTCGCCCTGTCTCTGGACCATTTCAGCCGCAAGATCTGGCGGCAGCCGCGCTCGCGCCGCACCTACCGCTACGACATGGCGATTCTGCACGACCCACAGGAAGCGTTGCCGCCGTCGAACCGCGCGGCGCTGGACCATTTCATTCGCGTTGGCCAGGAACTGGGCGTGGACGTCGAGCTGATCGAGAAGAAGGATTACGCGCGCCTGGCCGAATACGACGCGCTGCTTATCCGCGAAACCACCAGCGTCGACAACCACACCTACCGCTTCGCCAAGAAAGCCGAGAGCGAAGGGCTGGTGGTGATGGATGACCCGGCGTCGATCCTGCGCTGCACCAACAAGGTCTACCTGACCGACCTGCTCAAGAGCCACAAGCTGGGCATGCCGGCGACGGAAATCCTCTACAAGGAGCGACCGGACGATCTCGCGGAGGTGGCGGCCAGACTGGGCTTCCCGCTGGTGCTGAAAATTCCGGACGGCTGCTTTTCGAAGGGCGTGATCAAAGTGCAGGACGCGCAGCAGCTGGAGGAAGCGGCGCGCGAGCTGTTCGAGCATTCGGTGCTGTTGCTGGCTCAGGAATACCTCTACACCGAATACGACTGGCGCATCGGTGTGCTCAACCGCAAACCGGTGTTTGCCTGCCAGTACTTCATGTCCAAGGGGCACTGGCAGATCTACAACCACAAGGCCATCGACGCGGAAATCAACGGCGAGTGCCGGACCCTGGCGGTTCACGATGCGCCACGGGCGGTGGTCGATCTGGCCGTGAAGACGGCAAACCTGATCGGCGACGGTCTGTATGGCGTCGACTTGAAGCAGTCGGGCGATCGCGTGGTGGTCATCGAAGTCAACGACAACCCCAACCTTGATGCCGGCATCGAAGACGCGTGGCTGCAGGACGACTTGTACGCGTTGATACTGGAGGAGTTCATTCGCCGCCTCGACATCAAACGCCGCGGTCTGGCAGGCTAGGGCGGTGATTAGCACCCACCGCCTGGAGGCGGGCAGGTTGCGCGACTGCGCCGACGCCGATGCAAGTGTGTTCTGGTTCAATGACCCGGACGCAGCGGAGAAGGCGCTGCTGCGCGAGCGCTTCAAGCTGGACGACCACGCGCTGGCCTCGGCGCTGGACCCGGACGAGGTGTCGCGTGTCGAGTTTCACCCGGATGCGTTGTTCATGATCTGGAAGCGGCCCGAAAACTATTCGGGCAAGGACACCTTTTCCTTCGACGTCTCGTCGTTCGGGCTGTTGCTCACTCAACAACATCTGGTGCTGATTTGCGCCGACGACAAGCCGTTCAGCGGGCTGGGGCAGCACCGGTCGATGCATACGCCGCTGGACGTGTTGCTGGAAGTGCTGTTCCACAATATCCATCACTACCTGGGCCATCTGAAGGTGATCAAGATGATCGCCCGGGAACTGCAACAACAGTTCAATGCGTCGATGGACAGCCGTCATCTGGTGCAGATGTTCAACCTCAGCGAAAGCCTGGTCTATTACGTCAACGCCATCGACAGCAACGGATCGGTGCTGACTCGCCTGCGCAATCACGCCATCAAGCACCCGTTTTCCGACGACAGCCTGGGGCTGATCGAAGACATGATCATCGAGAACGAGCAGTGCCATAAACAGGCGAACATTTACTCCACGGTGTTCGCCAGCCTCATGGACGCGCGGGGCAATCTGGTCAATAACAACACCAATAACCTGCTGCGCAAGCTGACCTTGATCAACGTGGTGTTCTTGCCGCTGAACCTGTTGGCGGGGATTGGCGGGATGTCGGAATACAGCATGATGACCGCGCCCGTTGCGTGGTGGATCAGCTACCCGGCGCTGCTGGTGGGCATGGCCGGGCTGGGCGTCGGGATGGTGGTGATGCTCAAGCGTCTGGCGCGGGCGAGCCACTGAGCGAGGGCGTGTTTACCCATGGTCCGGCAGTGCGCCGGTGCCTGACAGATCAGTGCGGCACCGGCCCCACGAAGGGGCGCGGCTTGAGGGCTTAATCCGACGCCTGCAATCCCTTCTGCTTCATCACCAGGTTCTTGTCCTTTTTGTACTGCAGCGCCACTTCCGGCGCCGGCCCGCTTTTGCCGGTTTCCATCCACAACCGCATGCGGCTGGCGTCCGCGAAGTGGGTGTATTTGCCGAAAGCATCGAGAATCACCACTGACACCGGGCGGTTGGCCATGCTGGTCAGCAGCACCAGACAGTGGCCGGCCTGATTGGTAAAGCCGGTCTTGGTCAGCTTGATGTCCCAGTTCGATTTACGCACCAGATGGTCGGTGTTGCTGAAACCCAGAATGTAGGTCGGCTTGCGGAAGGTGACGGTCTTTTCCGGCGTCGTGCTCAGCTCGCGCAGCATCGGGTAGTTGCGGGCGGCGAGGGCCAGCTTGGTCAGGTCACGTGCGGTGGAGACGTTGTACACCGACAACCCGGTGGGCTCCATGTACACGGTATGGCTCATGCCCAGCGCTTTGGCCTTAGCGTTCATCGCCCGGATAAACGCCGGGTAACCGCCCGGGTAGCTGTGCGCCAGACTCGCCGCGGCGCGGTTTTCCGAGGACATCAAGGTGATCAGCATCATGTCGTGGCGGTTCAGCTCACTGCCCAGTTTGACCCGGGAGAACACACCTTTCATTTCGGCGGTCTGCGAGATATCGACCTTGATCATCTCGTCCATTGGCAGCTTGGCATCAAGGGTGACCATTGCGGTCATCAGCTTGGTCACCGAGGCGATGGGTACGACGATATCGGGATTGCTTGAGTACAACACCTGACCCGTTTGCAGATCGGTAATCATCGCGCTGCCGGAAGCCAGGTGCAGATTCGCCGGGTCGCGATTGAACGCTGCTGTTTCGTTGGCCAGTGCGACGGTGGAAAGTGCGCAGCCTGTAAGTGCAAATAATAGGCCGATAAGCGTTGGGCGAATTTTCAAGAGCAGAGCTCACTTAAAGATGGAAATAGCGTGGAACGTCGGACTTTCTTCAAGCCCGACAACAAGTTCGGCGCATTTTAGGAGCAAGTTTCTGAAGTTGTCGATGGGGCGGCGCAGGGTTTCTCCAATAAAGGGCAACTGTAAGGCTTAGGTTCAGGTAGCGGATCCAAAAAGCCTGTATTTAAAAGGGTCGACCACCGTCTTCATGCACGTCTGGCGAGCGTCACACGCCCACGACCCGCTGGCAAAAAAAAGCCCGCGTCATTCAAGAGGCGGGCTAAAGGGGTGTGCGGAGCAACGCACGATTCACAAGGAAGAGCGAATAGGGGTATCAGCTGTTGAGCGAGCGGCGCTCAAGCTGGTGTGACAGGGCTTGCGCCGCTGGCAGTGAAGGCAAGGGACCGCTGACGGGCTCGCCGTTCTGCATCAGGTACCAGCACGCCAACAGACCGCGCTCGCGAAGCTGGGCGGGAACTGCGCTGCCGACAACCGACATGATTTGAACCTTGGTCATAACTGCCTCCATCAATCTATGCCGCTACTGTACGGCGCGACCGGTTGATGCAGAAATCACCGCCCTCGATAGTCGTCATTGATGAGCAGGTAGGGACAGTGATGGGGACACGTGCGCAAGACCGTGCTGCGGTCCGGCATCAATCTCCCTGAAACGAAAACCCCGCCGGGGAGGCGGGGTCTGTGTTGGGTGAGGGCTGGCGACAATGGATCGACAGCCCTGTGCTGAGGAGCAAACCGCTGTTACCAGCGACCGCCACCGTGGTAATAGCCCGGTGGTGGGCCGTAATAACGTGGCGGGCCGTAGTAGCGGGGCGCGTAGACGACCGGGCGTTCAACGACATACGCCGGCTGGTAGTAAACCGGCGGCGGTGGCGGTGGCGCGTAATAAACGGGCGCCGGCGCCGAGTAGTAGACGGGAGCGGGCGATGCGTAAGTCGGACCGGACGCCACTGCCGCGCCGACAACACCACCAACGACCGCACCGATCACGGCTGCTCCACCCCAGCCCGGGCCGCCGCCATGGGCTTCAGCCTGGCCTGCAAGGGCGAGGGCGCCTAACAACAAGGCAACTTTGGGGATCTGACGAATCATGACTGTTCCTCGGTGTTCAGTCCCGTTGTCGCGAGCCTGCGTTACGCTCAGGCACTGCCACGGGATAACTTCTCAGACAACGACTTTGGAAATATCTGCGAGGCCGTTGCGTAAATTTTGTGTAAGGTATTCGACAACTTTGATGACACTGGAGAGCGCGGTTGTGAAGTATCAGGCGCCGACCCGCCGTGATTCTACGCCTTTGGCCAGGCTTCTTCTAATACCTTCCGGGAGATTTCATGTTGGTCACTGCCAATAAGGAAACGCTGTTGTGCATGTCGCTGGCCGGACGTCCGGGCAACTTCGGCGTGCGCTTTCATAACCACCTGTATCAGCAGTTGGGCCTGAACTTCTATTACAAGACCTTTTCACCAAACGACCTGCCTGCGGCCATCGCAGGCATGCGTTCGTTGGGCATTCGCGGGTGCGGCGTGTCGATGCCCTTCAAAGAAGCGTCCATTGCCCACGTTGACGAAATGGACGCATCCGCGGCCGCTATTGAATCCATCAACACCATCGTGAATACCGATGGCCACTTGAAGGCCTACAACACCGATTACATCGCCATTGCCCAATTGGTGGACACGCATCAGGTGCCGCGCACCCGCTTCGCACTGCGCGGCAGCGGCGGCATGGCCAAAGCCGTAGCCTGTGCGCTGCGCGACGCCGGTTTCACCGATGGGCTGATCGTGGCGCGCAACGAGCAGGCCGGCAGGGCGCTGGCTCAGACGTGCGGATTCGAGTGGCAAGCTGAACTGGGCCGTGAACGCCCACCGCTGCTGGTCAACGTCACGCCGTTGGGCATGGCTGGCGATCAGGCTGACGCGCTGGCCTTCGAGGTCTCGGCTATCGAGCAGGCTGACACTGCCTTTGACGTCGTGGCCACGCCCGCGCGAACGCCGTTCATTCTAGAGGCCGAGCGGCTGGGGAAACGCGTCGTCACCGGCGATCAGGTGGCGGCGATCCAGGCCCTGGAGCAGTTCATTCTCTACACCGGTGTCACGCCCACAGACGCGCAGTATCAGGCCGCCGCCGCGTTCGCCCGAGGCTGAAACCGAGCCGTGTCAATCAGGGCGCGGCATCGGCGGCGCCGCGCTGCCTTACAGCAATCAGGCTCAAGTCTTGCGTTTCCCTTTGCGCCGCTGTTAACCCTCCAGCACCGCCAGCCGTTCTTCCAGGGCGGCGATTCGGGCGTCGAGTGCTTCGATTCGTTCGGTCAGCGCCGTACTCCCCGAATTGCCGCCGCTGCTGCGCTCAGTCAGGTTCGCCCGGGCGGCGAGGATCGTCTCGACGTCGGCCGGATCGCCCAGGGCGTGCATGTACCGGTCTTCGCGCTGGCCTGCCTGTTTCGGGACCAATACCGCCAGCCCGCGACCGATCAGCCGTTCCAGCTGATGCACCACCGCGTCGGCGTCCTCGAAGTCATGCAGGCGGTTGCTGCGGGTCAGCAGCTCGTTGACGGTTTGCGGCCCTCGCAACAACAGCAGGCCGGTGAGGATTAGTTGCGCCGGGACGAGCTCCAGTGTTTTGTCGACGCGGTGTTCCCAGCGGTCCGCCCGGCTGCCCATCACCAGACGCGTCAATTGCAGGCTTTCCAGTGCGCGCAGGCTCTGGCCGACCTGGCCGGGCGTCAGGTTCATCACCGGCTCACGGCTGGTCTTCTGATTGCAGGCCAGCACCAGTGCGTTGAGGGTCAGCGGGTAGGTCTCGGGATGGGTGGCCTGCTTCTCGATCAAGCAGCCCAGAATACGCACCTCGGTGCTGCTCAGTTGCAGCGCATCCGAGGCCTCAACGGTGTTTTCGCCATCCAGCTCGTCAGACATGACCCATTCCCCAAGCGTTGAAAAGGCTATGAGGGTAGGGGCTGGATGAGGTAAAAGACAAGCCGCGTTCGCGTCCACCTCCGTGCGACCCATTCCCCGAGGAACTGCCATGACCCTTTCTCTCTACGCCGCTTCGATCCCTGTCTTCAAGCAAATGCTCACCGCCCTCAGCGCCGTGCTGGCCAAAGGCGAAGCCCACGCCACCGCCCGGAACATTCAGCCGGACGCCCTGCTGCAAGCCCGCCTGTTCCCTGACATGTTCCCGCTGGTGCGTCAGGTGCAGATCGCCGTCGATTTCGCCAAAGGCGCCGGCGCACGACTGGCAGGCCTGGAGCCACCGAAGTACGAAGACACCGAAACCACCTTCGCCGACCTGCAGGCGCTGCTGACCAAGGTGCTGGCGTTCCTCGACACGATCAAGGCTGAACAGGTGGACGGCAACGAAGCGCGGGAAATCGTGCTGCGCCCCGGCACCGACAAGGAAAAGCGTCTGAGCACCCAGACCTACCTGCTGCACTACTCACTGCCGCAGTTCTTCTTCCACGTCACCACCACCTATGACCTGCTGCGCCACAATGGCGTGGAAGTCGGCAAGCGCGATTACATGGGCGCTTACTGATCGGTCTTACTGCCTGACGGCGTTCGTCGCCTGATGGCGGCGCCGCCGAGTTCGTTCGGTTGGCGACGCCTGCTGCGTCTGCACCTGCCCACCCGGCGCCTGCTCTGATACCCTCCGCGTCCTGCTTAACGCATCATCCGATCGACCGCTCCGCGAGGACTGGTCGTTTCGTCGTTCTGGAGATTTCATGTTTTTCCCCATTTACCTGCTGTCAGCGGCCGGTTTTACCGTGCTGACCACAGAGTTCGTCATCGTCGGTCTGTTGCCGGCCATCGCCCGTGACCTCGCCGTCACCATTCCCCAGGCCGGCTTGCTGGTCACGCTGTTCGCCTTCACCGTGGCGTGTTTCGGGCCGTTCCTGACCGCCTGGTTTTCGCGCTTCGAGCGCAAGCGCCTGTTCATTTCGGTGCTGATCATGTTTGGCGTGTCCAACGCCGTGGCCGCAATGGCGCCCAACATTTGGGTGATGGCCGCCGCGCGGCTGATCCCGGCGCTCGGGTTGCCGGTGTTCTGGGCGCTGGCCAGCGAAACCGCGGTGGACATCGTCGGGCCGGACCATGCTGGCCGCGCGATTGCCAAGATCGGCTTTGGCATCGTCTGCGCCACGGTGTTCGGCATCCCGGTGGGCACCTTGATCTCCGACGCCATCGGCTGGCGCAGTGCTTTCGCCATTCTCTCGGTGGTGGCCTTCGCCAAGGCGATGCTGCTGTTCATCTACCTGCCCCACAGCGTGCACAAGGATCAGGCCTCGTTTCGCAGTCAGTTCCGCCTGCTGCGCAGCCCGTTGATGCAGGGTCATGTGCTGCTGTCGGTGCTGGTGTTCAGCGGCATGTTCACCGCGTACACCTACCTGGCGGACATGCTCGAGCGGCTCGCCGGGTTCAACGGCACGGTGGTCGGCTGGTGCCTGATGGGCTTCGGCGCGGTGGGCTTGCTGGGCAACTCGCTGGGCGGGCGGCTGGTTGACCGCCATCCGTTGGTCGCCAGCCTGATCTTTTGCACGTTCATGATCGGTGCAATGGTCATGCTGGTGCCGAGCATCCATTCACTGCCGGCGCTGGCCCTGGCGCTGGCCGTGTGGGGCGTGACCCAGGCGGCGCTGTTTCTGGTCAGCCACGCCCGGCTGATGAAGGCCGCGCCCCAGGCCCCGGCGTTCGCTGCGTCGCTGAACATCGCTGGCGCCAACCTGGGCATAGGCATTGGCGCCATCATCGGCGGGCGGGTGATCGATCATTTGGGCCTCGGCAGTCTGGGCTTCGCGGCGGCCGGCATCATTCTGCTGTCGATCCTGCTGGCCGCGCTGCTGATGACGGTCCGGCCAAACGCCTCGACCTGCGAGGCCTAGTCCGGGAAGAGCTGGCGACGGGCGCCTTCTGTGATGGCGACGATGCCGGGGTGATTGACCTTGCGCTCGACCGAGATCGCGTAGAACGATTCTGTCACGGCGTCGGTATGGCCGATCAGCTCGACGTCGTATTGCTCGATCACTTCATCGGCAATAACGCTCGGCGCAATGAAGATCCCGCTGCCTGACTTCCCGAACGCCTTCATCAAGGCGCTGTCATCGAACTCCCCGACGATTTTCGGCTGGATATTCTGCTCGGCGAACCAGCGCATGAGGCGGCTGCGCACCACTGTCTGCTGGCCCGGCACCAGCAGGGGCGCGCCTTGCATGCCGTGGGGGAAGTCCTGGCCGTACAGCGCGGCGAGCGTCCTGGTCGCGAAAAAACTCACGCCGCATTCACCCAGTTTCTGGCTATAGCCTTTAATGTCCAAATGAGAGGGCATCGGGCTGTCGGAGATGACCAGGTCCAGGCGCTGGATCGCAAGGTCGGCAAGCAAGCGCTCAAGCTGATCTTCCCGGCAACTGATACGCACCAGCTCGTTGAGCGCCATGCTCGGCGCGATCAGCCGGTAAACGATGGACTTGGGCACGACATCGGCGACGCCAACCCGAAAAAGGATTTGTTGTTCGTCAGGTTGCGCGCGCAAGACGGCTTCGAGTTCGCCGCCCAGCTGAAACATCTGTTCCGCATAGGGCAGGGCGACGCGGCCGGTTTCGGTGAGTTCCAGTTGGCGGCCGACGCGCTTGAACAGTTCGACGCCGTAGGTCTGCTCCAGCAGGCTGATTTGCCCGCTGATGGTCTGTGGCGTCAGGTTCAATTGCTCGCAGGCGCGGACGATGCTGCCCGTCTTGGCCACGACCCAGAAATAATGCAACTGTCGGTAATTGAGCATGGCTGCCGTCACTTCGGGAAAACCGAAGTATACGCCTGAAAAATACGAATTTTACTGAAGTGTTTCCGCCCCTAGAATGCCGCCCATCCCCTGAACTGATCCTGGACATTTGCGATATGGAATACCTTCTGGAACTGGCTGCAAGCCCAACGGCGTGGATCGCTCTGGCGACGTTGGTCGTCATGGAAATCGTGCTGGGTATCGACAACCTGATTTTCATCTCGATTCTCACCAATAAGCTGCCAGTACATCAGCGCACCAAGGCGCGCCGGATCGGTATCAGCATGGCGCTGATTCTGCGTCTGGGCCTGTTGACCACCGTGGCGTGGATCGTCCAACTGACCGAGCCTGTGGTAGACGTGCTGGGCCAGGCGTTCTCCTGGAAGGACATGATCCTGATCGCCGGTGGCCTGTTCCTGGTCTGGAAGGCAACCACCGAGATCCATCACAGCGTCGACATCAAGAGCGAAGCCGAGAAAGCGGCGTCCAATACCGTGACGCTGGGCATGGCCGCGGCGATTGGTCAGATCCTCATGCTCGACCTGGTGTTCTCCATCGACAGTATCGTCACCGCCGTTGGCATGACCGAGCACTTGCCGATCATGGTCATCGCGGTCGTCGCCGCCGTCGTGGTGATGCTGGTGGCCTCCGAGCCTCTTGCCAAGTTCATCAACGACAACCCGACAGTGGTCATGCTGGCCCTGGGCTTCCTGATCATGATCGGCATGACGCTGATCGCTGAAGGTTTCGGCGCCCACGTTCCAAAAGGCTATGTGTACACCGCCATGGCGTTCTCGGCTCTGATCGAAGGCCTCAACATGCTGGTCCGTCGGGCTCGCCAGCGTCGTCTGGATGCTGAAGCGCACGGTCAGAAGGTCTGACATCAAGGTGGGCCTTGCTGGCAGTACTGGCCAGGCACTTAAAAAACAGGCGCTAAAAAACGGTCGGGGATGGGATGCCATCACCGACCGTTTTCATGTGGACCTTTGCCGATCAGACACAGCACTTTTCAGTGGGCGGTGACATGACGGATTTTACGCTGTGCAGGCTGCACGGTTTTTGAAGGTTCGGTTTTCCGGTAATGCGGATGATGGCGACGGGAGATCCGCATGACTCCCCACAACATGGCAGCCGCCACGGCCAGCCAGGCGGCGATCAACATCACAATGGTCATTCCGAGGCCCATGGCTTCCTCCGGCTCTTCTCTTCGTCTCTTTGTTATCGACAGTCTAGCCCGCGCCTTGTTGCCGAAAGTTGACCGATGGTAGCCATTGCATGGCCGATTCGTTCTATCCGCCCGCGTTGACGGCGTTTTCAGCTATACCGCAACCGACGGCAGCTCTATTATCCGCGTTCCGGCCGGGTCTCGGGATCCGCCGCCATCAGTCAAGTGAGTGAAGAACGTGCGCGCATTGATGCGATTGGATAGCGTTGCAGGTCGACGCAAATGGGTGGTACTCGCCGCAGCGCTGGTCCTGGCAGGCTGTTCGAATGCCCATAACTGGAAGCCCGGCTACCCGCCGATGTACAAGACGCTACCCGACCGGGTGGAAATCAATGCCGTGCCGTCGTTCCGCGGCAAGGATTACCGGAGCGCGCCTTTTGCACTGGCCAGCATGCTGACCGTACACGGCGTACAGACCACGCCGGGGCTGCTGGAAAAACCGCTGAAGTTGCCGGGTGCCGAAGAAAGTCTGGACCGCAGCATGCCCGATCTGGCGCGCCAATACGGCTTTGTGGTGTATCCCGTCGATCACGGCCTGCCGGATCTGTTGGCCCAGGTGTCGGCGGGCTATCCGGTCATGGTGCGATTCTCGGATGGCTCGATGTGGTGGAAAGAGCAACGCTACGGCGTGCTCGTCGGGTTCGACCAGAACAAACGCACCGTGCTGATCTACACCGGTCCGGGGCGTGTGACGGCGAGCTTCGAGTCCTTCACCTCCGACTGGAACGACGCCGGTAACTGGGCCGTGCTGGTGCAGAGCCCACGTCAGGTGCCAGTGCCGGTGGACCGTGACCGCTGGCTGAAAGCGGCCAATGATCTTGCCCAGGCCGGGCAGGAACAGGCGGCGGGCGAGGCGGTCAAGGCCCTGAACGGCAAAGCTGACCGCTAAGATGAATGAGGATGATCCCGGTCTGGAGGCAAAGCCTGTAGGAGCCGGCTTGCTGGCGAACGCGGGGATCAGCTACGAGGATGCAAGCTGATTAAATGCGGTTCGCCAGCAAGCCGGCTCCTACAAGGTTAGCGCCCACTGCTTGAGCTGCGAACTCAGAACCCCAGCTTGTCCCGCAAACTGTAATACCAGGCCCCCAATGCGGTCAGCGGCGTGCGCAGCAGCTGCCCGCCGGGGAACGGATAGTGCGGCAGCCCGGCGAAGGCATCGAATCGTTCCGCCTGACCGCGCAGTGCTTCCGCCAACACCTTGCCGGCCAGGTGCGTATAGGTTACGCCGTGGCCGCTGCAACCCTGAGAGTAATAGATGTTGTCCCCCAGCCGGCCGACCTGCGGCAAGCGCGACAAGGTCAGCAGGAAGTTGCCGGTCCAGGCGTAATCGATCTTCACGTCCTTGAGTTGGGGAAACGCCTTGAGCATCTTGGGCCGGATGATGGCTTCGATGTTGGCCGGATCGCGGGCGCCGTACACCACGCCACCGCCGAAGATCAGCCGCTTGT
Organism: Pseudomonas sp.; assembly: GCF_036387035.1. Lineage (GTDB taxonomy): Bacteria > Pseudomonadota > Gammaproteobacteria > Pseudomonadales > Pseudomonadaceae > Aquipseudomonas. The sequence continues at coordinate 11,837 of NZ_DASVUM010000025.1, read as the reverse complement.
CACCGGAAAGCCGGTAATAATCCAGCAGGTAGTTGCAGTCTTCGACACAGTAATCCTGCGGCAATAACGTGCTTGCCAGCTCCGCGCTGAGGGGCTCCGTCGTGATGACCTGGGTCCCGCACGGCATCGACTTGGCCGCCAGTTCAGGCACCAGATTGCCCAGATACGCGTTGCCCGCGACGATCACGAACTTTGCCCGAACCTTGCCCTGGGCTGTGTGTACGACCGGGCTGGCGCCGCGATCAATGCGGGTGGCGGCCGACTGCTCGTAGATGAAGCCGCCCAGGGACTCGACCGCCGCCGCTTCGCCCAGCGCCAGGTTCAGCGGATGGATGTGACCGCCGCTCATGTCGAGCATGCCGCCAATGTATTGATCGCACGCCACCACTTCACGGATGCGGCGCTGGTCCATCAGCTCCAGCTGGGTGTGGCCGTAGCGCTCCCACAGTCGTTTTTGCGATTCGAGGTGGCCCATCTGCTTGGGCGTGATCGCGGCGAAAACCCCGCCGTCTTTCAGGTCGCACTGAATCTGGTACTTGGCAACGCGATCGCGGATGATCTGTGCGCCTTCGAACGCCATGTGACCCAACAGTTGCGCCTCTTTGGCGCCAACGGTTTTTTCGATAACGTCGATGTCGCGGCTGTAGCTGTTGACGATCTGCCCGCCATTACGGCCCGAGGCACCGAAGCCGACTTTTGCGGCTTCCAGCACGGTGACTTTGAAGCCCTGTTCGAGGAGAAACAGCGCACTCGACAGACCGGTATAACCGGCGCCGATGATGCACACGTCCGTCTCGACGTCCCCCTGCAGCCGCGGTCGAACCGGGACGGGGTTGGCGGAAGCGGCGTAATAGGAATGTGGGTATGGCGTGTTCGTCATCCTGTAACCCCTGTTTTATATTTTTTACGAATGGACGGATCCTACCTGAGATGAAATGTGCCCACCAGTCGGTGCCAGACGTTCGACACCCAGGCCAGGGGCCGGCACCCTAGTTGCCCGTGCACCGGCTTACCGGGATTTGCCGACGTCAGCGCAAATACCTCGGACATTCATAGGCTTAGGGAGTAATCAAAGTTGACAGGAATTCGAATCCCGGTAGAATGCCGCCCCACAGCAGGCACGTAGCTCAGTTGGTTAGAGCACCACCTTGACATGGTGGGGGTCGTTGGTTCGAGTCCAATCGCGCCTACCAAACAAATCCGCTCTGCTGGGCGGTAATAAAAAAGGGTGGCCCGAGAGGGTCACCCTTTTTTGCTTGTGCAGCCCTTGCAGCCTCGGGCGCCGGGCAGTCCGGCGGGGGGATCACTCGGCCTTGGCACGAGTGATACGGCCGGCCCTGATCTCATCCACATAAGCGCGCAGGCGGTCAGCATCCTTGTACTGCTGGTTCATCAGGTGCAGCACCGCAACCACATCCACGTCGTTGACCCGCTCGGCCAGTCGGCTGATTTCGCCTGCTGTGCTTTCCAGGTTGGCCGCAATCGTACTCAGGTCACGCTTGAGTTCCAGCGCTGATTTTTTCATGGCCACCGTGCCGCTCTCCACTGTTGATGACGCCCGGGCCCGCGACTCCGATTCAAGCGCGGCGGCGCACTATACCAAAGCAGGGCAGGCGGGCACGAAAAGGGCGCTCTACTAGCGCCCTTTCTGGTCTCGTGTCGGCGAATCGCCTCAGCCGCCTGCGCCGCCCGCACTGGAGGAGCCGGAGCCTTTGCTGCCGCCGCCAGTGGTGGTGTCGCCACCGGGCAGGTCAGCATCGTTGTTGCTCCCGGTGCCATTGCTCATCGACGTGCCGCCGCCAATGCTGATGCCTTTCTTGGTCTGAGTGTCTACATCAGCGCCCTGGCGGGCCGCGTCGCTGCCCTGAACCCGCGGGTCGATACCGGTCTGGGACGGTGGCGGACCCATGTCCGGCGACGTGGCGCCTGCCAGCGCCGCTAGCGAGGTGCAGGTCAGGGCGCAACCCAGGGCAAGTGCAGCAAGTGATCTGTTCATCGGGTGATCTCCGTGTCGTAATTCCTTACAAGCTTGGGCATCTGAACTTTGGCTATAGTGCCATCACGGCGACGGGCGGCAGCGGTTTGCTCAGCGGAGCGCGTCGGTATGCATGAATACCGAGCAGGAGCGGCTTGTTGCAGACGCCCGTGAGGTTGAAAACGGGGTGCCTGTGCGCTCGCTAAATAATTTGCGTATTCATAGGGTTACTGGACGAGAAAGACGTTGACAGCTAATTGAATATCCGTAAAATGCCGAGCCACAGCAGGCACGTAGCTCAGTTGGTTAGAGCACCACCTTGACATGGTGGGGGTCGTTGGTTCGAGTCCAATCGCGCCTACCAAACAAATCCGCTCTGCTGGGCGGTGACAAAAAGGGCGAATCGAAAGATTCGCCCTTTTTTAATGCCTGAAATTTGAGGGCCGGTCCCGCTTTCCTCACATCAGCCATAGCCCCTATGGCCGCACGTCTCAACCCGGTTTCACAGTGGGTCTCATCGCACGCCGCGAAATAAATCCTGTTTTTTTCCCGCTATCGTCTGGACCTTTTCCTGTGATGCGCGATCATCACTGCATGGAAAACCAGAGGAGGTGTGTATGCTTAGCCGGTCGTTGACCCTTGCCGTTTTGTTCGCCGCGTCGAGCCCCTTGCTGGCTGCCGACGGTGACGGCCCATTGTCCCAGGAGCGCGGCAAGACTCGTCCACTGGTCGTCATCGCGTCGAGTTCGGTGGACCCAACGCTGGTGGGCTTGAAGAAAAACCTCGATGAGCCCGCGAACAAGGACGGTTTCGCCAAGCGCGACATGGTGCTCTACACCATCATCAACACAGTCGGGCAGCGCAACGGCAAAGACCTCGACGCCCAGACCACCATGGCGCTGGTGCGAGAGCTCAAGCTTGGCGCCCAGGCGGGCGGGCAGGCACAGGTGATTCTGGTGGGCAAGGACGGTGAGAAGAAAATGACTCACAACGGCCCCATCGATCCGAAGGAAATTTTCAGCACCATCGACCAGATGCCGATGGCCGAAAAAGAAGCCGCCGCCGCTGCACCTGCTCCCCCCGCGCCCGAGCCGAAGGCCGCACAGCCGTCAGGCAAACCGGGCAAACCTGGCAAGGCCGCGCCTGCTGCGCCGCCGGCCGGGCTGGATGACTAAGCGTTCAAACGGCTTACTCGTGGGGCTCGCTTGGTGTTGCTGGTAACATCGCTCCTTTTTTGCTGAGAAGGACGTGTAATGAACGGGACTGGCATGAAACATTGGGCGGGCGCCTTCGCCTTGGTCGCGTTGTCGGGTTGCATGAGCTTGAATCAAACCCGTTCGGCAGGGCCGGTGAAGGTTTACACCAGTCAAAAGCCCGCCGTCGCCGTTGCGGAATGCATCAAAGTCACGTGGGCGAACGTCCAACTGTTCGGTGACGTGGCGGACGTGTTTATGGCGAAAGGTGATCCTGGCGCCTTCACGGTCTATACCACCGAGGGCGAGTATTTCGCTGATGTGGCGGGCAAGGCTGGCGTGACCAAGGTCGATTTCTACGCCAAGCCGGGCGGCAAGGTGGTTGAGCAACGCGGCGCCGTGCTCGCGACCTGTCTCTGAGTGCAGTCTGAAACAACTGACCTGCGCATGCCGGCCCTGAGTATTTACCGGCTCCGCGCAGGTTCTTAGCGGTTCACATCGGCGGTGTCACGCCATTTTCCCCTGCAGAAACCGACAGCGCGGTCAGTGTGTTGTCAGGTGATTTCTGCGCCTGCAACACCACCTTCACGCCGGGCTTGAGCAAGCTGCGATCACCTGGCACCAGGTTGACGATCGGCACGTCATCGGGGATGACGATCTTCTTCTGCCCACCCTTGTAATTCACGGTGATCGTACGCCCATTGCTGGCGACCAGATCCCCGACCGATCCGTTGGTCATGGTGCTGTCCGGTGTGAGATCGAACGCCCGATGGCCATCCCCCGTGCCGGCCATCTCTGGCGGGAACACGTGAACCTCCAGTGCCTTCAACGAACCGTCCGGCAGCGGCACCGCAGCGGAGCCGATGTAGCTGCCCGGTTTGATCTCCGATACCTGCGCCAGGGTCACGCCGCGAATCGGCGTGTCACGGGTCAGTAAGACGTACACATCTTCACCGCGATTGGTGTGGATCTTCAGCGTGTCGCCGTCGACCGCGGTGATCGCGCCACGCACGCGGGTGGGTTTGGCATCGTCAGCGTGAACCGGCAGGGCCGCCGAGAGCAGCGCGCCGAGCAAGCCCGGGACCAGAAGGGCGCGACGCAGGTTGAGGGTCTTGAAGGTTTGGTGAGGCTTCATGGTGGGCGCGAATCCTGTGATGGGGCGAGGAAGGAGCATAGCGTCAGTCGTCGAGGCGGTGCATGACATTGTCGTCAGCGCGCGCTTTAGGGCGGCAGGCACGCGAGCTTTACCGTCAGATAGATAGACTGTTTGCATAGTCATATAGATCAAAAATGAATTTAATTTATTAAGCGGCCGATGCTAACGTTTTAAGCAGTCGGCGAAACCTTAGGTTTTGGTTATTAGAAAACCTGTTCGGCGACGACCATTTCACTTCTCGGGTAAGGGATCACCATGGCCGTTTTCGATCAACTGAGCCGCCGGCGAGTGCTGGGCCTCGCTGGCGCAGCGCTGGCGTCTCCACTGTTACTGTCGCTGCCGCGTGGCGCGTGGGCTGCAGACGAGCATGCAGGGCATGCCGGGCATGGCGCCGAGGCTGACGGCGGGGCTGGCGCTGAGCCTGCGGGCACAGGCGAGTTCATCAGGCTTGATCAGCCGCGCGCGCTCAAGCTTGCGATCAACCTGAACGCCGTCTGCCTGGCCCCTGTGGTCATCGCCCATGGCCAGGGCTTTTTCAAGAAGCACAATCTGGAGGTCGAACTGGTCAATTTCGGTAACTCGACCGAAGTCCTGCTGGAAGCCATCGCGACGGGCAAGGCGGACGCCGGCATCGGCATGGCGCTGCGCTGGCTCAAGGCGCTGGAGCAGGGATTCGATGTCAAGCTCACTGCAGGGACCCATGGCGGTTGCTTACGTCTGCTCACGGCGGCGAGTGGCAGCGTGACCCGGCTGGAGGACCTCAAAGGCAAGGCCATCGGTGTGACCGACATGGCCAGCCCGGACCGTAATTTCTTTTCCATCCTGCTGAAGAAACATGGCGTCGATCCGGTCCGGGACGTTGAGTGGCGTCTGTACCCGGCCGACTTGCTGGGCACGGCGCTCGAGCGCGGTGAAGTGCAGGCGGTAAGTGGCAGCGACCCGTTCATGTACCGACTCATCAAGGCCGGCAAGGCCCGTGAATTGTCATCGAACCTGGTGGAGGAATACGCCAACCTCAGCTGCTGCGTGGTGGGCGTCACCGGCAAGCTAGCCCGGGACGACAGACGCGCCGTCGCGGCCCTGACCCAGGCGATTCTCGAAGCCCACGATTACTCGGTGAAGCACCCGGAGGAGGTGGCCAAGGGATTCCAGGCCTACGCGCTGAACACCACGACCGAGGAAGTCGTCGCCATTCTTCATGATCACACCCATGGGCATCACGCCGTCGGCGCGGCCTTGACCGCCGAGATCGCCACGTACGTGCGTGATCTGAAGACCGTCGAGGTCATCCGTCAAAGCACCGATGCCAATGCCTTTGCTGCGGAGATCACTGCCGATGTCTTCAGTTGATTTGACCGCCGACGTCCAACGGCTGGAGGCTCCGGCGGGACGCTTCTGGTTGCAGGGGCTGGTGGCGGCTGGCGTCTGGCTCGCTGCGGCGGTGTTGATCGTCTATCTGCCCAACGCTACCCGCCTTTGGCCAATGACACAGGGGCTGGCGAATCTGTGCCTGATCATGACCGGGCTGATTCTCTTGGCGGTGGTGGCGGGGCGATGGTCCCGGCGCGTCGCCGCGCGAACGCGAACACTCGGCCCGTGGCTGATTGCCCTGCCTGTTTTGCTCACGATCTGGGAACTGCTCACCGCCAAATTCGGCGTGTTGCCGGTGCCGTTCTTCGCACCGCCCCAGGCTTTACTGGACGTCTATGTCGAAGACTGGCCGCGCCTCGCCGACAGCCTGTTTCACTCCGCCATTCTATTGGGCAGCGGAGTCGCCCTCGGCGCGCTGACGGGGTTTATCGCCGGCGTCGCCATCGGCTGGTCGCGCAGCATCGGTTACTGGTTGCATCCGGTGTTGAGAATTCTCGGTCCGGTCCCGTCCACCGCCTTGCTGCCGTTGTGCTTCTTTCTGTTTCCCAGCAGTTGGAGCGCCAGTGTGTTTCTCATCGCGCTGGCGACCTGGTTCCCGGTGACGGTGCTCACCTGGTCAGGCGTCTCGAGCGTCGACAAGGCCTACTACGACGTGGCTCGCACCTTGGGCGCCAGTCAACGTTTTCTGATTTTCAAAGTGGCGATTCCAGCAGCGCTGCCCCACGTCTTTGTCGGGTTGTTCATGGGCCTGGGCGCCTCGTTTTCGACGCTGGTGGTGGCGGAGATGATGGGCGTGAAGTCCGGCATCGGCTGGTACCTGCAATGGGCGCAAGGGTGGGCGGCGTACGCCAATATGTACGCAGCCCTGTTGATCATGGCGCTGGCCTGCTCGGGCCTGATCTCGGCGCTGTTTCTGATTCGCGACCGCCTGTTGGCCTGGCAGCAAGGAGCAATGAAATGGTAAATGCAGCCAGAGCGCCAAGCGCCGAGCACAATCGTGGCCTGTCGCTGCGCATCGATAATCTGAGTCACGGTTTCTCCTTCGAAGGGCACAAGCTGCCGGTACTGGAGCGCGTGTCCCTGACGGTTGAACCGGGGGAATTCGTCGCACTGTTGGGCCCCTCGGGTTGCGGTAAATCAACCTTGCTGCGGCTCGTCGCGGGGCTTGAAGGGGCGGACAGCGGAACGATCACGGCGGACGGCGCTGCGATCACCGGGCCTGATCCCACTCGGGTGGTGGTGTTTCAGGACCCGACGCTGTACCCGTGGCGTCGTGTCTGGGACAACGTCGCTCTCGGTCTCGAAGCCCAGGGTTTGCTCAAGACCACCAAAGGCAAGGTCGATGAGGCGTTGACGAAAGTCGGTTTGAGTCAGTTCGCGCGGGCCTATCCGCGGCAGCTGTCGGGCGGCATGGCGCAGCGGGTGGCGCTGGCGCGGGCGTTGGTCAATGAGCCGCGGCTGCTGATTCTCGATGAGCCGTTGGGCAAGCTCGATTCGCTGACGCGCATTGCCATGCAGCAGGAGTTGATCGATCTGTGGCAGCGCCAGGGTTACACGGCGTTATTGGTCACCCATGACGTCGAAGAGGCGTTGCTGCTCGCCAACCGGGTCATTGTGTTCAGTGACCGGCCTGCGCAGATTAAGGCCCAGCTGACCATCGAGCGGCCCTACCCGCGGCACCGCGACGACCCGTATCTGGTCGACCTGCGCAGGCAGATTCTCGGTTTGCTGGGGCTGGGGGAGAGCTGGTAGGCACGGGTGTGGCGTCCGGACTGCGCCGGGATCGTCGAACGATCTGGCACAGCCCGGTGTGGGACATTACTGCTGGAGCGAAATGGAAGTACTCGCCAGTTTCGGCTGGTTGTACAGGCTGACCAGCACTTCATCGAGCACCGAAGACGCACCCCACGGACGGGGGTCGTTGAGGATCGCGACCACTACCCAGGTGTTGCCGTTGCTGTCACGGCTGAATCCGGAGATCGCGCGAACCGTGTTCAGCGTGCCGGTCTTGATGTGGGCTTCACCGCGCAGGGCGGTGCGCTTCAGGCGCTTGCGCATGGTCCCGTCCATGCCGGCCAGCGGCATCGAACTCATGAACTCGGCCTGGAACGGACTGTTCCAGGCGGCCTGGAGCATCTGCGCCATCTCGCGAGCGCTGACCCGTTCCGCGCGCGACAGCCCTGAACCGTTCTCCATCACCAGGTGCGTCGCGATGATGCCTTTCTTCGCCAGCCATTGGCGCACGACACGCTGCGCGGCTTTTGCGTCGTCACCGTCCGCTTCGTTACGGAACTCCGCCCCCAGGCTCAGGAACAGCTGTTGAGCCATGGTGTTGTTACTGAATTTGTTGATGTCGCGGATGATCTCTGCCAGGTCCGGCGAAAAGGCTCTGGCCAGGAGCTTGGCGCTGCCCGGCGTCACGTCGAGACGGTCCTTGCCCAGGATGGTCCCGCCCAGTTCCTGCCAGATGGCACGGACAGCGCCGGCGGTGTAGGTCGGATGGTCGAGCAGCGACAGGTACGTCTGGGAATTACAGCCATCGCCCAACTGGCCGGACACCGTCACGGTGATGCCGCCGTCGGCTTCCGGCACCGGGTTGTACAACACGTCGCCGGTGCATTTGGTCGAAGACAGGGCCTTGACCTGATTGTTGATGTGGATTGCCGCGATGGGCGGCTCTACCGAGACCAGAATCTTGCCGCCGTCGTTGCGAGTGACGAAACGCAGGGCCTTGAGATTGACCATCAACGAGTCGGGACGCACCAGGAACGGCTTGTTCTTGTCGTTGCCATCGTCATCGAAAACGGGCAGCTGAGGTTGCACGAAATGGCTGCGATCGAGCACCAGATCGCCGGTCACCTGCTGCACACCGTTGGCGCGCAGATCACGCATGAGCAGCCACAAGCGTTCCATGTTCAGCTTGGGATCGCCGCCACCCTTGAGGTACAGGTTGCCACGCAGCACGCCATTGCTGAGGGTGCCATCGGTGTAGAACTCGGTCTTCCACTGGTGCGTCGGGCCGAGCATTTCAAGGGCGGCGTAGGTGGTGACGAGCTTCATGGTCGAGGCCGGATTGACCGAGACGTCTGCGTTGAAAACGGTGGGGGTACCCGGGCCGCTGACCGGCAGCATGACCAGCGACAGCGCATCGTTCTGCAGCTTGCTGGCTTTGAGTGCTTCCTGGACCTTGGGCGGCAGAGCGGTGTTGATAGGGGCGGCGGCGATGGAAAAAGAAAGGGGCAAAAGCAGGGTGGCCATAAACAGCGGACGCAAAGACTTGATCATTCAATAAACCCTACTGCACGAATAACGAAGATGAAGAGGGGATGAATTCCCTCGTATTGTGAATCAACGACCAGAAAATGCCTGATGAAAGGGCGTGACACTGGCGTTTCGGTAAAGCGGCATTATGCCCCAAGCTTTGGTGACTTGCGCCGGGGTACTGCCGTCAAGCCGCGCTATTTTTCGCGCGAGCTTCTTCAAAGTCACGTTAAACCGTGATTTTCGCCCATGGCTCGGGAGGGTGATGGGAATTTGGCAATGAATTCGCATCATTCGTCTGGGCTTTGCGGGCGGGTGAAACGTGGATCTTGAGTGCCAGACACAAAAAAGCCACCCCGTGGGGTGGCTTTTCGGTATCAGCGCGGCGGGAAGTCCCGCCCGCTCATCAGACAGCCGCGTTGATCGGCTTTTCCGGGTACCAGGCGTCCTGCAGAGGGCTGACTTCAACTTCAGTCAGTTCGCTGCGGCCCTTGAGCCATGCTTCGACAGCGGCGCGCTGTTCTTCGCTGACCGAACCACGGTTCGCCAGGCAGACCAGACCGAAGTCGTCGCCGCCGACATAGTCCAGGCCGTTAGCGTCCATCGCTTCTGTCAGGAACGCGTCGAGGAAGGCATCGATGGCCTCGTCATCCAGGTCCTCTTTGAAGCCCAACTTCAGCTCGAAGCCCAATTCCTGGAACTCGTCGACACAGAGTTTTTTGCGCAGACGACGGGAGCGGTTAGTGGCCATGAAGCGTTCCTCTTAAGTAATTTCGGGGCGCAGTCTACCAGCTTCCCTTGGAAGGTGCCTGCTTCGTCGGCGGCTTGAGAGATGGGCTTTGTGTCGCGAACAGCAATCGGCTGGGGATTGGGTGTGGGGTTGGTAGAGGCGCTTGGGATTCCTCATGGCCATGGTGCGCAAGATGTGGCGCACGCCTGTGGGCCATTCCTGGAGCTTGATGTCCTGCGAGCGCCGGCGTTAGGGCCGTGCGGACGATTGGGCAGGAACCTGCCCAGCGGTGCGCAACGTCTTGCGCACGTTTGCTTTGTTATAGGGTGTGACGTTCGCTCAGGCCTTCTGTTTCAGTCCCTAAACTATTGATTTTAGTGGTCTTAATGCTTGCTGGCATAACCCTTGATATCTCCGTCGCCCCCGGTTTGGCATCTACGCCTGCCGGATGGTTTTTTAGCACGGAGAGCATCCTTGGCGACCCCCCTAAACCTGCCCGTTGGTGGCGAGATACGTGAGCCTCAAGTGGCGATCGTTCCACTTGATCTAATCCAGCTTGAGGATGTCGGAGCAGGGGCGGCCAGTTTTGACACCTGGCTGCAGGACATCAGCGGCGGCGTTGTGTCGCTTGAGCGGATCAAGAGCGCTGCGGGTTTCTTGCCCGTGGTGGGCAACATCATGGCGCTGGTCGATGCGCTGAATGACATCGCCAGGCTGGCGACCAGTGAGAAGCGGGATCCACTGGATTGGGTCAGTCTGGGCATCAATCTGATTGGCGTGCTGCCGACACCGCCGACCATGGCGGCAGCGCGGATGAGCCTGCGCCCGACGCTGTTTCTGGTGCGCCAGGAAATGCGCCAGGCGGGCAAGTCGGTGCTCGGTGATTCGCTGATCGAGGTGCTGATCGGGCACCTCAATGCTGACATCGTCGGGACGCTTGATGACTTTGTGACTCAGGCGCAGGCCAGGCTCCCCGGCATTCTCGATAACGCGGGGGCGCTGGGCGAAGGCGTGCTTCTAGAGATTGCCAAGGGCCTGGAGTGGGTGGTTAATCCGCAGCTGGATGCTGGCGCCGATTTGCTGGATGCGGAGCAACGGGTTCAGGCCGCTGGCGATCTGTGGGCGTACGACCCCACGGCGGCAATCGGCAACATTTTTGCTGCGGCTGCCGATGTATGCGTTGCAGCGGGTAAGGGCGCGGTCAACGGCGCCGTCGAACACCTTGTCCCGGACGCGGTTAAGGCTGAGGTGCTCAGGCACGCCAATGCGTTGCGCACGATGGCGCCCGAGCTTCGGACCCGGATCAAGGGGCTGGTGGATCCTGGAGCTCAGAACTCGATTGGCGCGTTGTTGCAGACATTGGCGGGCGCGGTCCTCTCCTGGCGGTCGCGCAATGGCCATGGGCAGGCCTTCAACATCAAGCCCGGGGTGGTTAATCAGGCCAAGCGTCAGGCCGGTGAAGGCAAGCTTGAGGTTGTTCAGCGTGAGAGGCCTGCAAAGAGGCGGCCTAACAAGCGGAAGAACTGTAAGTGTGCGTGTCCATGTGAGTGTGCCTGTGGGTCAACGGCAAGAAGCATCAGCTTTGCGATAGGCTCGGAGTTGGTCAGCCATACCGACTTCAGCCTGCCGGGGCCGTTTCCGATTGAATGGACGCGGACTTACTGTTCGAGTCTGGATGCCTACGATGAGGACGTCATTGGCGCACGCTGGATCACGCCTTTTACTACACGCTTTGACTCCGTGGATGACGGTCTTGTATTTCATGACGCGGATGGGCGCAGTCATGAATTCCCGCTGCCCAAGGTCAAGCTGTTTCACTTCAACGCCATTGAAAACCTCAACCTTATCCGCCTCAGCAAAGACAGGTTGCTGCTGTGCCGAGGTTTTGAAAGTCGGGAAACCTACGTTCGACGGGGCGATCGCTTTGTACTGATCAACAAGGTGCTGCGCAATGGCGCGGGGGTGATGCTGCATTACGAGCACCGGCATGATGGGCGTTTGGTGCTCTCCGAGTTGGTCACTTATCGGGAAAAAGACGCCCGTAAAGTCCACTTGCGCCTCGGCACTTTGATTGATGATCAGGGGCGGTTGGCCGGTGTTTGGGAAATTCGCGATGGCGCCGTGCAGCGGCCGTTGTGTGCGTACCAGTAC
>NZ_DASVUM010000024.1:0-49418 GCF_036387035.1 Pseudomonas sp. | reverse complement strand
CGTCTCACGTCAGCGGGAGGCGAATTCTACAGCGTTACAATCTGCTGTCAACTGCCTTTTTCACCGCTGTCGATTCAAGCATCTGAATCGAAGCATTCCTCGCTGCTTACTTCGTCCAACTCTTTGATTATCAAGGAGTTTTCCGTTTCGTCTGCGCCGGAAGTGGGGCGAATTATAGACAGATCCAGAGGGGCGTCAACACCTAATTTGAACTTTCAGCAAAAAAGCTAAAACCTCAGGGAAATCCGACACTTCCTTCTGTTTATATAGAGACCGCCCGAAGCCAGGCATATAAGGATCAGGCACTAAAGTACACCCGCTTCACGCAGGGCCAAGACCTCGTTGTCGGATAACCCCAGTACGCCAGCAAGAACCTCTAACGTATGCTCGCCCAGCAGCGGCGGCGCACGGCGATATTCAACAGGCGTCGCTGAGAGACGTATCGGGCTGGCGACCTGGGGAACCGTCCCGCCCAATGAGTGAGGCAGCTCGATCTGCAAACCGCGAAACTTCACCTGCGGGTCGGCGAATACCTGAGCGACGTCGTTGATAGGTCCACAGGGCACGCCCGCACCGTCCAGGGCCGTAATCCACTCGGCCGTTGTCTTGAAGACCGTTACCTGACGGATCAGCGGGATAAGTTCGGCACGATGCGCTACACGCAGTGTATTACTCGCGAAACGTGGATCGCTGGCCCATTGAGGCTGCCCAGCCACCTCTGCGAATTTCCGGAACTGGTTGTCGTTCCCCACCGTAAGAATGAAATCGCCATCGGCAGTGGGGAAGTCCTGGTACGGCACGATGTTTGGGTGAGCATTGCCCAGCCGCCTGGGCGAGACGCCCGTCGTAAGGTAATTCATCGCCTGGTTTGCCAGGCAAGCCACCTGCACATCAAGCAAAGCCATATCGATGTGCTGACCTACTCCGCCCTGATCTCTATGCGCTAGAGCAGCGAGAATCGCTGAAGTGGAGTAAAGCCCTGTCAAAATATCTGTCAGCGCCACACCGACCTTGACCGGGCCTGCGCCATCTTCTCCCTCAGGCCGGCCGGTCAGGCTCATCAAACCGCCCAGACCCTGAATCATAAAGTCGTAACCTGCACGCTTGGCGTAAGGCCCTGTCTGACCGAACCCGGTTATCGAGCAATAGATGAGACGGGGATTCTCCAACTGCAGCGATTCGTAGTCCAGGCCGTAGGCCTTGAGACCGCCAACTTTGAAATTCTCGATGACGATGTCTGACTTCGCTGCCAGCTCACGGACCAGCTTCTGCCCTTCAGGGCGGGTGAAGTCTATGGTCACGGATTGCTTGTTGCGGTTCGCTGACAAGTAATACGCCGCTTCGGACGTATCCTCTCCGCTCGCACCTCTTAGGAACGGCGGCCCCCATGCGCGGGTGTCGTCGCCATTGCCCGGACGCTCAATCTTGATCACCTCAGCGCCAAGGTCAGCCAGAATCTGGCCCGCCCAAGGTCCCGCGAGCACCCGAGACAGATCAAGCACCCGCAAATGCGATAACGCGCCCATGACAGACTCCTTAGTAGAAGGCCTGGATGCCGGTCTGCGCGCGCCCCAGGATGAGCGCATGGACGTCGTGTGTACCTTCGTAAGTATTCACCACTTCCAGGTTCACCAAGTGCCTGGCGATACCGAACTCATCGGAAATGCCGTTACCGCCAAGCATGTCGCGCGCCATACGCGCGATGTCCAGCGACTTACCACATGAGTTGCGCTTCATGATCGAGGTGATTTCGACCGCAGCTGTGCCCTCGTCCTTCATACGCCCCAGACGCAGGCACCCTTGAAGCGCCAGCGTAATTTCGGTCTGCATGTCTGCAAGCTTCTTCTGGATCAACTGATTGGCCGCGAGAGGACGCCCGAACTGGTGACGGTCCAGCGTGTATTGGCGGGCGGTGTGCCAGCAGAACTCAGCCGCTCCGAGTGCCCCCCAGGAAATGCCATAACGCGCCGAGTTCAGGCAGGTGAACGGGCCTTTGAGGCCACGCACGTCCGGGAAAATGTTCTCCTCAGGGACAAACACGTTGTCCATGACGATCTCGCCGGTGACCGAGGCGCGCAGGCCGACCTTGCCATGAATCGCCGGAGCGCTCAGGCCCTGCCACCCCTTCTCCAAGACAAAGCCGCGGATATCGCCAGCGTCGTCCTTACCCCAGACGACGAAGACGTCGGCAATCGGGCTGTTGGTGATCCACATTTTGCTGCCGGTCAGCCTGTAACCGCCCTCAACGCTCCGGGCACGGGTGATCATTGCGCCTGGATCAGAGCCATGATTGGGTTCGGTAAGACCGAAACAACCAATCCACTCGCCGGACGCCAGTTTCGGCAGGTACTTTTGCTTTTGCGCTTCTGTGCCGAATTCGTTGATCGGCACCATGACCAGGGAGGATTGCACGCTCATCATGGAGCGATAGCCGGAATCGACGCGCTCAACCTCTCGAGCGATCAAGCCGTAACACACATAATTCAATCCACTGCCGCCGTACTGCTCGGGGATCGTGGCACCTAGCAGGCCTATCTCACCCATCTCACGGAAAATAGCGGGATCTGTCTTCTCATGTCGGAAGGCCTCCAGCACACGTGGCGCCAGCTTGTCCCTGGCAAACTGTTCGGCGCTGTCCCGGACCATGCGCTCTTCTTCAGTGAGCTGCTGATCCAGCAACAGGGGGTCGATCCAACTGAAATTTGCCTTGCCGCTCATGACGCTCTCCTCACCGAATGCGCTTCCGGCCTGCCGGAAAAGTAATGGAGCGAGCCTATGCCCGACCTGCCAGCGGAACAACCGACGATTCAGAACCATCCTGTGCTAATTTCTCACTCCGAAACGGGTCAGCCAGCACCACGCCGCTGTTTTGAGTGAGGCAAAGGTACATGCGACGTAAAATTCCAAGCACGGCAGCACTGGTGAGTTTCGAGGCCGCTGCCCGTCATGAAAGCTTCACGAAGGCCGCCGAGGAGCTATCCCTGACTCAGAGCGCCATATGCCGACAGATTGCGAGCCTCGAAGAGTTCTTGAGCGTCGGCCTGTTCCGACGCTCGCGACGGGGTGTGAAGCTGACCGAAGCGGGCCTTTCATATAGCCGACGCATCGCAACGCAGCTCGACGCCGTCGAACGCGACACGCTGTCAGTGATGGGTCATCAGGGTGTCAACGTGATTGAGCTGGCGGTGGTGCCAACCTTTGGCACGCAATGGCTTCTTCCTCGCCTGAAGGACTTTCAAGGGAAACACCCCGACGTCACCATCAACCTGACCAATCGCACGCGTCCCTTCTTGTTTGCCGATACCGATTTCGACGCAGCGATCTATTTTGGCGATGCCGATTGGTCCGGGACCGAATCCCACCGACTGATGGGCGAGAACCCGATGCCGGTCTGCAGCCCTGCAATGCTTGGGGCGCGCTCCAGCCTCAGCGCTCAAGACCTGGCCGAGATGCCTCTACTGCAACAGACCACTCGACCCTATGCCTGGCGGCAATGGTTCAACTCGCTGGACATGGGGGTGGCCCGAGACATGACAGGCCCGCGGTACGAGCTATTCTCCATGCTTGCGCAGGCAGCGATGCACGATATGGGCGTAGCGCTGATCCCTCCATTTCTCATACAGCATGAGCTGGCCGAAAAGCGTCTGGTGATTGCCAACTCGCACCAGACCTCCAGCTCAAAGGCGTATCACTTGATGATTCCGGAGCGCAAAACAGAATCGGCGTCACTGAAAGCGTTTCGTGACTGGCTGGTTCAGCAGGCAGAGGGCTACTCGCTGCCGTAAATGCGCAGCCATAGTCCCGCGCTTTCGTGTAGTGCATGGACTGAAAACCCTACATATAGCTTTATTTGTCGCATATAAGACACATTGGCTTTTATGACGTTAGCGAGCCGAATAGTCATACAAACAGCGCGTTACAGCCTGATTCGAAGTCATTCTCGATCTGTATCACGAGAACGCTCGCGAAGCCCTGAATACCTGCAAAAATTATATATATCAATAGGTTGAGATATTACGTGCGTCAACAGGTCACAGGGTGACTTGTAGTACATTTTTCGTTCAGTTACAGAAACCCTTGAAGGCCTTTGGTATCCCCTGCAAAATGCCGCGCCCGGCTGTTTTGGCGGGGCGTAGTGATCGCAACTCCAGCAACGCTGGCCTAATTAAACGCAAATAAGATCACGCAGGAGATTTGACGTGCACATTGGAGTCCCTCTCGAAACCCAGCCTGGCGAGACCCGAGTCGCCGCCACTCCCGAAACCATCAAAAAACTCGTCGCCCAAGGCCACAAGGTGACTGTCCAGAACGGCGCGGGCATCGCTGCGAGCGTGACCGACAGTGCTTACTCCGCAGCAGGCGCATTGATCGGGAGCGCGGCCGATGTGTTCGGTGCCGAACTCATCCTCAAGGTTTCCGCTCCCAGCGACGCCGAGCTCACGCTAATCAAAAGCGGCGCGGTGCTTATCGGAATGCTGAACCCTTTCAATAACGACATGATTGCCAGGCTGGCCGAACACGGCATCACCGCCTTTGCCCTGGAAGCAGCCCCACGTACCTCGCGCGCGCAGAGCCTCGACGTGCTGTCCTCGCAGGCCAACATCGCCGGCTACAAGGCGGTTTTGTTGGCAGCGCACCATTATCCGCGCTTCATGCCCATGCTTATGACGGCTGCTGGTACGGTGAAAGCGGCGCGTGTGCTGATCCTCGGAGCCGGCGTCGCAGGGCTTCAGGCCATCGCCACCGCCAAACGTCTGGGAGCAGTTATTGAGGCTTCGGACGTACGCCCAGCCGTCAAGGAACAGATCGAATCGCTCGGCGCCAAGTTCGTCGATGTGCCGTACGAAACCGATGAAGAGCGCGACGCGGCCGTGGGCGTCGGCGGTTACGCCCGCCCGATGCCGGCCAGCTGGATGCAGCGTCAGGCGGTCGCTGTGCATGAGCGCGCCAGGCAGGCGGACATAGTGATCACCACAGCGCTGATCCCTGGCCGCAAAGCACCAGTGTTGTTGAGCGCTGAGACCGTGGCGCAGATGAAGCCCGGCTCGGTAGTCATCGACCTGGCGGCAGCGCAGGGCGGCAATTGCCCGCTGACCGTGGCGGACCAAGTGGTGGTCGAGCACGACGTGACCATCGTTGGCCACACGAACCTTCCGGCCATGGTCGCTGCGGACGCGTCCGCGCTGTATGCCCGCAATCTGCTGGACTTCATCAAGCTGCTCTTCACTCAGGAAGCGCAGTTCCAGATCAACCTCGAAGACGACATCGTTGCCGCGTGCCTTATATGCCGCGACGGCCAAGTCATCCGCAAAAACGGCTGAGGATAAAAATAATGGAAGCGTTCATCTCACCCGGTATCTACAACCTGATCATCTTCGTGCTGGCCATTTACGTCGGCTACCACGTGGTCTGGAACGTGACGCCTGCGCTGCACACGCCTTTGATGGCGGTCACCAACGCTATTTCTGCCATCGTCATCGTCGGCGCCATGCTCGCTGCAGCGCTGACAGTGACACCACTCGGCAAAACCATGGGCACGCTGGCCGTCGCGCTGGCGGCGGTCAATGTCTTCGGTGGCTTTTTGGTCACCCGGCGCATGCTTGAGATGTTCAAGAAGAAAGCACCCAAGGCAAAAGGCGAGGTGGCCAAGTAATGAGCATGAACCTCGTCACATTGCTGTACCTCGTCTCGGCGATCTGCTTCATCCAGGCGCTCAAGGGCTTGTCTCACCCCACCACATCGCGCCGGGGCAACCTGTTCGGCATGCTTGGCATGGGCCTGGCTGTCCTGACCACCATCGGGCTGGTCTTCAAACTGGCCGCCTTGTCCACCGACGGTGCCAGCGCGGGCATCGGTTATATCCTGATTGGCCTGCTGGTGGGCGGTACTGCCGGTTCGATCATGGCCAAGCGCGTCGAAATGACCAAGATGCCAGAGCTGGTTGCGTTCATGCACAGCATGATCGGCCTGGCAGCCGTGTTCATCGCGATCGCTGCGGTGGTCGAGCCACAATCGCTCGGCATCGTCCATCATTTGGGCGACTCGATTCCTGCGGGTAACCGGCTGGAGCTGTTCCTCGGCGCAGCGATCGGGGCGATCACCTTCTCAGGTTCCGTCATCGCCTTCGGCAAGTTGTCGGGCAAGTATAAATTCCGCCTGTTCCAGGGCGCCCCCGTCCAGTTTGCCGGCCAGCACAAACTCAATCTGATGCTGGGCTTGGCGACACTGCTGTTCGGCGTGACCTTCATGCTGACCGGCAGCCTGTTCGCATTCAGCATCATGCTGATCCTAGCATTCGTCATCGGCGTTCTGCTGATCATCCCGATTGGTGGCGCAGACATGCCGGTCGTGGTATCGATGCTCAACAGCTACTCCGGCTGGGCAGCAGCGGGCATTGGCTTCTCGCTGAACAACTCGATGCTGATCATCGCCGGCTCGCTGGTTGGCTCGTCCGGCGCGATCCTGTCGTACATTATGTGCAAGGCCATGAACCGCTCGTTCTTCAACGTGATCGGTGGAGGCTTTGGTGGCGCTGCGGATACTGCAGCTGCAAGCGGCACCAAGGAAGCCCGTCCGGTCAAATCCGGTTCGGCTGACGACGCGACCTTTCTGCTGACCAACGCTGACACGGTGATCATTGTTCCGGGCTATGGGCTGGCGGTCGCTCGAGCGCAGCATGCGCTAAAAGAGCTGACCGAAAAGCTGACCCACGCAGGCGTGACGGTGAAGTACGCGATTCACCCCGTGGCGGGCCGGATGCCCGGGCACATGAACGTGCTGCTGGCCGAAGCCGAAGTGCCTTACGATCAGGTGTTCGAGATGGAGGACATCAACTCCGAGTTCGGTCAGGCGGACGTCGTTCTGGTGCTCGGCGCCAACGACGTAGTCAATCCGGCCGCCAAGAACGACCCCAAGTCGCCGATCGCGGGCATGCCAATCCTTGAGGCGTACAAGGCCAAGACCGTCATCGTCAATAAGCGCTCCATGGCCAGTGGCTACGCTGGCCTGGACAATGAGCTGTTCTATCTGGACAAGACCATGATGGTGTTTGGAGATGCCAAAAAGGTGATCGAGGACATGGTCAAAGCGATCGAATAATCGCTACCACTCGCGACAAACCAACCCTCGTCGCACGTAATGGACGAGGGTTTTTTACAGCCCCGGTAAAAGTGTTTCTCGCTCAGAGGCCCTATTTAGAGCCCTTACTGCGACCTTGGTAGCGGGACGAACAGCCCTCAAATCTCTAGACTTCGCATACGCATCTTGTCCTGAGAATAACCCTATGTACCAAGAAAGAATCCGCCTGCCCTCACTGATGAGCAAGATAATGAGCGCGGCCGATGCTGCTTCCTTGATCAAGGACGGCATGACCGTCGGCATGAGCGGCTTCACCCGCGCCGGCGAGGCCAAGGCGGTGCCCCAGGCGCTGGCTGAGCGAGCGAGGACATCACCGCTGCAAATCAGCCTTATGACCGGCGCCAGCCTGGGCAACGATCTGGACAAGCAACTGACCGAAGCGGGCGTACTTTCCCGTCGCATGCCCTTCCAGGTAGACAGCACACTGCGCCGGGCCATCAACGATGGCACCGTGATGTTCATTGACCAGCATTTATCGGACACCGTCGAGCAGCTGCGCAATCGCCAGATCAAGGCCGTCGATATCGCGGTGATCGAATGCGTGGCGATCACCGAAGAAGGTCACCTTGTGCTCAGCACCTCGGTCGGCAACTCGGCAAGCTTCGCCATTCTTGCCGAGCACGTGATCATTGAGATCAACCTTGCGCAGCCCTTGGAGCTTGAAGGGCTTCACGACATCTATATACCCACCTACCGGCCAACACGCCTGCCGATCCAGGTGCTAAAGACGGACACCCGGATCGGCAGCCAGGCCGTGAAGATAGACCCGGCAAAAATCGTCGGAATCGTGATCAGTAATCAAGCCGATTCTCCATCGACTGTCTTGCCGGCGGACATTGACACCCAGGCCATCGCCGGGCACTTGGTTGAGTTTTTCAAAAACGAAGTGCGACTAGGCCGCCTGACCCATCAGCTCATGCCGCTACAGGCAGGGGTCGGCACCATTGCCAACGCCGTCATGACCGGGCTGATCGATTCGCCGTTTTATGGCATGACTATGTATTCCGAGGTGCTACAAGACTCGACGTTCGACTTGTTCGAAGCGGGCAAGCTGGATTTTGCTTCGGGGTGCTCGATGACCTTGTCCGAGCGCAAGCACGCGGCAGTCTATGAGAATCTGGAGCAGTACAGATCCAGACTGTTACTACGCCCTCAGGAAATCTCCAACCATCCAGAGGTCGTGCGGCGGCTGGGCATCATCGGAATCAACACCGCGCTGGAATTCGACCTTTATGGGAACGTCAACTCGACCCACGTGTGCGGGACGCGAATGATGAACGGAATAGGCGGGTCGGGCGACTTTGCGCGCAATGCTCACCTTGCCATCTTCGTGACAAAATCCGTTGCTAAAGCCGGGGCAATCTCGAGTGTGGTGCCGATGGTGAGTCACGTGGACCACACCGAACACGACGTTGATATTCTCGTCACAGAGATCGGGCTGGCCGATCTGCGAGGTCTTGCGCCACGCGAACGGGCTCGGGTGATCATCGACAACTGTGTCCACCCTGCCTACCGCGAGGCGTTGAATGATTATTTTCGTCGCGCCTGCGCAATTGGGGGTCACACGCCACATGTTCTGCGGGACGCACTCAGTTGGCACCTGAACCTTGAGGAAACAGGGCGCATGCTGGCAGTGTGAAAACACAGTTATCTTGTGACAGCGATTTTTTTTAGTCACGAGGCACAGACTGAACGACTAACTCTCAGAAACTGTACTGCTGTACGGGTAACTTTCAGGAGTCAAACCGCGAAACTGCCCTTCCATATGCCCAAAAAGCACACTTATGGTGCAGGGCAGTACAGTTGCCCCACTTCCGAACAAAACAGTCGCACTTAACAGTGAACTGAAGCAGCACAATACAAATGAACTGTGTCTAGAGAGAGAAGGGCAATGAGAGGAATATTGTCACCAATCAAGTCACTCTCTAATCCCGCCACAAGCGGAAGGAAGAAGCACCATGGAACGCACCCTCAGTTCCGAACTGTTCTACGAAGACACCGCAAAAACTGCAAAAGCCTCGTTGCCGCTGCGCATGTTCGCCAACCTGATGCTCTGGCAGCGTCGTCTGTCCAGCCGCCATCAACTGGCTCGCCTGGATGCACGCCTGCTGGCTGACGCCGGTATCAGCGAATCCCAGCGTTACGAAGAGCTGAGCAAGCCGTTCTGGCGCTAATGTAGCGTCTGCTGGTCCCAGGCCAAACGCCTCTCACCAGCAACCCTAATTGTTCAAACAAAACCCGTCAGCAGGCTCCTGCTGACGGGTTTTGCCGTTTCAGGAGGGCATGAAGCGTGGAGAGGGCATCAACAGTACAGTTTTTATCGATGCAAAATAGTACCAGTACAGACCTTTAAAACCGCGGGCATGCGCCTTGATGCGTGGCCATACGATCGAACGGCCTGCTTCGCGAGGATGGTTTGCGAGCGAGCTAATAAGCTAATCTTGCCTTACCTCGACCAAGCACTCGCAAGACAGCTCACGCTGACCTTTCCGATTTATGCGTCTTTGGTTTTCGAATCCCGTTATTTGGAGTGTCAATATGTCTCGCGTTCGCTTGCTGAGTGCCGCTTTCCTGATCGTTGCTGCCACCGGGGCACAGGCTTCCAGCTTCGTGGTCACTACCGACACCATCGTGCGTGCGCTCGATGCTTCCTCCAACGCCACGTCTAAAATTTCCTCCTCGTTCCATGACGACAAGATCGTCCTGGCCGCGCGGGACGATGCGGCGAGCTTCGTTGCCAGCGAAGGCGGGATTCGGGGCGTGCAGCTACAGGGCGCCCTGCAGCACATACGCGAAGTAGCGCCTGGGCTGCAGGCATCAGACGCACAAATCGCGCAGGCCATTCTCGCCATCTGATTCAGGCTCGCGACAGGTTTCACCCGTACGCCTCAGGTCTTTGCGCTAGCTCTGACCCGGGGTGTTGCGCTAGCCTTGCGCCTCGCTTCACAGAACCTTGATAACCCCTGAATAGCCATGCATTCGTTGTCACGCCTAGTAGCTGTGGTCACCGCCACCTTGAGTGTTTCCACTCAGGTTCTAGCGTTCGACTTGACCACGCAAAGCCTGGTCAAAAGCGGATACGCCACCAGCCAGGTGACGACCGGACCTTTCGACAACAAGCTGATAATTGCCGCCCAGGATGACGCTGCAGTGTTTGTCGCCAGTGACGGCCAACTGCGAGGAGCACGGCTGGAGTCAGCGTTGGCGTACCTGCGTCAAACCCGCCCGAAACTTCATGCAAGCGACCTTGAACTGGCGCAGGCAATCCTCGTCCAATAGTCACTTTTTTGTAACTTCCGTATTTTGGAGACGTTCCATGCGTACCCCGTTGATGGCTGCCGCCCTCGGCCTGCTCTTGCTGACTGACATGGCACAGGCTCAAACCCTGAAGGCCACCAGTAACATCGTCGTTCGCGCCCTCGGCCGCAGCATCGACTTCACCTCTGACACCACTTCATCCGTACGCAACTGGAAGCTCGTGCTAGAAGCCCGTGATGATGCCGCCAGCTATGTGGCCAGCAACGGCGACATCCATGGTGCATTGCTCGACGCAGCCTTTATCACACTGCGTGATCGCTTGCCTGAAGCCCGTAATGCCAGCGATCAGGACCTCGCCGAGGCCATCCTCGCGCTGTGAACCGCCTCGCTGTCTGGCTGCTGACGTCGGCGCTCTCGCTGATTTGCACGAGCGCCTTCGCCGACCTGAGCCTGTCGCTTCATACCGACGGGCTCAGTCCTGCACAAAAAATGGCCAGCCAGACACTGCTCGACGAAGCCATGGCGCATCTGCCTCCACTGTTCGTCAGCAAGCTTGATCGCAAGGTCGAAGTGCATTGGACCGACGACATGCCGTCCAACGCGTACGGTCGTGCAGACGGCCCTTACCGGCTGGACCTCAATCAGCACTTGCTCGCGGGTCTGACTGACGGCACTGCCGCCACGACCCGCACCACTCGACCTCACGGCACCGTGCGCGAGGAAATGCTCGCCACGGTCCTGCATGAACTGACCCACATTTATGATCACGCGCAGCTGTGGTCGCCTGAAGACCGCAAGTTGATTGTTGCGTGTACCCGCCAAGGCAAGAGCGTGGGCAAAGTGGGCCTGCGTGACAGCTGCCGGGGTCAGACAGACCGACGCTTCACACTGAGTGATGATCCGCGGCTTCTGGACCTGGCCGGATGGCCGCAGTACGTCGGTCGCCGCGGTGACCGGGAAGAGCGCAACGGTCAGGTCGCGCGCAGCCCGGACATCTACGAGATCAGCAGCCCGCTGGAATTCGTTGCGGTGAACATGGAGTATTTCCTCCTCGATCCGGCCTACGCCTGCCGCCGTCCTGCGCTGTACGACTATTACAAGGCTCGGTTCGACTGGGCGCCAGCGACGAAGGATCCGTGCCCGACGTCCTATCCTTATCTCAACGCCGGTAACGACTTTGCCCGAGAGCCATTGGGCAAGCTCGACCCCGAGCGCGTGTACGAAGTTGATTACCTGCTCGCCGAGGCCAATCAGAATCTGGCTAGCCGTTGGGGCCATAGCATGCTCCGGCTGGTGATCTGCAAGCCCGGTCGCCCGCGTGGCCCCGATTGCCGGCTCGACCTGGATCAGCACCTCGTGCTGTCGTATCGCGCCTTTGTCAACGACCTACAGCTGTCCAGCTGGAGCGGCTTGACCGGCAAGTATCCGTCGCGCCTGTTTGTGCTGCCGCTCGGTCAAGTGATCGATGAGTACACCAAGACCGAACTGCGCGGCCTGGCCTCGGTTCCGCTGAAACTGTCCCGTGAGGAGATCAATGGTCTGGTTCAGCACTCTGCCGAGATGCACTGGGCCTATGACGGGGACTACTGGTTCCTGTCCAACAACTGCGCGGTGGAAAACTTGAAGCTGCTGCGCAGTGGCACTAACGATCCGCGGCTTGTCGGACTGGACAGCATCATGCCCAACGGGCTGCTGGAGGTCTTGAAGGGCAGGGGGCTGGCGGACACCAGCGTGCTGGACGATCCGAAAAAAGCGCTGCGCATGGGCTACCGCTTCGACTCGTACCGCGACCGTTATCAGGCGATGTTCGATGTGTTGCGCAAGACCACCAACGTCAAGCAAGCCAATGTAGAGGACTGGCTCGCATTGACCCCGCAGGAGCGGCGCCCGTATTTCGCTCAGGCTGATCTGCGCACCAGCGCTGCGATGCTGCTGCTGGAACAGGCCGGGCTGCGGCGTCAGTTATTGCTCGCGCAGGATGAGGTTAAACAGCGATACCTCAGTGCCGTTGAGCAAAAGGACAACGGCGTCTCCAAGGCGACGGGCACCTTGCAGGACATTCTGGCGAACAGCGGGTTCTTGAGTCGTCCAGCGGAATTGCTCGGCAGCGGTGGCTACGGCCTGCCGCAGGAAGGCGAGTGGAAGCGACTGGAAGACGAAAGCAGCCAGCGGCAGAAACAGCTTCAGCGGCTCAGCGGCGACCTGGATAAAGAGGTGAGGGCGCTGCTTGATCCCGACCGCGCCGCCGAGATCGCGGCGACAGAAGACAACCTCAAGCAGGTCGGCGAACACCTTCGGGCGCTGCACAAGGCAGCCGGCGGGTTGGAGCTGCCTTGATCCTGGCGCACCTTTGGGGTCGGCGGTGACTCAGGCGCTTTCCGTGGGCTCACCCGGCAGTTGCTCGTCCAGATGCAGCCACGGCAAGCGGCTGTCGGTCCAGATGTGTCGATCGGCAGGCGTCAGTTCAGGTTGATCGAGAGTCGCGATGGTCACGTCCATGCTGTCCGGTGTGTTTCGGCTGAACAGCGCGACTTGCGCACCACAGTTGTTGCAGAAATACCGTACACACGTCGGACCTGAATCATACGTGGCAGGACTTCCTGCCAGCCATTTGAAAGCCTCGACCGGCACGCTGGTCCACGTCGTCACGATACCGCCCGAGGTGCGCCGACAAATCGAACAATGGCAGTGCGCAACGTCATCCACTGGCGCATCGAGCTGGTAGCGCAGATTGCCGCAATGGCATCCGCCGGTATGCAATTCACTCATGAGCACTCTCCGGGTTGTGTAGGGAGTCTGACCGCATCATTAAGCCGATAACTCACACGGCCGTTCTTCAACCTGACACGCGCAGCGAAAGCTGGCTGAAAGCTTCCCCGTTTAGCATCACCTCACCGCCGGCAACAGACCGGTCGGCCAGGACGAACGCGCTTGATGTTCTCCGGCCCATCTACAACAACAATTAGGTGATTCCCGATGCTTGCATGTGCCCTGCAGTACCCCCTAGTAATTCCCGACTCCACGCGCCGCTCGTTTTGAGCTGATTGACTCGTCTCGTCCGTTCCCACGCCGCGTAACGCTGGAGTATTGCTATGTTGACCTTCCTCGGCTTCGCCATGGTCGTCGCCTTCATGTACCTGATCATGAGCAAGCGCTTGTCCGCGCTGATTGCCTTGATCATCGTTCCTATCGTATTTGCCCTGTTCGGCGGCTTTGCCTCTGACATCGGCCCAATGATGCTGGCCGGCATCACCAAGCTTGCGCCCACCGGCGTCATGCTGATGTTCGCCATTCTTTATTTCGCACTGATGATCGACTCCGGGCTGTTCGACCCGGCGGTGCGCAAGATCCTCAAGCTGGTGAAAGGCGACCCGGTCAAAGTGTCGGTCGGCACCGCTGTGCTGGCGCTGGTCGTCTCGCTGGACGGTGACGGCGCCACAACGTACATGATCTGCGTGGCCGCCATGCTGCCACTGTACAGCCGTCTGGGCATGAGCCCGCGCATCATGGCCGGCTTGATCATTCTGGCCGGCGGTGTGATGAACATGACGCCCTGGGGCGGCCCGACCGCGCGTGCCGCGAGCGCCCTGCATGTCGATCCATCCGATATCTTCGTTCCAATGATTCCGGCAATGCTGGCAGGCGTTGTGGCGATTCTGGTGATTGCCTACGTCTACGGCAAACGTGAACGTGCGCGCCTGGGTGAACTGCAGTTGCCGGGTGACGAAAGCGACCACAGCGACATCAGCGTTTCCCAGTTTCCCGAAGCGCGCCGTCCCAAGCTGATCTGGTTCAACGCCGCACTGACGCTGGTGCTGATGGTTGCCCTGATCATGGGCCTGCTGCCGTTGCCGGTGCTGTTCATGATTGCGTTCAGTATCGCCATGATCGTCAACTACCCGTGCCTGCAAGCGCAGAAAGACCGTGTGGCGGCTCACGCCGGGAGCGTGCTGGCAGTGGTCGGACTGATTTTTGCCGCGGGGATCTTTACCGGTATCCTGTCGGGCACGGGAATGGTCGACGCGATGTCGAAAAGCCTGCTGGCTGTGATTCCTGAAGCGATGGGCCCTTATCTGGCCGTCATCACCGCTTTGGTCAGCATGCCGTTCACCTTTTTCATGTCCAACGATGCGTTTTACTATGGCGTGCTGCCGGTATTGGCCGAGGCCGCTTCGCATTACGGCATCAGCCCGGTGGAAATGGCACGTGCCTCGATCGTCGGTCAGCCCGTCCACCTGCTAAGTCCGTTGGTGCCCTCGACGTATCTGCTGGTGGCACTGGCGGGAATCGAATTTGGTGATCATCAGCGCTTCACCCTCAAATGGGCCGTGCTGGTGTGCGTGTGCATCCTGATCGCCGCGCTGCTGATGGGGATTTTCCCGTTTTTCAGCAGTCTATAACGCAACTCAACGCTCCCACTGGCGCCACCGCGCCAGCGGGGACACGAAAGCTCAAAGGAATACGTAATGGAATGGCTGACCAACCCTGAGATCTGGGTTGCTTTCTTCACGCTGACCGCCCTGGAAATCGTGCTGGGCATCGACAACATCATCATGATTTCGATTCTGGTCAGCCGCATGCCCAAGGCGATGCAGCCGCGGACCCGGATCTTCGGCCTGGCCCTGGCGATGGTGACGCGGATTCTGCTGCTGCTGTCGATCACTTGGGTCATGCGCCTCACCGACGACCTGTTCGTGGTTTGGGGCCAGGGCATTTCCGGGCGCGACCTGATCCTGTTCTTCGGTGGCCTGTTCCTGTTGTGGAAGAGCTCGCAAGAGATCTACCACGGCATGGAAGGTGAAGAAGAGACGCAGGACGAGCCGAAAGGCAAGGGCGGCATGTTCCTGTACACCATCCTTCAGATTGCAATCATCGACATCGTATTCTCGCTGGACTCGGTCATCACCGCCGTGGGCATGGTCTCCCACGTACCCGTGATGGTGGCGGCGATCATCGTGGCGGTGCTGATCATGATGCTGTGTGCCGGCGTTATCAGCGACTTCATCGAGAAGCACCCCTCGCTGAAGATGCTGGCGCTGTCATTCCTGATCGTTGTCGGCACCGTGCTGATTGCCGAATCGTTCGATGTGCATGTGCCCAAGGGGTACGTTTACTTCGCCATGGCGTTCTCGTTGGCGGTCGAGGCAATCAACATCAAGATGCGCACGTCGATGGCGAAGAAGCGCGCATCGCAGGACGGTGAGGCTTCCTAAGGACGTCCCAGGTCAGTAACGTTCGCTGCGTCGACATAAAAAAACGGGGCCCATCGTGTGCCCCGTTTTTTTTATCGCTGCGAATCAACGGTGCTGTCTTCAAACGCCTGATTTATGACAGATTTGTTTCATGAAATAATCCGCTGTGCCATGCTGGCATTAAGGCCGCAGGCCGACTAAAGCTTAGTTGAGCGCGCTGTTCAGTCCTCTCAAGCGCCTGCGCTCGTTACACGCTGGACCTTTTAACCATTGCCCGATGGGCAACCTACAGGGGGCTCTCCGTATGCTGACCCTGCTCGATTTGCTTTCCGCCGTCGCGCTGTTGATCTGGGGTACACACATCGTTCGGACCGGCATCCTGCGTGTCTACGGCTCGCAGTTGCGTCGCGTCATCGGACAAAACATGTCCAAACGCCCGCTGGCGTTCGTCGCGGGGATACTCGTCACCGCACTGGTGCAAAGCAGTAATGCCACGGCAATGCTGGTGACTTCCTTCGTTGGCCAAGGGTTGATGGGCCTGACGCCTGCGCTGGCGATCATGCTGGGTGCCGACGTCGGCACGGCGGTGATGTCGCGAATCCTCACCTTTGACCTGTCGTGGCTGTCACCGCTGCTCATCTTTCTGGGCGTGATCTTCTTTCTGTCACGCAAGCAAACCCGCGTAGGGCAACTGGGCCGTGTCGGTATCGGGCTGGGCCTGATCATTCTTGCCTTGCAGCTGATCGTCACGGCTGCCGCGCCGATCACTCAGGCGGCCGGGGTGAAGGTGTTGTTTGCATCACTGACGGGCGACCTGCTGCTCGACGCATTGGTCGGCGCCATGTTCGCGCTGATCTCCTACTCTAGCCTCGCTGCCGTTCTGCTGACCGCGACCCTGGCTGGCGCGGAGATCATCAGCCTGCCGGTGGCCATCGGTCTGGTCATCGGCGCCAACATTGGCAGCGGTCTGCTGGCGTTCCTCAGCACCAGCATGCAAAACGTGGCGGGGCGACAAGTCGCGCTGGGCAGCCTGCTGTATAAACTGATCGGCCTGCTGCTGATAACGCCCGTGCTGACCCCGCTGGTGGCCTGGATGGACACGCTGAATGTCAGCCCGTCGAGCCTGGTGATCAGCTTTCATGTGATCTACAACTCTCTGCGCTGCCTGATCATGCTGCCTACAGTAGGGCCGATGGGGCGCCTCTGCGCGTCGATTCTGCCGCAGAAGGCTGAAATCAACGGCCAGACCAAAGCTCGCCATCTGGACCTGACCGCGCTGGCGACGCCGAGCCTCGCTCTGGCCAATGCGGTGCGCGAAACGCTACGCATGGGCGACCTGATCGACAGCATGCTCAATGCCATGCAAGAGGTGCTGCGGGGCAACCAGACGGCGGTCACCCAAGAAGTGCGCAGGCTCAACGACGATGTCGAGGTGCTTTATAACGCGATCAAGTTGTACCTGGCGCAGATGCCCCGCGACGATCTCAGCGAGCAGGACAATCGCCGCTGGGCCGAGATTATCGAACTGGCCATCAATCTGGAGCTGGCGAGCGGGCTGATCGAGCGCATGCTGCGCAAGGTCCAGCAGCAAAAGACGTCCCAGCGCCGGTCGTTTTCCGACGTTGGTCTGGAAGAGCTCTCCGGTCTGCATGAGCAATTGATGGCGAACCTGCGTCTGGGCTTGTCGGTCTTTCTCAGCGGTGACCCGGAAAGCGCGCGCCAGTTGTTGCGCGAGAAGCGTCGTTTCCGGGCACAGGAACGGCGTCTGGCCCACGCCCATGTCAGCAGGCTGCAACGCAAGATCGTGCAAAGCATTGAGACAAGCTCCCTGCACCTTGAGCTGATTTCCGACATGAAACGCTTGAACTCGCTGTTCTGCAGCAGCGCCTACGCGGTCCTCGAGACCACTGACACAGGCGCGTTGTCCAGCGAGGGCCACGCGGAATAATCGAGGTGAACGCAGGGGCCGCTTCGAAGTCTGTTACACATACCGGCCCGCAAGGAAGCCCGTTTTTATGCGTCGCCTGCTGTTCGTTTGTCTGGTTCTGACATCCCTTTCTTCCATGGCCCTCGACCGGTTTCAGGTAGAGGGCTACGTGCTGCCCAATGGTTTGCAGCTGCTGCTCAAGCCTGCAGATAAGGGCCACGTCGCTATTCGCCTCGTTGTAGGCATCGGCTTCGATGATTTCAAATGCGAAGACAAAGAGCTGCCGCATCTGCTTGAGCATTTGTTGTTCAGTGGCATCGACAACAGCGGCGAAGGCGGGCTGGAGCAGCAGATGCAGGCGCTGGGCGGGGAGTGGAACGCCTTCACCAGCAATACCGACACCACCTTTGTCATCGAGGCACCGGCGCAAAATCAGCGCAAGGTGCTTGATCTGCTGCTTAATCTGCTGACCCACACGCAAATCAACCAAGCGAATCTGGACACTGCCAAGCGCATCGTCGCCCGCGAAGACGGTGGCCATTATTCGCACTTGCAGCGCTGGCTGGACAAGCGCGATCTGGGCCACAGCGCCGGCAATCAGCTTGCTGTGGAGCTGGGCCTCAAGTGCCCGGAGCGGCCGGAAGTCGATCACCTCACGCTCGATCAGATCGAGAACATCCACGACAACTGGTACGCCTCCAATAACATGACGCTGATCATCGTGGGCGACCTCGACAAGTTGCTGCCTGCCTACCTTGAGCGCACATTCGGCCAGCTCAATGCGGTCGACCCCACAGAACATCCGCCCCTTCGCTCTATTTCAGAAAAAGCTGATCCCGAACGCACCCTGGTGCGCGGCGCCTTGGGCGATGGGGCGAAGCTGCATCTGCTGTTTCCCGAGCCGGACATGGGCGAGCAGCATGATGAAACCTGGGATCTGGTCAAGGCGTATCTGGACTGGGCGCTGTACAGCGAACTGCGTCTGGACAAGGGGTATTCCTACGGACCATGGGCCGAGCGGGAGGCGTTCGGAGACACGGGCTTCCTTAGCCTGAATGCGGATCTGGACCGTGAAGATGTGGATTCAGCCACCACAGCGGTGCGCTCGATGCTGCAGCGGTTGCGCAAGGAAGGCATGGACCCGGCCACCTTCGCACGCCTGCAGCAGGCCTCCATCGCCAAACAGGCCTGGGTGGTCCAGGGCAACAGCGCGTTGGCCGACTATTACTGGGGTGCGCTGAATGATTATGACGATGGCCGTTTTCAGGACCCCGCCAAGCGTGCGCGGGGTGTGAGTCTGGACTTGGCAAATCAGGCGATGCGTCAGCTGCTCGCGCAACCTGGGTATCTTCGGGTCGAGGAACCGCTGCTCAGCTACGACGAACTGTACGGGATCGGATTCCTGCTGCTGGCGATCCTGGCATTGCTGATTGCCTGGCGTTGGCGAATACACAAAAAGCGGCCGTTGTAACCCGGGCATGCATCGCTCAGGATTCGTGCAAGCCGGCCCAGTGGGATGTTGGCTATTTTTTAATCACCCAGACTCATCGACCGAGAGTGACGCCCCACGATGCCGGACATCAACGCCATCATTCAGCATTCGCTGGTACAGCGGGTACTGGAGTTCATCAAGCGCTACCCCGGCCTCATTGCGTTCTTTGGTTTTTGCTCAGGCATCGGCAGCTTTATCCTGGTGGATCGCCAGGCCAAACTGGCGACCTGGATTGCGGTCATCCTGTTGGTCAGCTGGATCTGGCTAATGGTGGAAAACAGCGCGGTGGCGCTCTTCGCCAAGATGTTCAAACGCGAGATCCCGCAACCTCTGCTGCGCTACGGCACGCAGATGATTCATCAGGAAAGCCTGTTTTTCGTGCTGCCGTTCTTCTTCGTGACTACCACTTGGTACAGCGGCCAGCTGGCGTTCACCGGACTGCTCGGAGCGGCGGGCCTGATTTCGATCATCGACCCGCTGTACTACAAATGGCTCGCCCCGCGCCGCTGGGCATTTATGGCCCTGCACACCCTGACGCTGTTTGCCGCATTGCTCACGGCGCTGCCGATCATCGTTCACCTGACCACCGCCGAGAGTTACAAACTGGCGCTGGGCATTGCGATGCTGCTGTCGTTCCCCAGCATGGCGTCGGGCTATCCGATCAATAACTGGAAGCGCGGCGTTGGGCTGGTGGCGATGACACTGGCGATCGGAGGAGTCGGTTGGATGGCACGGTTCTGGGTGCCGCCGGCAACTCTCTGGCTAACCGAGGCGGCCATCAGCACACGCTTCGATAACCAGAATCGTACCCCCGGCGAGAGCATTCAGGAGATTGGCGTTAACCAACTGCGCAGCGCCGGCTTGTATGCCTACACGTCGATCAACGCCCCGCGTGGCTTGAATGAGCGGATTTATCATGTCTGGCGCCACAACGGCGAGGAAATAGAGCGTATTGCTCTAGACATCAAGGGCGGTCGTGAGGAAGGCTATCGAGCCTGGACACACAAGCAGAATTTTCCGCCAGACGTATTGGGCAAATGGCAGGTGAGGGTGCTCACGGAGGACGGCCAGATGATCGGCGTGCTGCGCTTTGATGTAACCGAGCGAGATCAGCCCGCCGTCACGCGCAACAAGATCAAGCCGGCCGGCCTGAAGCCAGGCACCGATGCGGCCGATCCGGGCGATTCCGCCTCAAAAAAACCTGCGGACAGTGCGCCAGGCGAGAGCCCCTCCGCCCCGGCCAAAACCAACTAAGCTCGTCGCTATGACCCCACTGACCACGCAGGCTCCCTCCGCGTCCAAGGTTCCAGGACGCGTCTTACTGGACATGTCGAGCAATCCCGTGCAGCTGCGGATTGCCGGAGACTGGACGCTCGCCCATTACCGTGAACTCAAGCGCCAGACCGACGCATTGAGCACCGCCTTCGGACCCACCACTCACGTGGACATGGATGAACTGGGGGCGCTCGACACCGCCGGCGCTTCGTTGCTGGTTGAGCTGCTTGGCGTACAGCGTCTGCGGTTACTGGCTGTGCAAGCGCCCAACCTGCCGGAATCCAGTCGAGCGTTGATGCAGACCATCCAGAGCGCCTTGGCTGACTATTGCCAGCCCGTCAGAGAACCTGAAGCGGCTGTGGGCATGCAGTTGCTGGCGCGCATTGGCGCGGCGGTGGACGTGATCTGGAAAGACACATTGCAACTGCTGGGCTTTATCGGACTCATCCTGCAGACCTTCGCCTCAACCCTGTTCCGACCACGGCGCTGGCGGACCACTTCTGTGATCGCCCATATCGAGCAAATCGGTCTGGACGCCGCGCCCATCGTGGCGCTGCTGACCTTCATGGTTGGCGCGGTGGTCGCCTTTCTCGGCGCCACAGTGCTGAAGGCGTTTGGCGCGACGATTTTCACCGTCGACCTGATCGGCTTCTCGTTCTTGCGCGAGTTCGCGGTGTTACTGACTGCCATTCTGCTGGCCGGTCGTACGGCCAGCGCCTTCACCGCGCAGATCGGCTCGATGAAGGCCAACGAGGAATTGGATGCCCTGCAAACCCTGGGGCTGAGCCCTACAGAGTTGCTGGTGCTGCCCCGCGTGATCGCGCTGCTTATCTCACTGCCCATGCTGACCTTTCTTGCGATGATCTGCGGCATTGTCGGGGGCGGCGTGGTCTGTGCCTTATCCCTGGGCATCTCACCGGCCATGTTCCTTTCGTTGATGCAGGCCGATATCGGGGTGCAGCACTTTCTGGTGGGCATCGCCAAGGCGCCGATCTTTGCGTTCTTCATCGCCGCGATCGGCTGCCTGGAGGGCTTCAAGGTCGAGGGCAGTGCCGAATCTGTCGGTGCTCACACGACGTCCAGCGTGGTGCAGTCAATTTTTGTGGTCATCGTGCTGGACGCACTGGTCGCGATGTTTTGCATGGAGATGGGCTGGTGACTCGACGCTGCGTACAACCTGTCGAAACGGTGATCGAGGTTCGCGGCTTGAGCAATCGCTTCGGCCCGCAGGTGGTGCACGAGCACCTCGATCTGGACCTGTATCGCGGGGAGATCCTCGGCGTGGTGGGCGGCTCCGGCGCAGGCAAGTCGGTGTTGCTGCGCAGCATTGTCGGGCTGCAGAAGCCTACTGCGGGGAGTGTCCGGGTATTGGGGCAGGATTTGCTGAGCCTGTCCGACAAAGCGCGCTCTCAGGTTGAACGACGTTTTGGTGTGCTGTTTCAGAAAGGCGCGCTGTTTTCCTCGCTGACCATCACTGAGAACGTCGCGCTGCCGTTGATTGAACACGCCGGCCTGAACCGCGACGAGGCCGAGCATCTGGCCGGGATAAAAATGGCACTGGCCGGGCTGCCGCTGTCAGCAGCGCACAAATACCCGGCCTCGCTCTCAGGCGGCATGATCAAGCGCGCGGCGTTGGCGCGAGCGCTGGCGCTGGACCCGGACATCCTGTTTCTGGACGAACCCACTGCCGGGCTCGACCCGATTGGCGCTGGCGCGTTCGACCAGTTGATCCTGACCCTGCGCGACGCATTGGGACTGAGCGTTTTCATGGTTACCCATGACCTCGACACGCTTTATACAATTACCGACCGCGTCGCCGTGCTGGCACAGAAACGCGTGCTGGTTGCCGACAGCATCGACCGCGTGTCCGCAACCAAGGACGCCTGGATTCACGAATACTTTCATGGCCCGCGCGGCCGCTCGGCCTATTCGGCGGCCACCCACCCACACGAGGTCTCATGATGGAAACCCGCGCCCATCACGTTCTGATCGGCCTGTTCACGGTCATCGTGGTCGCCGCCGCGCTGCTGTTCGGCCTGTGGCTGGCCAAATCCAGCGTCGACTCGGCTTTCAAGGACTATCAGGTTGTCTTCAACGAGGCCGTCACCGGGTTGTCCCGCGGCAGCCCGGTGCAGTACAGCGGGATCAAGGTCGGCGACGTGGTGCAGCTGCGCCTCGACCCTCAGGACCCTCGCCGCGTGCTGGCGCAGATCCGCGTTGCCGGAGAAACGCCGATCAAGCGCGACACCTTCGCCAAACTGGCCCTTGCTGGTATCACCGGCACCTCGCTCATTCAGCTCAGCGGCGGCACACCCCAGAGCGAGGCGCTGAAGGGTGAGGGCGGTAACCTGCCAGTCATCATCGCCTCGCCGTCGCCCATTTCTCGATTGCTGAACGACAGCGACGATTTGCTCAGCGGTACCAACGCGCTGCTGCATAACGCCAACGCCATGTTTTCCGAAGGCAACGTCGAGACGTTGTCACGCACGCTCCAGCACCTTGAGCAGACCACCGGGGCGATCGCCGATCAGCGCGACGACATTAGTCAGGCTTTGAAGCAGATGACGTTGTTGAGCAAGCAGGCCGGCACGACCCTTGAGCAAACCTCAACGCTGATGCGCAACGCCAACCAGTTGCTGACCAGCGACGGCAAACAAACCATCGCCAGCGCACAGCAGGCAATGAAAGCGCTTGAGCAGAGCAGCCAGACCATTAATACGCTGCTCAAGAACAATCAGAATTCGGTCAATGATGGTTTGCAGGGGTTGGGCGAACTGGGTCCGGCGATCCGCGAGCTGCGTGAAACCCTGAGCGCTGTGAAAACCGTTTCACGCAGCCTGAATGCCAACCCGAGCGGCTATTTGCTGGGCAGCGATAAGAAAAAGGAGTTCGAGCCATGAGGTTTATCGGTCAGTACGTCACCCGATTACTACTGGCGGCAACCGTACTGTCGCTTGGCGCCTGTTCGATTCTCCCTGAGCAAGCGCCATCGGACGTTTACCGTCTGCCGACCGCATCACGCGCCAGTGCCGGGAAGGCGCCCGTGTCATGGTCGCTGCGGGTGGTTCGGGCCAAATCCAGCGAGACCCTGGACAGCCCGCGCATTGCGGTCATACCGCAGGGCGATGTCATCAGCAGCTACAAGGGCGCACGGTGGAGTGATCCGGCGCCGGTCCTGCTGCGCAACCGCCTGACCGACGCGTTCTATGGCGATGGGCGAATACAGTCGATCAGCACCGACGACAGCAATTTGCAGGCCGATTTCGAATTGGGAGGGGAGCTGCAAGCGTTTCAGAGCGAGTATCGCGGGGCCGCCATTGAAGTGCTGATTCGCTTTGATGCGCGGCTCGCCGACGATCGCCAGCGGATCGTGGCAAGTCGGCGTTTTGAAGTGCATCAGCCGGTGGGTGACAAGCAGGTGTCGGCGGTGGTCTCGGCGTTCGGCCAGGCCAGCGATACGCTGGCCGCCCAAGTGCTGCAATGGACCGTCGAGCAGGGCGGGAAGCGTTACACCGCCGAGCCGAAGAACCAATAGCAGACCGAGATCGCTGCGACGACTCCGGCAAATTCCGCCAGCAGCGCGCAGCCCACGGCGTGTCGCGCTCGCTGGATGCCCACCGCGCCGAAATACACTGCCAATACGTAAAAGGTGGTTTCGGTGCTGCCTTGAATCGTCGCCGCGACGAGTGCCGGGAAACTGTCGACGCCTTGGGTTTTCATGGTTTCAATCAACATGGCCCGCGCCGCGCTGCCGGAGAAGGGCTTGACCAGTGCGGTCGGCAGCGCGTCGACGAAGCGGGTGTCCATGCCCATCCACTGTATCCCGTGACGAATACCCTCCAGGATAAAATCCAGCGCGCCCGATGCCCGAAGCACGCCCACGGCGCAGAGCATCGCGACCAGATAGGGCAGCAGGTTTTTGGCGACATCGAAGCCTTCTTTCGCACCCTCGACGAAGGTCTCGTACACCTTGACCTTGCGCAATGCGCCAATCACCAAGAACAACATGATGATGCCGAACAGCGTCACATTGCCCAGCACCGACGACAGGCTCGATAGCGCAGTGGCAGACAACCCCGCCAGTACAGCCATGAAACCGCCCAGCAGCAGCGCGCCGGGAACCAGGTAAGCGAGCACCACCGGGTCCCATAATTTGAGGCGCTGCATGAACGCCACCGACAGCAGACCGACCAGCGTCGAGGCGCTGGTGGCGAGCAGGATCGGCAGGAACACCATGGTGGGGTCGGCGGCGCCTTGCTGGGCGCGGTACATGAATATTGTCACCGGCAGCAGCGTCAGCGAAGAGGCGTTGAGCACCAGAAAGAGGATCTGCGCATTGCTGGCCACGGTCTTGCTGGGATTGAGTTCTTGCAATGAGCGCATGGCCTTGAGGCCAATAGGCGTGGCGGCGTTGTCCAGACCCAGCGCATTGGCGGCGAAGTTGAGGGTGATTAGCCCCAGGGCCGGGTGGCCGCGCGGCACTTCTGGCATCAGCCGGTGGAACAGCGGCGCCAGGACTTTCCCCAACCAGTCGACGATCCCGGCCTTGTCGGCGATGTTGAGAAAGCCGAGCCAGAGGGTCAGGGTGCCGAACAACAGCACCATGACCTCCACAGACAGCTTGGCCATGGCGAAGATGCTTTCGACCATGGCGGCAAAAACGCCTGCATTGCCCCCGACCAGCCATTGCGCCAGCGCAGATATCGCCGCGACCACGAAAAATCCAAGCCATAGGCCGTTCAGCATATAAATCCCCTCGCAAGATGCGGCGATGATAACGGCGGGGCCAGAAACAACAAACCCCAGCCGGAGCCAGGGTTTGTTCATTAAGGTTGCTTAGGGATCACTCGATTGTCGATTGACCCGCCGGTACAGGCTCCTTGCTACGCCAGTGCGGCAGGGAGTTCCAGTAGCGCTCGCCTTTGGCGTCGTCGTACATTCCCTCCCACCGGGAGATCACCAGCACCGCGAGTGCGTTGCCGATCACGTTCAGCGCCGTGCGTGCCATGTCCATGATGCGGTCGACGCCGGCGATGAACGCCAGGCCTTCCAGCGGAATGCCCACGCTGCCCAACGTCGCCAGCAGCACCACAAAGGAAACGCCCGGGACACCGGCGATGCCTTTGGACGTCACCATCAGGGTCAGGACGAGCATCAGCTGCTGGCCGATCGACAGGTCGATGCCATACAACTGAGCGATGAACAGGGCCGCGATGCTTTGATACAGCGTCGAACCGTCCAGGTTGAACGAGTAGCCGGTCGGCACCACGAAGCTGCTGATGGCTTTCGGCGCACCGTACGCTTCCATCTTCTCGATCACACGCGGCAGCACGGTCTCGGAGCTGGCAGTTGAGTAGGCCAGCACCAATTCGTCCTTGAAGATGCGCATCAGCTTGAGCACCGAGAAGCCGAACAGCCGCGCAATCAGCCCCAGCACCACGAAGGCGAAGAAGGCGATGGCGACGTACACCAGTATCACGAGCTTGGCCAACGGCAGCAGCGACGCGAAGCCGAAGTTGGCGACGGTCACGGCAATGAGCGCGAACACGCCAATCGGGGCGTAGTTCATGATCATGTGCGTAACTTTGAACATGGTCTCCGAAACGCCCTGGAATACCTTCACCAATGGATCACGAACTTCCGCGTTCAGGCTCGACAGGCCCAGACCAAAGAACACCGAGAAGAATATGATCGGCAGCATGTCGCCACGGGCAACGGCTGCAAAGATATTCGACGGGATGAGGTTGAGGATCGTCGCGACGAACGCATGGTCATGCTGCACTTCAGCCGTGGTCTTCTGGTACTGCGAGATGTCTACCGTGCCGAGCGTGCTCATGTCGATCCCGGTGCCAGGATGGAAAACGTTGGCCAGCACCAGTCCCACCACGATGGCAATCGTGGTGACGACTTCGAAGTAGAGGATGGTCTTCAGGCCGATACGGCCAAGCTTCTTCGCGTCGCCGACGCCGGCGATGCCCACCACCAGCGAGGAGATCACGATCGGGATAACGATCATTTTGATCAGGCGGATAAAGATGTCGCCGGCCGGCTGCAGGATATTGCTGATCCACCACGCTTTCTCGGTGCTGAAATGGTTCAGGATCGCTCCAATGGCGATACCCAGGACCAGGCCGATGAGGATCTGCCAGGCGAGGCTCAGTTTTGCCTTCTTCATGTCATTACCTTGTTGTCATTGCCGAGACATCCCCCAACCACGCGTTCGTCATTGCGCTTGCCAGCAAGCGTGACGCCGCGGTTACCGTCAGGACTGTCTCGTGAGTGGCCGCAAGCGAGCATCCGAGCTCTGAGCAGGCGAAAAAGGCGCAACTATTCCGACGGTGACCCTCATCGTCTAATGCCGTAAATGACTACCCTATGCTGAATCGGCATGATGTAAATCAATCACTTAGGAAGAAGCGCGCCAAAACAGGGCGTCCGGACAGGACCTCATAATGCTGAGAAGTGGCAAAAACATCGCCTGTAGCGTGATTGCCTGCCTGGGAATACAAAGCAAAGGGCTGTGACGAGAAAGCGTCACAGCTGCAGATGGGCTGGTTTTTTGGCGATATACGGTCGTAGGAAATGTAGAGGAGAGAATGTAGGACTCTCGAGACCGAGCGAACGTAGCGGACAATGAAGGAGCAATAGCTTGTTTGCGCGACGCAGGTCCATTGTCGGATAAAGGTTCGAACCTATCGGACGATGGACGTGCGTTGCGGCTTGCCTGACCCGGCCCACACGTGGGAGTACTCCCTGTACACCTAGGACGCTCCAACCACTCCATTGGTCGAAACGCCCCGACCCCTTGGTCATACGCGCACCGTCTTCGGGCTGCGCGTCTATCAGGAAGACCTGTCAGCGACAGATCTTCCATCATTCAAATCAGTACCAGTTCGGATCTTTCTTGAGCTGTTCTTTGAGAAGGCCTTGCATGCCTTCGTCAGGTTTGCCCAAGAACCGGTAATCCGCATGACGTGTTGGCGATTTGTCTGCAGGCAAACCCTCAGGCACTTCAACCAACATGGCGTAAGCATGGGACTTGTTCAGACTAAACGCCACGATAAGACGTTTGTTGCGACAGCTGTCCTGGGTTTCGCAGAGCGGACCCACTAGATACTTATCGCCGTCTTCGGTCACAGCGTTCATCTGCTCCGCGGAGCCAGAAAGATTGATCACCCAGTCGGGCAGCCGCTCTTCTTTCTTTACCACGCTCGACCAGGTTTCTCGGTACTCGGGGTCTGAGCTTAAAAGCTCATTGACCCGAGATTGCCCGTCATTGGCCGCCATGGCAGTAACGCTGGCGCTCGCCAGGAGCGCCAGTGTCAGTGCATGGAGATGCTTGACGCCCATGTTCAGCCTCGGCCGCGACGACCAAAGAAGAACGACACCACGAACATGACGAGGAAGACCACGAACAGGATCTTGGCAATGCCGGTAGCAGTACCTGCGATACCACCAAAACCAAGGACGGCTGCAACGATTGCGATGATCAGAAATGTGATTGCCCAGCTCAACATGGTGACTCTCCTTTACTGTTTATTTGATTTCTTGCTACATCGAGGCGTCGGCGTGACCCTCGGGGTAGATCGCGTCTTCGACCCTGAGGATCAGAAAACCCAGCTTTGCTGACGCGGCGCTTCATCAGAAGTCGCGGCCGCATCATCAACTTGCAGACTCAGGGCAACGTCCGACGCTTTCAGCGCGCTTGCTTTAACAAACGGGGCAGTGTGCGCATGGGAGTAATAGGCCTGAGTCACTTCTTGAGTCTGATTCCAGTGGTTGAACTGCTGTACCGCAATGAGCGTGATCATCAACGCCAGGCTGGCAAACAAACCTTGCTGCAAGTGCAGAGGGGAGATACGCAGTTTGGTGGCGAGATGTTGAGCGTTCATTCAGCTGACTCCTGGCAATCTTGTCGGCCCTCGTCCGGGCCTTTGTTGTCAGGGATATTGCACGCTGTGTGCCAGCTCGCACCGATCATTTTTATCGTTATAAATCAGTGGGTTAAGTTGCCTGATCGGAAGCTTCGTACGCGCAAGCTGCACGATTGAACATTTGCCATCGTGCAGCTTGCACGAATCCGTGGACACCGCGTGATCTGCCAAATTCATCTGGAATGCAGAATGCGACATTCCGCCTCCATCCGGCCGCAGCGAAGCGCTCTAGCCCGCGCTGCGCGCTGTGACTCGCAGGGTGTCGGCATCAACGCCCTTGACCCCGCGGATGTTTCGAGCAATCTCGACAGCCAGCTCCTTTTCGGCGTAATTGGCGACCACACCGTCCAGTGTGACGACGCCGTTCTTGGTCTCGACCTTGATGTTCAGTCCATCGAGGGTGCGGCTATATATAAGGCTGGATTTAACCTTGCTGGTGATCCATGCATCGCTGAACTCTTCGCGCACACTGTTGGCCTGCTGCTCGTTCTGCTCCTTTATCGCCTGGGTATCCCGTGCGCTGACGCTGATGAGGTTGTTCACCTCTGTCACGCCATCGGTATTGGTCGCCAGGCTTCCGGCCAATTGCTTGGCATCCGCGTCTTTAGCCTGTCCCTTGAGGGTCACGATGCCCTGGGCCGCGCTGACATCGATGTTCAGTGCCTCGGTCACGCTGTTCCACAGCAGTTTGGATTTGATGGTCGCCGTCAGCGTTGCGTCGTCAAAACGCTGAGCCATAGAGGCTTTGGTGCCGAGATCAGCGGCGACCTGAGGATCGACCTCCAACTGGTTATCGACTCTGTTGATCCCCTGAATGTCACCGGCGATCTGCGACGCCAGATCCTTGTCCACCTGATTCTCGACCTTCCCCTTGAGGACCGCAGTGCCTTGCTCGACATCCACACTGATTTTAAACGGGCTCAAATGCCGATTCAGGGCAAAGGCCGTCCAGATCGAACCCTCCTGCCGCGCCTCGGCGAGCTGGGTTTGCAGATCGGCAGAGGCAGCGTGAGCGATGACAGGCGTCAGGCCGAGCAGGCTGGTAGCGGTCATGGCCAGAGCGATCTTCTTCAACGGGTGCATGGCAAATCTCCAGACAATTGCAAAAAGGTACCTGTGGACAGACTTGTCTTTTGCCCGGATGTTCGACGGTGCGCGGTGTTGCGTGTGTCGAGCTGCGCCGTGGCGGTTCCCATATGCCGACTGTCATGGATCAGCAAGTCAGGGTTTTTTCCGAAGATCGCTACCATGCAGCGTAAAGAATCAATCAGAATGAACCATGCAACTTGCCCGATGTTTCCGGGACTAACACAGACTATTCATTGAGGAGCGTAGGAAACATGGAAGCAGCCGCTGAGAATCAGGGCCGTATTCTGCTCGTGGATGATGAATCCGCCATCCTTCGCACCTTTCGCTATTGCCTGGAAGATGAGGGTTACAGCGTAGCCACCGCCAACAGCGCGGCGCAGGCAGAGGCGCTGCTGCAGCGTCAGGTGTTCGACGTGTGTTTCCTGGACCTGCGTCTGGGTGAGGACAACGGGCTGGACGTCCTGGCGCAGATGCGCGTGCAGGCCCCCTGGATGCGCGTGGTCATTGTCACGGCGCATTCGGCGGTCGATACCGCCGTTGATGCCATCCAGGCCGGTGCCGCCGATTATCTGGTGAAGCCTTGCAGCCCCGATCAGCTGCGTCTGGCCACCGCCAAGCAGTTGGAAGTCCGCCAATTGTCGGCGCGACTTGAAGCGCTTGAGGGCGAAGTACGCAAGCCGAAGGACGGCCTGGACTCGCACAGCCCATCGATGATGGCGATTCTGGAAACCGCCCGCCAAGTGGCCAACACCGACGCAAACATTCTGATCCTCGGCGAGTCCGGTACGGGTAAGGGGGAGCTCGCGCGTGCGATCCATGGGTGGAGCAAGCGCGCCAAGAAAGCCTGCGTAACGATCAACTGTCCTTCGCTCACTGCCGAGCTGATGGAGAGCGAACTGTTCGGCCATAGCCGTGGTGCCTTCACCGGCGCCAGCGAAAGCACGCTCGGACGCGTTAACCAGGCGGATGGCGGAACCTTGTTCCTCGACGAGATCGGCGACTTTCCCCTCACGTTGCAGCCGAAACTGCTGCGTTTCATTCAGGACAAGGAATACGAACGCGTCGGTGATCCGGTCACCCGTCGTGCTGATGTGCGTATTCTGGCCGCGACCAACCTCAACCTTGAGGACATGGTCCGCGAAGGCCGTTTCCGTGAGGATCTGCTGTATCGCCTGAACGTGATCACCTTGAACCTGCCGCCCCTTCGTGAGCGCAGCGAAGACATCCTGACGCTGGCGGATCGCTTCCTGGCGCGCTTCGTCAAGGAATACAGTCGGCCGGCGCGGGGCTTCAGCGAACAGGCGCGCAGTGCGCTGCTCAACTATCGCTGGCCAGGCAACATCCGCGAGCTGCGGAACGTCATCGAGCGCGCAAGCATTATCTGCCCGCAGGAGAAGGTCGAAATCACCCATCTCGGCATGGCGGAACAACCCGTCAACAACGCTCCGCGCGTGGGCGCCGCATTGAGTCTCGATGAGTTGGAGAAAGCCCACATCGGCGCGGTACTGGCCACCAGCGATACGCTGGATCAGGCCGCACGCACGCTGGGGATCGACGCCTCGACGCTGTACCGCAAACGCAAGCAGTACAACCTTTGACAGGCCGCCGGTGATGTTTGCGATGAAGTTGCGCACCCGACTCTTCCTGAGCATCTCGGCACTCATCACCGTTGCCCTGCTCGGCTTGGTGCTGGGACTCGTCAGCGTCATGCAGATGGCCAAATCTCAGGAATCATCGATTCGGCACAACTTCCTCACGCTCGATATTGGCCTGAAGCTGCGACAGAACCTGGGCGACCAACTGGTCATGATGCTCAAGGACCGACCCGATCAGGCAGCGATCAAGCAAAACCAGCAAGAATTCCTGAACCTGCTTGATCAGGGCATCGACCATGATCAGCAAACCGGGGTTCCCAGCGGGTTCGAGACGGCCCGGGTGAACTACGGTCGTTTCGTCAAAACCATCGAGCAGTCCAGCGAGCATGCTGACGCGATCCGCGACGACGAGGCCGTCACCGAAGCGTTCAACACGCTGCGCAACGGCCTGCTTGACGCCCATCGTCAGGCGCTTGAGAACATTAGTCAGGCGGAAAGCGCTTCGAGATCCCAAGCGCTCTGGGTCGCAGCATTGCTGGGGTTGGTAGGGCTGGCGATCCTGGTCATCGGGTTTGTCACCGCTCATGGCATTGCACGGCGATTTGGCGGGCCGATCGAAGAGCTGGCCAAGGCGGCGGACCGAATCGCTCAAGGGGATTTCGACGTCACGCTGCCCACCTCCTCATCGGACGAGATGAATCTGCTCACCCACCGTTTCGGCATGATGGCCGACGCGTTGCGGCAGCATCAGAAAACCAACGTCGATGAGCTGCTTGCCGGCCAGCAGCGTTTGCAGGCTGTGTTGGACAGCATCGATGACGGGCTGCTGATGATTGATCGTCAGGGACGGCTGGAACACCTGAATCCGGTCGCACAGCGGCAGTTGGGCTGGGAGGAAAGCCGGTTGGGGCAGGGCCTTGGCGAAGCGTTGCAACGGCCGGAGCTGGACGAGCAGCTGTATCTGGTGTTGCGCGGCGGCACGCTCGAACGGGCACCCGACGATCTTTCGATCGAGATCGATGGCGAAACGCGCTTGCTCACCTACAGCCTCACGCCGGTCAGCCATACCAAAGGGCACATCGTCGGCGCTGTCATGGTGCTGCATGACGTCACGGAACAGCGGGCATTCGAACGCGTGCGCAGTGAGTTCGTGCTGCGAGCGTCCCACGAGTTGCGAACCCCAGTCACCGGCATGCACATGGCGTTCGGTCTGCTCCAGGAGCGCGTGCATTTCCCGCCGGATTCCCGGGAAAAGGACCTGCTCGACACCGTCAACGAAGAAATGCAGCGCTTGATGCAGTTGATCAACGACCTGCTGAATTTCTCGCGTTACCAGAACGGCCTGCAAAAGCTGACGCTGGAGCCATGCGACATCGGCGAATTGCTCGAAGGGGCGCGTCAGCGATTTGCTGAAACCGCCCATGATCAAGATGTCATGGTGCTGCTTGAAACCCAGGAGCCGCTGCCTCGTGTCCAGGCGGACAAGGCGCAGCTTGACCGGGTGCTCGACAACCTGCTGGACAATGCCTTGCGGCATACGCCGAGATCCGGCTTGATCCGCCTGCAAGCGCGGCGTCATGGCGAGCGATTGATCATTAGCGTGGAAGACAACGGCGAAGGCATCGCCTACGGGCAGCAAGCCCGAATCTTCGAGCCGTTCGTTCAGGTGGGGCGCAAGAAAGGCGGCGCCGGCCTGGGGCTGGCGTTGTG
Organism: Pseudomonas sp.; assembly: GCF_036387035.1. Classification (GTDB taxonomy): domain Bacteria; phylum Pseudomonadota; class Gammaproteobacteria; order Pseudomonadales; family Pseudomonadaceae; genus Aquipseudomonas. Next base: position 16,809 of record NZ_DASVUM010000024.1, on the reverse strand, counting down.
CAAGGAAATCGTTCAGCTGCATGGCGGGCGGATGGGCGTCTATTCGAGGCCCGGGCAGGGCACGCAGTTCTACATGGCGCTGCCGCTCTAAAACGGCGTTTCGGCGCTACGCCACATCGTCCGCACGACGCCCGGCGCTGCGCCTGCCGCCTGTGACCAGTTCGGTGAACTTGGTGGCGCTCAAAGGCCTGGCGAAGAGCCAGCCCTGGCCGTAGATCACGCCTTCGCTCTTTAGCAGCAATGCCTGCGACTCAAATTCGATGCCCTCGGCGATGACCCTCAATTGCAGCGCATGGGCCATGCGAATGATGTGCGGGGCCACGCCACTGCTTGCCGCATCATGACCCAGAGCATCAATGAACGCCTTGTCGATTTTCAGGCAATCCACGGGAAGTGTCTGCAGGTACGCCAGGCTGCAATAACCGGTGCCGAAGTCATCAATCAGCACCTGATGCCCACGATCGCGCAGCGCCTGGAGGTGATTGCGCGCGACGACTACGTCCACGAGACCGCGCTCGGTCACCTCGAAGGCAATCTGGCGCGGCGCCACGCGGTGCAGCGCCAGCAGCTTTGCCGTCACCCGACCGATGCGCGGTGCCATGACGTCGCACGCCGCCAGATTAACCGAGACGTACAGATGCGGATTGGCGCGCAGCAGATGGCCTAACTGCTCAAGCAATTGTTGAAGCACAAAGTCGGTGATCTGGCGGATCTGGCCGGTATTCTCCGCAAGCGGGATGAACAGGTCAGGGCTGGTGAGCGTGCCATCGGGACGTCGCCAGCGCACCAAGGCCTCAGCACCCACGCACAGCCGCGTGTTGAGGTCGAAAATGGGTTGATACAAGACCTTTAGCTCACCCCGGCGCAGTGCTCCGTGCAGCTCGCCCCCCAATGATTGACGCTGACGCACCAACTGCAGAACGAGAATGCCGATGAACAGCGAAATCAGCAGGCTGGCCGGAACCAGCAGCCACCATGCGCCACTGATCTTCTGTTGCAGGCCACTGCGCGGCGTAATGAGGACCAGCTGATATTCCGGGCTTTGGGTCGGCATCCGATACACCAGTTTGTCCTGGCTCGTCATCAGCGTGTCGGTGGAGGTGGGCGACCAATCGGGCGTGGGCGGCCAGGGTTGAGGCGGGCCTAATACCGGAACCGCTTTCGCCCCGTGATCGAGCACCACGACCAGACTGCCGCCTGCCGGCAGGTCAACGACATCGGTCAGGTGGCCGCGGGAGGTAGAAACGCGAAACTCGCCGCGCCCGAGCATCAGAGAAGCCAGATTATCGTCGGGCTGGGTCGAGGTGTTTAGCCAATAATCGTAAGTGGGCCCGCGAATGTCGGGTGGCCTGGGCTTGCCAATCAGGCTCCGCCGGGTCCAGCTGGAGCAGACCTGACTTTCGCTGATGTACGCCACCTCGTAAATAAAGCGGTAGCGCGAGTTCACCTGACGCAGCTGCTCGACCATTTCCGGGCTGCAACCTCGTAGGGGCTGCGCCTCAAGCTGGTCAAGCCCGGCTCTCAACTGCCCGAACAACTGTTCCAGGCGGACCAAAAACCGTTCGCCCTGGGCATTCATTTGCGCACGTTCATCCTGCCGGGCCTGATGCATTGCCAGACCAAAACTGCCCGCCAGCAGGACGGCCGCGCTCAGCAGCGTGGCCAGTAAAGCCAGAAGCCAGGGGCGGTAGAGGAAAGAGCGCAGCTGCGTCGCCGTGAACATCGGCAGTTATCCGAATGAATACCAGTGAGTTATAGCAACAAGCGCAGAAATAGCCCGCAAAAAATCGACAATTACCGGAATTTAGTGCCTGAAGTTAAGTACTTGCAGCATAGCCGCACTTTGCAGATCCGGTTCACCGTCAAATTTCTGTGGTCGGTAGTGCATCTGGAAGGCCGCCAGGACGTGGCGCGTTGCGATGTCCAGCTCCCCGGTCTGCGGCGTCGGGTAACCCAGCAGCGCCAATTGCTGCTGGAACCACACGACCGTCGGCACAATACCCATCAACCGAGCCTGACGCTGCGCGACCTGCTGCTCATCCGGCCAGATCCCCAGCCCCTCCTGCGCGAGTCGCTTCCACGGGAATAACGGCCCCGGGTCGAGCTTGCGCAAAGGAGCGATGTCGCTGTGGCCAATAACATGACGGGGTTCGATGTGGTTGCGCTTGACGATGTCTTTGAGCAGCACGATCAGGGCCTGAATCTGCGCCTCGCTGTAGGGATACCATAGCCGTCCCGTGGGCGTGTCGGTGTAGCCCGGGTTGACGATCTCGATACCGATGCTGCTGGAGTTGAGCCAGGTGCGCCCGTCCCATTCACTTTCACCGGCGTGCCATGCGCGCTGGGACTCATCAACCAGTTTGAAGGTAGTGGCGGGACCATCGCCGATCAGGTAATGCGCGCTGACTTCACCGTGGGTCAGCAACGCCAAAGACCGCTCAAGCGAGGCGGACGTGTAATGCACCACCACAAACTGCGCGCGGCTGTCGAAGTTGACCGAGGGGTGGCTGGTGTCGATCTTCGGTCCGCTGCTGCAAGCGGTTAGCAACAACAGCAGGAAAAGCGCTGGGAAAGACTTCATGGCGGCACGACGTGTAGGCGAATAATGCAACAGTGTAACGTAACGTCGGCGGTGCATTCAAAATGCTTGGCGCGCGCACAGCCGACCCGGCGATGAACTCAGCCTTGCTCTATGCGGTTTCGGCCTTCGTGCTTGGCGCGATAGAGGGCCTGATCCGCACGTTTGAGCACAACATCGCTGCGTTCACCCGGGTGGAATACCGTGATGCCCATCGACACCGTGACGGTGACCCGCTCGCCCTTGAAGTGAAACGGGCACTGTTCGATACCCTCGCGCAGCCGCTCCAACAGCGCCAATCCTTCATCCATCGTCGTAGTCGGTAGCAGAACGACAAACTCCTCCCCACCAAACCGCGCAAGGAAATCCGAGTCTCGCAGCCGCTTGCGAAGCTGACCGGCGATGATCTTCAAGACCTTGTCGCCGGCCAGGTGGCCGTAGCCGTCATTGATGCGCTTGAAGTGATCCAGGTCGAGAATGCCGAGCAGCAGACTGGAGCGCCTCCTCTGCAACTGGTCGATTTCACGCTCCAGCCGCTCGTTCCAGGCCGCGCGATTTGGCAGGCCTGTCAGCGTATCAATCAGCGCCTTTTGCCGTTGCTCTTCCAGGTGAACCCTGAACCCAAGCGCCTCTTGCTCCATCGTAGCTACACGACTGGCAAGGGCCTGGAGGCGCGTGGCTACTTCCTGCTCACGCTGGTCGCGTTGCTGCTGATGGTGATCCATGGTGCCAATCAGGCCTTCCAGGCGACTTTCGAGCACATGCTTCAAACTGTCGAGGTCCGCCGCCTGTTGCACGCTCGTTTGCAGGTCGTCGACATGCTCGCGCAATTGATGATCCAGTTGACGCGACGCTGATTGCTGATCGGCATGGTCCTCACTGGCCGCGAGCAGACCGCTCTGGAACGACTCGAGGCGCTCGTTGAGCTGTTTGAGATACGCCTCGAATTCATGCTGGCCACTGTCGGTAATGGCGAGCATTAGTACTGCAAGATCGTCAAGGATCGGCAGCAGTTCATACCAGTTCAGGCCATGTTCCAGTCGACTGCGCATGGCTTCGGCCTGTGGCCGATGGTGCTCCGGCAGCGTCAGCTCGTCGAGCAGGCCCAGCAGCGTTTCTTCGATGTGGGCCGCGACGGAACTGTAGCTTGGCTCGGGCGAGGAGGGCAGCGTATAGGGGCCTTCCTCTTCAAGAACGGTATCGTCAGGCTCATCGACTTCAGCAACGACGTCGGTATCGACAGCAACGTTGGTCTCGACAGCGTCGTCCGCCTCAGGCTCTTGCTCCTCTTGGGAGGAGTCTTGAGCAGCACGCTCCACCGCTTCGCTGTGTGGAGCGTCATCGGTTATGGGTTGCAGGAGGGGATCACCGGTGTGGAGCGGTGCTTCGGGCTTTTCGTCTTCTCGGGCATCTGTCCGGTGCTCGGGCTCGGGCTCTGGCTCGGACACGACTGAATGGACGGCCGCACCCGGTTGCGGCTCTGCGTCAGTGCGCTCGGGCTCTGCAACGACGAGCGGGTGATCCGGCACGATGGCGCGGCGCAGTTCACCCTCAAGCTCAGTGTTTTCAGGATCCGCTTCCGGCACGGCGGCGGGCGGTGGCCGCGCATCGTCGTTGGCCTGCGGCGTGAGCCTGGCCGCCTGGGTAACGGCAGGCGGCAACGGGGCCGATTCGTCACCCTCGCCGCCCGCCTCACGGTTGCCACCGAACAATCGCTGCAGAAAGCCCGGCCGCGACGCTTCATCAGGGCGTTCGATCTGCGACAGCGCCTGTCCCTGAAGGCCGCTCAACTCACTTAATAGCAGCGGCAGCTCACGGGCTTGATTGATGCGGTCTTCCAGACCTTTGGCGAAGCGCTTGAGCGGCTTGCTGACGTCCTTGGGTAGCGGCAACGCCTGTAGCTGGGCGACTAATGACGTCAGCGCCGTGCCCATTTGCTCGACACGCTGCTCACGGCGCTGCTCGGAATCCAGCACGGCTTTTTCAAGGCGCGGAATCAAGGCGGCCAGGCCTGCGTCCATGTCGTCCTTGCGAACGATTTCGCGCATTTCCTTCATGCACTGGTCAACCGCCTTGTCGGCCCCTTCGGCCGCCAGGCTGCTGCGCACAAGGCCGCGACGCAGCAAGTCGAGCCGCGCGTTCCAGCGCCGCTCCAATTTGTCTTGCTGCTCGATGCTCTTGAGGTACTTTTCTTTCCAGCGCTGCGCGTCGTCGGTCATTCCACAGGTCCGCGAGGAGATGTGCTTGTTATCGGCAGGGAGTCACCCATTAATGAGGCCGGCAAGCGAATCTCCACCGCGACGGGCAGATGATCGGAAATGGGCTGGGCCAGTACCTGGACTTTTTCAAGCGTCAGGGTCGGGCTCAGGAGGATATGGTCAAGGCATCGCTGCGGGCGCCAGCTTGGGAACGTGGCCTCGATTTGCGGTGCAAGCAGGCCCAGGTCACGCAGTGGCGAAGTTTGTAGCAGGTCGTTGGCGTGGGTGTTCATGTCGCCCATCAGCACTTGATGGCGATAGCCGCCAATCAACTCGCGAATGTACGCAAGCTGCCGTGTCCGGGTGCGTGCGCCGAGCGCAAGGTGCATGACCACCGCAACCAGGGCGTCGGGACCTTCACCGAAGCGAACGAGGATGGCGCCACGTCCGGAAGGGCCTGGCAGCGGATGGTCTTCGATTTCCCACGGCCGCAATCGGCTCAGCACGCCATTGCTGTGCTGAGCCAAGCGGCCGAGGTTTCGATTGAGCTGCTGGTGCCAGTACGGGAACGAACCAAGCTGAGCGAGGTGTTCGACCTGATTGACGTAGCCCGAGCGCAAGCTGCCGCCATCGGCTTCCTGCAAGGCGACCAGATCATAGTCGCGCAGCAGATCGCCGATCTTTTGCAGATTCCCGGCTCGCCCGTTGTGGGGCAGCAGATGCTGCCAGCCCCGGGTCAGGTAGTGACGGTAGCGTTCGGTGCTGTTGCCGACCTGAATGTTGAAACTGAGCAGGCGAAGCCGACCGTCGGCCGGCAGCCCTGTCTCGTGAAGATGATGCTCGTTGACCTTCGGCGTGTGCCGGGCAACGACCCGTTCAGTAGTGCCCCAGCGCGCCATGGTCAGCGCTTACTTGGCGATCAGCGTGGCGCGTTCTTTGGCGATCAGTTGATCGGCCACCTGCAGCGCTTGCTCCGGACCACCGGCAGTGCCGAGGTCAAAGCGGTACTTGCCGTTGACGATCATGGTCGGGACGCCCGTGATCTCGTATTTCTTGGCCAGCTCTTTGTATTGGGCGATCTTGCCCTTCACAGCGAACGAGTTGAAGGTCTCGAGGAACTTGGTCTTGTCGACGCCCTGAGTGGCGACAAACTCAGCCATGTCGTTCGGATCAGTCAGGCGCTTGCCGCCTTTCTGAATGGCGTCAAACACGGCGGTGTGGACTTTCTTCTCGACGCCCATGGTGTCGAGGGTAATGAATAGCTGGCCGTGTGCGTCCCAAGGGCCGCCAAACATCGCTGGTACGCGAATGAAGTGGACATCAGCGGGCAGTTTCTCGACCCATGGATTGATGACCGGCTCGAATGCGTAGCAGTGCGGGCAGCCATACCAGAACATTTCAACGACTTCGATCTTGCCCGGCTCGGAAACAGGAACAGCGCTTTTCAGCTCGACATATTGCTTGCCGGCTTCGATGGGCTCTGCTGCTTGAGCGGTCAGACCGAACAGGCTGGTAAAAATCAGAGCGGCGCTGAGAATCAGATTACGCATGCTTAACTCCTGGGCATGGAAGGTCACCTCGGTGGCCGCAGTTCGACCGGCCGGGGTGATACGAGTTCGCAAGTGTAACGCCTGCAGCCACAAAAAAGGGCAGCCGTTCGCTACCCTTTTTGGCCCGCCGGGGCAGGTCTGTTGGCAATTTGTTTTGCCAACGGCTTCCTTCGAAGGATGGAGGTCCTGGCCCTCAGTGCAGCCCTTGAATGTACGCCGCCAGCGCTTCGATATCCTTGTTGCTCAGCTTCGCCGCGACGGTGCGCATGACCTGGGTATCGCCGTCGTTGGTGCGGTCACCTTCACGGAACGCTGTGAGCTGTTTCTTGATGTAGTCAGCGTGCTGCCCACCCAAGTGTGGAAAGCCTGCCGTTGCGACGCCGGCGCCGTCCGGTGAATGGCAACCGGTGCAGGCCGGCATGCCCTGACCGAGCTTGCCACCGCGAAACAGCGCTTCCCCTTGGACGACCAGACCGGGATCAGATGTACCGACGCTGGCTTTCTGGCCGGTGTAATAGGCAGCGATGTCAGCCATATCCTGATCGGTGAGCGGGTTTAGGAGGCCGGTCATCTCAAGCACGACACGCTTGCCGTCCTTGATTTCGTGCAATTGCTTGAGCAGATAGCGCTCGCCCTGGCCCGCGAGTTTCGGAAAGTCGGGCACCAGGCTGTTGCCATCGGGCCCGTGACAGGCGCCGCAGACAGCCGCTTTCGTTTGCCCGACGGCAGGGTCGCCCAGTGGTGAGTCAGCTGCTTGCGCGAGGCCATTCAGGCTCAGGACCAGCAGCAGGCTGGACAGAAATAGGTTCATGGGCTGATCCGGTGCGGCTGAAAGTGCCGCCTTGATGACTGGCTGTCTTGAGGGAAAGCGGCCTGTTTTTGCACGTTAGAGTGGAGATTCCAGACGGCTTTTGCCTCGGCAAGACCGTCGCGGGGGTGGGACAAGGCACACATGAAATCTGCGGCATTATATACTCGCGTCCATTGAACGGAAAACGACACCCCGTTGCCCACACGCTGCAACGCCCTCACCGGATATCTCATGCAACTCAAAAACCCTATTCTCGGCCTGTGCCAACAAGCCAAGTTCATGCTCAGCGCTGCCAAAGTCGACCAATGCCCGGATGACGAAGGCTTTGAAGTCGCCTTCGCCGGCCGTTCCAATGCCGGTAAATCCAGCGCGCTCAACACGCTGACTCACGCCAGCCTGGCGCGTACCTCAAAGACCCCTGGCCGTACCCAACTGCTGAACTTCTTCAGCCTGGACGACGACCGGCGCCTGGTTGACTTGCCGGGCTATGGCTATGCGAAGGTGCCGATTCCGCTGAAGCTGCACTGGCAACGCCACCTCGAGGCCTATCTGGGCGGCCGTGAAAGTCTGAAGGGGTTGATCCTGATGATGGACATCCGCCACCCGATGACTGACTTCGATCTGCTGATGCTCGATTGGGCCATTGCCAGCGGCATGCCGATGCACATCCTGCTGACCAAGGCGGACAAGCTGACCTTCGGCGCTGCGAAAAACACGCTGCTCAAGGTCCAGTCGGAAATTCATCGCGGTTGGGGTGACGCGATCACCATCCAGCTGTTCTCGGCCCCCAAGCGGATGGGCCTGGAAGAGGCTTACACCGTGCTGGCGGACTGGATGGAATTGGAAGACAAGGCACCTGCGGCCTGAATCGCAGGCAAAAAAAACCCCGGACTTCATGTGGGGAGGGGAAGTTCGGGGTATAAGCCCAGACCTCTCGGGAGGGGTCCGGATATCTGCCAACACTTAACACAACATAGGAGCATGAACGGCTACGTCAGCCATTCGCAAACTCAGACCGGAGTTTGTCCGCCGAAGTTCAAAACCGGCGGAAATTTAATGGCAGGTGCGGTTCCGATTCTGGGCAGAATCGGAACGACAAGGTCTTTAATGCGCCTCGTCCCAGTTATTCCCGACACCCACTTCAACCAGTAACGGAACATCCAGTTCGGCGGCGCCGCTCATGTGCACGCGGATGTCCTTGCTGATCTGTTCGACCAGATCTTCCCGCACTTCCAGCACCAGTTCGTCGTGCACCTGCAGGATGACCCGAGCATCCAGACCTGATTCGTCCAGCCAGCCGTTAACCGCCACCATTGCCCGCTTGATGATGTCAGCTGCCGTGCCCTGCATCGGTGCGTTGATCGCCATGCGCTCGGCGCCTTTACGCAGCGCCTGATTTTTCGCGTTGATGTCCGGCAGGTACAGACGACGACCAAAGATAGTCTCAACGTAACCTTGTTCCGCCGCTTGAGCACGCGTGCGCTCCATGTAATTCAGCACACCCGGATAGCGCGCGAAGTAGCGATCCACGTACGCCTGGGATTGCTTGCGGTCCACACCAATCTGCTTGGCGAGTCCGAACGCGCTCATGCCGTAGATCAGGCCGAAGTTGATCGCCTTGGCGCTGCGACGCATGTCGTTGGTCACGTCCGGCAGTTCGACACCGAATACCTCGCCTGCCGTCGCCCGGTGCACGTCCAGGTCGTTGCGGAAGGCGTGCAGCAACCCTTCGTCCTTGGCCAGATGCGCCATGATCCGAAGCTCGATCTGCGAGTAGTCAGCCGCCAGCAGCTTGTAGCCTTGCGGGGCCACAAATGCCTGACGAATGCGACGGCCCTCGGCGGTCCGGATGGGGATGTTCTGCAGGTTCGGATCGCTGGAGGACAGACGCCCGGTCACCGCCACCGCCTGGTGGTAAGAGGTGTGAATCCGCCCGGTGCGCGGATTGATCTGCTCCGGCAGGCGATCGGTGTAGGTGCTTTTCAGTTTGCTCATCGAGCGGTACTGCATCAGCACCTTGGGCAACGGGTATTCCTGCTCGGCCAGCTCCGCGAGCACTGCTTCAGCCGTGGACGGCTGGCCGGTGGCGGTTTTGCTGATGATGGGCATGCCGAGCTTTTCGTAAAGAATCACTCCGAGCTGCTTGGGCGAGCCGAGATTGAACTCTTCCCCGGCGATGGCGAACGCCTCGCGCTCCAGCTCGGTCATTTTGTTGCCCAGCTCGACGCTCTGATTGCCCAGCAGGTTGGCATCGACCAGCGCACCTTGACGCTCGATCCGCGCCAACACAGGCATGAGCGGCATTTCGATGTCGTTCAGCACCGGCGCCAGGCTCGGCGTCTTGGCCAGCTTCTCCTGCAGCACCTCATGCAGACGCAGCGTCAGGTCTACTTCTTCCGCCGCATACGTACCGGCCTGCTCCAGCGCGATCTGGTCAAAACTCAGTTGTTTTGCGCCTTTGCCCGCGATGTCCTGGAAATTGACCGGCGTGTGGCTCAGGTATTTGGCGACGAGGCTGTCACGGTCGTGGCGCGTCGCGGTGGAGTCAAGCACGTAGGATTCGAGCATCGTGTCAAACTTGACGCCCTGGACGCTGATGCCCTGGCCTTGGTCGCCGTCAATGGCACAGTTGGCCAGTAGGTTGATCGCATACTTGGCGTGCTGGCCGACCTTGATCTTGCTCGCGTCTTCCAGCATGGGCTTGACCGCTTTCAATACCGCGTCACGATCAAGCTGCTGCTGGACGCCCATGTAGGAATGGGTGAGCGGGATGTAGCAGGCTTCGTGGGTCTTGATCGCGAACGACAAGCCAACAATCTGCGCGCGCTGGGCGTCGATACCATTGCTTTGCACCACGAAAGCGAACAGCTGCGCGGCTTCCAGCTTTTTCAACCAGTCATCGAATTGGGTCTGCTCAAGAATGAGCTCGTATTTGGCCTCGATGATCGGCGCCGGCTCGGCAACGGGAGCGATTTCGGCACCTTCCTGGCGGGCATCGCGTTGCAGGTCGGTGATCCAGCTCTTGAACTCCAGCTCGGTGTACAGCGCCATCAGCGCTTCACGGTCTGGCTCGCCGCAGTGCAGGGCATCGAGTTCGATGTCCAGCGGCACGTCGATCTTGATGGTCGCCAACTGATAAGAAAGGAACGCCATCTCCCGGTGTTCTTCGAGCTTGGCCGGCAAAGACTTTGCCCCCCGAAGCGGCAGGGTCGGGATCTTGTCGAGGTTGTCGTAAAGCTCTTTCAGGCCACCGTTGATGCCGGTCAGAAGACCCGCTGCGGTTTTCTCGCCGACGCCGGGTACGCCCGGGATGTTGTCGACCTTGTCGCCCATCAGCGCAAGGTAGTCGATGATGTGCTCCGGACCGACACCGAACTTTTCCTTCACGCCAGCGACGTCCAGCACGCTGCCGGTCATGGTATTGACCAGCGTGATATGGCCGTCGACCAGTTGCGCCATGTCCTTGTCGCCGGTGGAGATGACCACCGGACGGTCAGCGGCAGCGCTGCTGCGCGCCAGTGTGCCGATCACGTCATCGGCCTCGACGCCTTCAACGCACAACAGCGGGTAGCCCAGGCCTCGCACGCAGTTGTGCAGGAAATCGATCTGCACGCGCATGTCGTCCGGCATGCTAGGACGGTTGGCTTTGTATTCGCCGTACAGCGCGTCGCGGAACGTTCCGCCCTTGGCATCGAAGACCACGGCGAACGGGCTGTCGGGATACTGCCGGCGCAGGCTTTTAAGCATATTGAGCACGCCCTTGACTGCACCGGTCGGCAGGCCTTTGGAGGTCGTGAGCGGCGGCAGCGCGTGGAAAGCGCGGTACAGGTAAGAGGAACCGTCCACCAGGACGAGGGGCGCGAGACTCATGTGCAAGATCAACCTTTTCGGCGGGGTCGGCGCTAGAATGCGCGGACCGTTGACGACAAAGGCACAAGGTTATCATGCGCGCGCTGAATCGCCTGTTACTGCTCGGCGGGTTGCTTGCCTGTCCGTGGCTGGCGTGCGCAGCGGATGACGAAGCGCCATCAGCGGAGCCTGATGTCACGATTCGTCAGGACAGCGACGGCTTCATCAAGGAGTATCGCGCGAACGGATTCGTGTACGCCGTGAAGATCACCCCCAAGCACGGGAAGCCTTATTATCTGGTGCGTGCCGACGGCACAAGTGGTCAATTCATACGTTCGGATCAACCGGACATGCTGATACCCCAATGGGTGCTATTCAGCTGGTAACGCCTTACATTCACTCTTTTGCTGGCAGTCTTCTATGTCCGTTTTTACTCCCCTGGCTCGGCCCGAGCTGGAAGCTTTTCTCGCCCCGTACGGGCTTGGCGCCCTGCGTGATTTTCAGGGCATTGCCGCTGGAAGTGAAAACACCAATTTCTTCATCAGCCTGGAGCAGGGCGAATTCGTGCTGACCCTGGTGGAGCGCGGTCCGGTTCAGGAAATGCCGTTTTTCATCGAGCTGCTCGACGTGCTCCATGACGCCAACCTGCCCGTGCCCTACGCGCTGCGCACCACTGACGGCCAGGCGTTACGCGAGCTCAAAGGCAAGCCGGCCTTGCTGCAGCCGCGCCTGTCGGGCAAGCACCCGGCCCAGCCCAATACCCAGCACTGCGTGCAGATCGGCGAGTTCATGGCGCACATGCACCTGGCCACGCGCAGCCAGACCATCGAACGCAAAACCGATCGTGGTCTGGACTGGATGCTGGAGGAGGGCAGTAATTTCATTTCGCACCTGGACGAGGCGCGGGGCGCGCTGCTCACCAAGGCCGTCGAGGAGATTCAGCGTCGCAAGGACGGCATCATGGCGCTGCCGCGCGCCAATGTGCACGCCGACCTGTTTCGCGACAACACGCTGTTTGAGGGCACTCACCTCACGGGCGTAATCGATTTCTACAACGCCTGTTCCGGGCCGATGCTGTATGACGTGGCGATTGCCGTGAATGACTGGTGCTCGTTTGAGGATGGCACCATTGATGCGCCGCGCGCTCGGGCGTTTCTGGGTGCCTACGCCGCGCTAAGGCCGTTCACCGCCGCTGAAGCCGAACTGTGGTCGACGATGCTGCGTGTGGGCTGCGTGCGCTTTTGGCTGTCTCGCCTCATTGCCGCCGAGACCTTCGCCGGCCAGGACGTGCTGATCCACGACCCGGACGAATTCCGTAAACGCCTGGAGCAACGTCAGCAAACGCATATTCCGTTGCCGTTTGCGTTGTAGTCATTTCTGATTGGCTGCCGCTACGCGGCAGATCGCGGGACAGGCCACGATCCTACAGGCGTTACGACTACCTCATAGACCTTCCAGACACCCCGCCAGGTCATCCGCCAACGTGCTCAGCAATTGCTCGTAACCTTGAGCGGTGGCGGGTGTATAGCCGCCTAATCCGTCCAGCTCGGCCAGTTTGACCGGTAAGCCCGCACTTAACGTGTCGGCCAGACGCGGGCGAAGGGGCGGTTCGCTGAACACGCAGGTCTTGCCGAATTCAGTCAACCGCGCGCGCATGGCGGCGACGTGTTGGGCGCCTGGCTGAACTTCGCTGCTGACGGCAAATACGCCTGCATGCTTCAACCCGTACGCTTCCTCGAAATAATCAAACGCCTCGTGAAACACGAAATACTGTTTGCCGGAGATCCCCGCGACACGCTGTTTGATGGTGACGTCCAGCGCGTCAAGGCGTGCGTCGAAGGCCTTGACGTTGCTTTGGTAACGCGCCGCATTGGCCGGATCGGCCTCGCTCAAGTCAGCGGCCATTTTCGCGGCAATCACTCGCGCGTTAGCCGACGAAAGCCACAAATGCGCATCGACGCTGCCCGGGCGGTGGTCGTGATCATGCTCGTCGTCTTCATCGTCATCGTGGTGATCGCTGGTCGCTGTGAAATGGCGCAGGTGCATGCCCGGCAGGGACTCGACCGGGACCGAGACCTTGCTGCGCCCGGACAATACCCGGGGCAGGAAGGTCTCCATGTCCGGGCCGATCCAGTAGAGCAAATCGGCCTCTTGAACGCGCCGTACGTCGGATGGCCGCAGTGCGTAGTTATGGGGAGAGGCGCCGGGTGGCAGCAGCACTTCCGGTACGGCAATTCCGTCCTGCACGGCGGCGGCGATCAGCTGCAGCGGCTTGATGCTGGTCAATACGCGGACGTTGGCCTGGGCAGCCGTGACGGTTGAAAAACCGGTGATAAATACGACAAAAAGTAAAAAAAGTCGGGACACGATAACCACTCATGGGGGCAGGAACGGGTAACATAATAACGTCTCTCTCAAAGGCCGTCGCCGCTCATGTCTAAAACACCCCTGGCCAGTCGCCCCCACGATCACTCCCATTGCGTGCACAGTGCGCTCACTGAAGCCGACTCGCTGTGCGCGGGCAAAGGCTTGCGGCTGACGGCCCTGCGTCGTCGCGTACTGGAGCTGGTCTGGCAGAGCCACAAGCCGCTGGGTGCTTACGACATCCTCGCCGTGCTCAGCGAAGAAGACGGCCGCCGCGCCGCGCCGCCCACGGTGTACCGCGCGCTGGACTTCCTGCTGGAAAACGGCCTGGTGCACCGCATTGCGTCCTTGAATGCATTCGCCGGCTGCAACCACCCGACCCACGCGCATCAAGGCCAGTTCCTGATCTGCCGCGAGTGTCACGCCGCCATCGAGTTGCAGCACGCCACCATCAGCGCCGCTATCGTCGACGCCGCCAACGAGGTCGGTTTTGACGTTGAAGCCCAGACCGTCGAAGTCGTCGGCGTGTGTGCCGGGTGCAAGGCCGCCTGATGAGCGATGCACTGATCCGCCTGAAAGACGTCAGCGTGACACGCGCCGGCCAGAGCGTACTTGAACATATCCAGCTGAGCGTCAGATCGGGCGAAATCGTTACCCTGATCGGACCAAACGGCGCGGGGAAAACAACACTGGTGCGCGCCGTTCTCGGGTTGCTCAAGGCTGACTCGGGCGAGGTCTGGCGCAAGCCGAAACTGCGAATCGGCTACATGCCGCAAAAGCTGCACATCGACGCAACGCTACCGTTGTCGGTGCTGCGCTTTCTTAGGCTGGTACCCGGTGTTGATCGAGACACGGCACGGGCGGCACTGATAGAAGTCGGTGCCGAGAAGGTGATAGACAGCCCGCTCCAAGGGATTTCCGGTGGCGAGATGCAGCGGGTGCTGCTGGCGCGAGCGCTGCTGCGCAAACCGGAGCTACTGGTGCTCGACGAGCCGGTGCAGGGCGTTGATGTCGCCGGGCAGGCCGAGCTCTACGCGCTGATCACTCAGCTGCGCAACCGGCATCAATGCGGCGTATTGATGGTCTCCCACGATTTGCATCTGGTCATGAGCACCACCGACCAGGTGGTCTGCCTCAATCGCCACGTGTGTTGCTCCGGTCACCCCGAACAGGTCAGTACCGACCCTGCGTTCGTGGAGCTGTTCGGCCTGAATGCGCCGAGCTTGGCGATTTACCACCATCACCACGATCACGCGCACGACCTGCATGGCGAAGTCTGCCAACCCGCGCCTGCTCACGATCACCTTCCTGGCGACCATCACAATCACGACCACGGGGACAGCTGCAAGCATGGCTGATTTTCTTCTTTACGCCTTGCTGGCAGGCCTCGCGTTGGCGGTGGTGGCAGGCCCTTTGGGCTCTTTCGTCGTCTGGCGGCGGATGGCCTATTTCGGCGACACGCTGTCCCATGCTGCACTGCTCGGTGTGGCGCTGGGCTTTCTGTTGGACATCAGCCCGACGATCGCCGTGACCGTGGGCTGCTTGCTGCTCGCGGTGTTGCTGGTGACGCTGCAGCAGCGTCAACCGTTGGCGTCCGACACCTTGCTGGGCATTCTCGCGCCAAGCACTTTGTCCCTTGGACTGGTGGTGTTGAGCTTCATGCGTGACGTGCGCATCGACCTGATGGGCTATCTGTTCGGCGACCTGCTGGCCATCAGCCCGAACGATCTGGCGTGGATTCTCGCGGGTAGCGCATTGGTTCTGGTGTTGATTTGCGCACTGTGGCGGCCACTGCTGGCGATCACCGTGCATGAAGAGCTGGCCACGGTCGAAGGCCTGCCGGTGGCGACCTTGCGCATGACCTTGATGCTGCTGATCGCGGTGGTCATCGCCGTGGCCATGAAAATCGTCGGCGTGCTGCTCATCACTTCGCTGCTGATCATCCCCGCCGCTGCGGCACAGCGTCACGCCCGTTCGCCAGAACAAATGGCGCTGGGTGCGAGCCTCATTGGCGTCATTGCGGTGTGCGCGGGTCTGGCGTTGTCATGGTTCAAAGACACCCCGGCAGGCCCGTCTATCGTGGTTTCGGCGGCGGCGCTGTTTTTGCTCAGCTTCCTTTTGCCCAAGCGGTAGAACCTTGGGTGGCAGGCAGAGTCATACTCCGCAATAATCGAATGGCGGCAATGTGCAATGACTCCTTGCGCGGCCACCGATGGTGATCAGTATTTTCGGTGCAAGTCAGTTGTGTGTAGACTTGCTCGTTTTTTGCGCAAATAGAGAATCGCAGGAATGAAGCCGTTCGCATCCCGTTATCTGCTGCTTGCTGCATTTTCCATCCTGTTGAGCGCTTGCCAGAGCAAGCCCGTCGAGCAGCCCGCACCTGCGGCCGCCCCCGATGCCTATCAACAGCTGGAACAGAACATTGCAGGCAGCGAGTTGGCGACTGCCGAAGACCAGTTGGCCGCGCTGCAAAGTAAATCCCCGGATGATCCCCGACTCGAGCAATACCAGCGTCAGCTGGCCGAGGCGTACCTGAGCCGCAGCCAGATCGTGCTGCAAAAAGGCGACATGAATGCTGCCGCTACGGCGCTCAGCCGTGCTCGCGCCTTGATGCCTAAGGCGCCGGCGCTGACCAGTGGCGTCAACGGTGCAATCGCCCATGCACGCAAGGCCGAGTTGGAGAAGGCCGAAGCCGATCTGCGTGCGGCCGAAGCCAAACGCAAGGCGAAGGTGATCGACCCGAGTGCCGAGAGCACGACCATCGAGCTGAAACTGGTCGACATGAAGCAGCTGCGCCGTCAGTTGAGCGACATTGCTGAGGACGTCACCGCGTTCAACTGCGATGTCACGGTGCAGGTGCCGCGCACAGACGACTATCCTTGGCTGGCGACATTACTGACCAAGCGCGTGACGAAGATCAATCCGGATTTCGAGCTGCAGATGCAGCGTGAAATCGAGCGCACCGAGCCGGCGAAAATTGTGTTGAAACCCGCTCAGCTCTGATCGTTTTTTGAGCAAAGAAAAGGCGTTGCCCTCGCGGGCAGCGCTTTTTTTTCGCGCGTCCTTCCATCCCTTCAAACGGGACAGGCGCCAGCCCCACAGCGCGAGAAGTTGCGCACTCGTTTGTTGAAAATGGACGGGTGGATACTCTGCGGGCCACGTGGTTTTTGGTGTGTAGGCGATTGGGCAAGAAGTTGCGCAGCGGTGCGCAACTTCTTATGCACTTTCCCTTTGGTGTCTGGTTTGGCGTTCGCTAAAACCTCTTGTTTTATTCTTAAGCTATTGATTTTTCAAAGCTAATTCATAGCTGGCACAGCGCTTGATATCTCCGTCGCCCCCGGCTTGGCATGTACGCCTGCCGGATGGTTTTTGAGCACGGAGAGCATCCTTGGCAAACCCCGCAATTACGCCCGGCATCGACGACAAACGAGAGCCTCAAGTGGCGGTTGTTCCGCTTGA
>NZ_DASVUM010000023.1:0-9672 GCF_036387035.1 Pseudomonas sp. | reverse complement strand
GCTCGGCTTCGGGGTAGTCAATAAACCCGGTGGCGTCCGGCTCGCGGGCAACGTACTGCGTACTCATGCGGCTCTCCTGATGGCTTGTTCTTGTCGTGGAGGAACAGGGCGCAAAGCGGTGACGGGCGCGAAGGCCAGTTGGGCTATTGATAGCCCATTTCGCCGCCATCAGAGGCCTGCATACGAGTCGGCGTGTAGAACCAAAATCGCCAGGCCGTAAAGAAATCGTGACGTTCGCGCGAATTCATCCTGAAGAGCTCGCACGCATGCCCATGGCTCGCGGCTTAGGTGTAACGTATTTTTGACGGTAAACTCGTCCCCTTTCGAAATCGTCGCCACTTCCGCGAGTCCTCCATGCGTATCAAAGTCCATTGCCAGAACCGCGTCGGCATTTTGCGCGACATCCTTGAGCTGCTGGTGGCCTACGGCGTTAACGTGTCCGGCGGGGAGGTGGGCGGTGAACATGGCGATGCCATTTACCTGCGTTGTCCGAACCTGATCAATCTTCAATTCCAGGCGCTGGTGCCGAAATTCGAGACCGTCGCCGGGGTGTTCGGCGTCAAGCGCGTGGGATTGATGCCCAGCGAGCGTCGGCACATGGAGCTCAACGCGCTGCTTGGCGCGCTGGAGTTCCCGGTTCTGTCCATCGACATGGGCGGGTCCATCGTCGCGGCCAACCGTGCCGCCGCGCAGTTGTTGGGCGTGCGGGTCGATGAAGTGCCGGGCATTCCGCTGTCGCGATACGCCGAAGACTTCGACTTGCCACAACTGGTGCGTGCCAACCGTTCTCGCATCAACGGCCTGCGCGTGAAAGTGAAGGGCGATATCTTTCTCGCAGACATCGCTCCCCTGCAATCGGAGCACGAAGACAGCGAGGCCATGGCCGGCGCAGTGCTGACCCTGCACCGTGCGGATCGGGTCGGCGAGCACATCTATAACGTGCGCAAGCAGGAGCTGCGCGGCTTTGACAGCATCTTTCAAAGCTCAAAAGTGATGGCCGCCGTGGTTCGAGAGGCCCGGCGCATGGCGCCGCTGGACGCGCCGCTGCTGATCGAAGGCGAAACCGGAACCGGCAAAGAACTGCTGGCGCGGGCCTGCCACCTGGCCAGCCCGCGCGGGCAGTCGCCGATGATGTCGCTCAACTGCGCCGGCCTGTCCGAATCCATGGCCGAAACCGAATTGTTCGGCTACGGCCCCGGCGCTTTCGATGGCGCGCGGGCAGAAGGCAAGCTGGGTTTGCTGGAACTCACCGCGGGCGGCACGCTGTTTGTCGATGGCGTAGTGGAAATGAGTCCGCGGCTGCAGGCCAAGCTGCTGCGCTATCTGCAAGAAGGTTGCTTTCGCCGGGTCGGCAGTGACGAAGAGGTCTTTCTCGATGTGCGAGTCATTTGCGCCACCCAGGTTGATCTGTCCGAGCTGTGCGCCCGCGGTGCGTTTCGGGAGGACCTTTATCACCGCCTGAACGTCTTGTCGTTGCACATTCCGCCGTTGCGCGACTGCCTGGACGGGCTGACGCCACTGGTTGAGCACTTCCTCGATCAGGCCAGCCGGCAGATTGGCTGTCCGCTGCCCAAGATCGTTCCCGAAGCGCTGGACCGGCTGCGCCACTACCATTGGCCCGGTAACGTCCGACAGTTGGAGAACGTGTTGTTCCAGGCGGTTTCGTTGTGCGAGGGCGGGGTGATCAAGGTGCAGCACATCCGCTTCCCCGACTACGGCGAGCGTCAGCCGTTGGGCGGTTTTTCGCTGGACGGGACACTGGAGGACATCGTCGGGCGCTTTGAAAAGGCACTGCTCGAGCGGCTCCATGCAGAGCACCCGAGCAGCCGCTTGTTGGGCAAGCGCCTCGGCGTGTCCCATACCACGATCGCCAACAAGCTGCGCCATTACGATCTAGGCCCCAAACCCGAACCTTTATAGCGCAAGGTCATGGGGCAGGGGCCCGTTCGACTGACGGTGTCCAGCGTGCCTGCTCAGGTTTGGCGATTAATTCCTGATGACGATCAGGCCTCAGCTCGGCGGGGTATAGGGCAGGATATAACTGAGGGAAAAGTCTGCACCCGGGTAGTCCAGCTTCAGGCGCGGCAGGACGAACCCTCCGCAGGAATAGCAGGTGTCCATCAGGGTGAAGAAATGGATCTGGATCACGTCCTCCGCCGCCGGCATGTCCTGTTTGAACGCCGTGGCGATGAGGCGTTCGGCGTCCAGGTAGCGGTCATGCTCGCGAATCTTGAGCCTGCTTGCCGTGCGCAGGACCGGCAAACTGGTGAAGCTGGGGTCCGGCGCCTGATCGCGCATCCGTTCGCGTGCATCGATAAACCTCGTAGAACTGCCGTCGCGGGTTGCAGGGTCACGCAACGTCAGGTTCTTGGCCCGTTTCCCCCCAGCCAGCGCGTAATAAACGTGGTGCTTGTGGTCTGACGTTTCGGCCAGAAGAAACGCCAGATTGGTGGTGTTCAGGTGTTTGCGGATCGTTTCCCCGGTCGTTTGCAAGGCAATGTCCGCAGCTGACACCGGGCGCCAGGGATGCCGGGAATTGGGCGCAGGCAGCAACGAACCGATCACGCTTGCAACGTGTTGACGCGTCAGCGGGTCAACCTCGCTCATGGGTTTGAAATGGGTGATGCTGCTTCTGGTCAGCGTGACAAAGTTTTCCAACGCCGTCGCGTTTGTGAAGACGTTCCGGGCGTGGTTTTCCATGTCTGAGCGTACGAGGGGGTCGGCGTAGCGCATGTCAGCGCCCGGGTTCTCGAGTTCAAACAACAGACGGGCGACGTTATCGACGTCCTGATTGAGAGCGCGTCGTCCCGCGCCCAGGCGATAACCCTCGCTTGAGGTCAGATAGGCGTCAATCTCGGCCTCGGATGTCATGCGCGTAAACGTCAGTTGCGTATTGCCGGGCAATTCCCGGGCTCTATAGAAGTATCCCGTGTCGGCTTCGACGGCAATGCAGGGCCCGTCTTCCAGTGTGAGTCTGATCGCACGTAGCTCGCGCTGGTCGTTAACCGTTTTGCAAATTGAATCGAGCTGCACGACCGGCAGCTCTTGGTTGATACGCTCACGCCAGGCCGGGCTGATGCCATCCGTCAGCCCCAGGGTCTGGTCCTTCATCACTCTGCCCTGGACGGTTGGCCGATAGTGCAGCGGTGTGGTGATACCCAAGTGAACGGCAGCATCGGGAGTCAGGGCCGCCAGTATCTTGCGGCCTGTCGTCTGTACGTTGTGTGCGCCGCGTGCCGGCAGCACTTCGTCGACCCAGGCACTCACCTTGCCCTCGTCCACCAGCAAGTGAGTCTGTCGTGGGTGGGCCTGTCCGCGCACCGGGGTAAAGCGCAGCGCGGGCCTGAACCGATGTGTCATGAAGGCATGACTGGCCTGTTCACCTGTGGTGAGCGGCTCAAGCGCCGGGTCTAGCGCCGGCCGCGTCGTCGAGAGCAACACCAGTGCGCCGGAACAGCTCGCTTGCACCAGGCTGCGACGTATCACGCAGTGAGACGCCTGATCCAGCTGCCCAAGCCTTGCATTGGGCGGTTGCAGTTCGATTTTTCGAAGCATGCCGAACCCCCCGTCAGCGTCGAAACGATAGCTGACATCGTCGACGATCAAGTCAGTGACCGATTGATCCCGACGCACAACACGGATGTGTCGGCCATCCGCCACCGAAAGATCGTGCCCATGCCCGACCACCTCGTTCAGGAACACGGCGCCCGGAAACTGGCCCGGCAGCAAGCCTTTCTGGGTGGTGACAAACACCCAGGTTTCATCCGCGCCGACCGCCTGGTCGCGGCTGAGCACGGGGCCGTAGGGTTTTTGATCGTGGGGATTGCACCAGCGGTAGTCCGGGGTCTCAGCATTGGAGATGTTTCGTACCAGCACCTGGTCAATGTTATCCACCTTCGCCCACCGCATCGCTGGATCAGAGGTCGGTCCCGTGTCGGAGAGGCGCTGGAACATGCCTCCGCGCTGGCGGAAGTTGCCAGTGATTACGTGGGACCAGGCGGCCTGCACCCGGCGTTCGAAATGCACGCGTGCGGCGTCCTGTCCGGCAAACCACCGGCCGTTCTGCTGGCGGGGACTGCTCGGAGACGGCAGGCGAGGCGACCAGACACGCTTTTTGTTTCCCAGCCTGATCAGAGGTTTGAGTGCGCGGCCGGCAATGGTCATGACCGGGCCGGCGACGTCGGCAAAGTCAGCAACGTCGGCAACGCAGGAGAGGGCGTCGCCGCCCGTGTTGACGTCAACGCAGCCCACGAGGGGGACCACCGATTTGATCAGC
The DNA here is from genome assembly GCF_036387035.1 of Pseudomonas sp. GTDB lineage: Bacteria > Pseudomonadota > Gammaproteobacteria > Pseudomonadales > Pseudomonadaceae > Aquipseudomonas. The sequence goes on along the minus strand of NZ_DASVUM010000023.1, from coordinate 5,396 downwards.
TTCCAGGCGTACTGGGCGTCTGAGTTCGATTGGCGATGCCGTGTGGCGATTTCCCGCCGGGTCGCGCCTTTGCAGGTTTCGCGCAGTGCCTGGTGGTGGTGCAGGAAAATCTCCTCAACAAAACTCTGCACCAGGTGCGTCTGGTTGTCGCTGCCCGGACGGCGGGACAGCGGCACCGCTTTTGACAGATCGGACTTTTCATAGGGCAGTGGCACGCCGTTGTAGCGCTCATGATGAGGACTGACCAGAAGATTCAGCGCTTCAGCGGCCAGGTTTGAATCACCAAGCTGCATGCCCCGACCGGCCTCGACGGGTGTGCATTTAAAGGTGTAGCGCTCAGGGAACAGTTCATACACCCAGTGCTGACCTTCGTGTTCGGCATGCACCACACCGCCGTGGCCGCCCCGGCAGTCCTGCCAGTCACCGGCAGGGCTGCTGTCGATCGAGGGCACGGCCCCCACCATCGGACCCACGTATTGGCGCCATACGACCGCGTAACTACGGAGGTTTGCGCTGAGCAGGCGAGTGCGATGAAGCGTCGGCAAGTCGTCCAGAAACAACGTCATCAGCTGCGTGAAGGTCTGCCGTGCCTCTGTCAGATAGCGATCAAACGCTTGATCGAACTGCCGCGTGGCGTCGGGAAGCGGATTCGCCACAGCACGTGAAGGCCGATACGCAGTGCCATCGTCCAAGTAAGCCTCAAGTTCGGTGGTCGTTCCAGAGCTAAACGTATTCGGCGCGTCAGGGTTGATGCGCGCCTGTAACAGCAATCGTCGCGCGTCATTGAGGCGATCGGGCGGGTCGTTGAGTGCTTGTCGATCACAGGCGGCCCCGAAATAACGGCTCATGCGAGCGATGTCGTCGGCAGAGTAATAGGGTTGTTCGGTGACGTGGTGGTTGTACAGGTTCCACACGATCATCGCGTCAGTGCGGGTCGTCGCGATGTGCAGCTTTTCTTCCACCGTCGTGGCCTGGGCGGCAAGCGTGGCGGGCAGCGCTTCCCATTGCACAAACGTGCGCGACTGCGGCGCTGCACTGTCCAGTGTCATGGCGTGGCGCAGATTGACCCAGCGCAGGTCAGGTTGGTAACGAAAATCATCGGGGGCATCGCTCAGCAGCAGTTCCGGCGCAAACCGCGTCGCCAGCAATTGCATGATGATCTGCGCGTCGGCGTTCTGGCAGCCCAGTGTGCGGCGCAGGCTGTTGCTCAGATTGATGCGCAGGTCGTACAGCGAGCAGTCTGCGTTGGCTTGCGCGAACAGGTGGAAATCAAGCAGGTACCCGATGCGCCGTTGATGAGGCGGGTAAATGCAGTCGATCAAGGCCTGGATGGTCAGCTGCCGCGCCATGGAAGTGGACGCCAGATGCGGGTCCTCGGGGTTGTACCACTCCAGCGCCTCTATCAGTTGGTGCTGCAGGGCGGCAAACGGCGCGCAGTTCAGCAGCGCCTCCAGGGCGACGTCTGCCGGGTGGCTCAGGGTGGCGCCGGGGAAAAACGCCATTCTGTCTTGACGGTCAGGCAACAGGTCGGCGCCGGCCGCGATTTCCTGAAGAGTGGCAGGGCGAAATTCCCCACTGCTCACCCTCAGCAGGTCCATGGGCAGCAGGTTCAACAGTTTGATGCAGAGGGAGTCACCCGGCTGATCGGCCAACAGGTGGCTCATCAATGCATGCAGATCCTGATAGCCGCGCAGGTCAAGGGGCGGCGGTAAAGGCGTTGTCTCGGGCGCCTGAACCCCATGGCTCAGCTCGTCATGAAACAGGAACGCCGCTGCCCATAACGCGCCGACGCGGCGCAGTGGCGGCAAGGCTCTATGCAATCGGTCCGCCAGCGAAAACGTCTTGTAGGTGCAATGGCTCTGACTAACCTCGGCCAGGGCGGCATCCAGCATTCCCGGGACCTCGTGTTCGATGACCAGGCGGCACACCGTGGAAAAAAACGTCGCCCGGCTTTGCTGATCAATGGGCGTGCGTTTATCGCCCTCGTACAGCGTGCCGCTGATAAAACGCTCTACGTTGGCGGAGTCGAGCACGCGATTGATCAGCGCCAGGTAATCACTGTCGCGCAGTGTGTTCTCAACGGCGGCATCAGCGGCCAGGTAATCTTTGAAAAGATCAGTAAGAGAGGCAACCAGCGACTGTGGGCCGGTAATCTCGTTGAGAACAACGATGTCATCAGCCTTGAGTTGTTGCAGGCGAAGTTGGAACAGTCCGGATGTTTCGCGGACGTGAGGGGATCTCATGATGAGTGCTTCCTGATTAACGATTCAACGTTGTGGTGTCAGGAGACGTTGGTTATTTCACGAAGCACTGGGTATTACATATGTATTGAATACAAGTTTTATACGGCCAATATGATCAGTCATGCCCCGCGACAAGGGCCGGCGGGGCGTGAACATTCAAGCGTCAATCAGCCATTGCTGCAGCCATTGCCCATTACCTGGTACTCCATCACGTGGCGTTTGCCTTGCGAGTCTTCGTAGGTCATGTGTTGCGGCACGACTCGGCAGACATTGGGCACTTCATCCACCGAAATCACCTTCGCAATGTCCAGCTTGGTGGAGTAGGTGTATTCCTCGACACGCTGTTGCTGGGCGGCCACTTTAGCGCCGGACTCTTCTGCCATTGCCATGGCGCTGAAACCACAGAGAGCCATTACAACCAGTGCAGCTTTCATTACTGAATTCCTCTAAGTTGCTTCATCAAACCTGCGACGCATGAATTGCAGTCGGCAGGGTGCACAAAACCCTTGTGAGGCTCTGAGTGAAGCGCGGTATTAACGGGTGGGAGCGTTGATGAACAGTCCAGCGTGGGGGCTGTTGTTGATCAATCATTTGCCGTGTTGGCGCAACAGATTCTAGGCGCCCGGCTGCCATTCATATAGAAACCATTTTGATAAAGTCTATTGAGCAAATCGGCAACAATCGCTCTCTACGGGTTGTTGGCGTGGGCTGGGCGGGTTCTTTAGTCGTAGCCGGTCCATGAAGATTTGCCGTAAACCGGGCACTTCACCGGCGTTCAGGGCTATGCTCGGAGTCGGTAAGACCATCGTCGAATGGCCATTCAAGCCATCGGCAGATACAACAGGGTCATAAAACAACAACATTTCCACCGAGGTAAGAAAGATGAGTGCGGCTTCCCTGTACCCCGTCCGCCCTGAAGTGGCAGCCAATACGCTGACTGACGAGGCGACCTACAAGGCGATGTACCAGCAGTCGGTGGTCAATCCCGATGGCTTCTGGCGCGAGCAAGCCAAACGCCTTGACTGGATTCAGCCTTTCACCACCGTCAAGCAGACCTCCTTCGACGACCATCGCGTCGACATCAAGTGGTTTGCCGACGGCACCTTGAATGTTTCCTACAACTGCCTCGACCGTCATCTGGCCGAACGCGGCGACTCAATAGCGATCATCTGGGAAGGCGACGATCCTTCCGAGAGCCGCAACATTACCTACCGCGAACTGCACGAAGAAGTGTGCAAGTTCGCCAACGCGTTGCGCGGGCAGGATGTCCACCGCGGCGACGTCGTCACGATCTATATGCCGATGATTCCCGAAGCCGTGGTCGCCATGCTGGCCTGTGCGCGGATCGGCGCGATTCATTCGGTGGTGTTCGGCGGCTTCTCGCCTGAGGCACTGGCCGGTCGCATCATCGACTGCAAATCCAAAGTGGTGATCACCGCTGACGAAGGCCTGCGTGGCGGCAAGAAGACCGCCATGAAAGCCAACGTTGACCGCGCGCTGACCAACCCTGAAACCAGCAGCGTGCAGAAAGTCATCGTCTGCAAGCGCACCGGCGGCGACATCGAGTGGAACCGCCATCGCGACATCTGGTACCACGCGCTGCTTGAGGTGGCGTCGAGTACTTGCGCACCGAAAGAAATGGGCGCCGAAGAATCACTGTTCATCCTTTACACCTCGGGCTCCACCGGCAAGCCGAAAGGTGTGCTGCACACTACGGCGGGTTATCTGCTGTATGCGGCGCTGACCCACGAGCGTGTGTTCGACTACCGTCCAGGCGAAGTGTACTGGTGCACCGCCGACGTCGGCTGGGTCACCGGCCACAGCTACATCGTCTACGGACCGCTGGCCAATGGCGCCACCACTTTGCTGTTCGAAGGCGTGCCGAACTACCCGGACATCACCCGCGTGTCGAAGATCGTCGACAAGCACAAGGTCAATATCCTCTACACCGCGCCGACGGCAATCCGCGCCATGATGGCCGAGGGTACCAAGGCCGTGGAAGGCGCCGACGGTTCCAGCCTGCGTCTGCTGGGTTCGGTGGGTGAGCCGATCAACCCGGAAGCCTGGAACTGGTACTACAACACCGTCGGCAACAAGAATTGCCCGATCGTCGACACGTGGTGGCAGACCGAGACCGGCGGCATTCTGATCAGCCCGCTGCCGGGTGCCATTGCCCTGAAGCCGGGTTCGGCGACGCGTCCGTTCTTTGGCGTGATCCCGGCCCTTGTGGATAACCTGGGCAACCTCATCGAAGGGGCGGCGGAAGGCAATCTGGTGATCCTCGACTCGTGGCCGGGTCAGTCGCGCAGCCTGTACGGCGATCACGACCGTTTCGTCGATACCTATTTCAAGACCTTCCGCGGCATGTATTTCACCGGTGACGGCGCCCGTCGTGACGAAGACGGTTACTACTGGATCACCGGTCGTGTGGATGACGTGCTGAACGTGTCGGGTCACCGCATGGGCACCGCCGAGATCGAAAGCGCGATGGTGGCCCACCCTAAAGTGGCCGAAGCAGCCGTGGTGGGCGTGCCCCATGACCTGAAAGGGCAGGGCATCTACGTTTACGTCACGCTGAACGGCGGTGAGGTGCCGAACGAAGCGCTGCGCATCGAATTGCGCAATTGGGTGCGCAAGGAGATCGGGCCGATCGCCTCGCCCGACGTGATTCAGTGGGCGCCGGGTCTGCCGAAGACCCGTTCCGGGAAGATCATGCGCCGCATCCTGCGCAAGATTGCCACCGGGGAGTACGACGCACTGGGGGACATCTCTACGCTGGCTGATCCGGGTGTCGTGGCACATCTGGTGGAAACCCACAAAACCATGACCGCCGCCTGACGTTTATGGGTTGAGGCGCCCTGTCCGGTTAACGCCGGGCGGGGCGTTTTTGTTTTAAACGCTTTTAAGATCAAGAGCGTCTGCCTGGGGGCAGACCGTTTCGCCTTCGGCGAGTTACTTGGAAAGGTCGAAAGTCGCACCATCCCCAAGTAACCAAGGGTGCTTGCTCCTGGCTTGGCCCGACTTCGTCGGGTTCCTTCACTCCGGTCCCGCTCCGTGGGCCCGCCGCCATCCGCCATCCATGGCGGGGGGCGGCTCTCGCGGCATCCATGCCGCTCGGCCCACTGCGCGAGACCTGCGTTCAGCCTGCACCCA
>NZ_DASVUM010000022.1:0-20845 GCF_036387035.1 Pseudomonas sp. | reverse complement strand
CACGCCGGTACCTTCAAGACCCCTACCGGCGATCTGTCTTTCGACGCCAAGGGTGACTTGAAAGACTTCAAATTCGTCGTTTACACCTGGCACAAAGATGGCACCAAGACTGAAGCCCCTGTGAAATAACACAGCCTTCAGGCTTACCCGAAGCCCACTGCAACCGCAGTGGGCTTTGTTTTAGCCGGGCAGCGAATTTCACAAGAATTCCCGACCCTGAACATCTTGAAACCGCACCAGTGAACCACTGGGCTCGTGCCGGACGCGGACGTAGATCACGACGCGCGAGCGGGAAACGACTCTACCAGTGAAACACCAGGCAGGTTTTTAGGAGCACTCAGCAATGCCGATAGATCTCTATCACTTTCTTCAACAGCTGGTTAATGGCATGACCATTGGCAGCACTTACGCCTTGATTGCCATTGGCTACACCATGGTTTACGGCATCATCGGCATGATCAACTTCGCCCACGGCGAGGTGTACATGATCGGCTCGTATGTGGCGTTTATCGCCCTGGCCGGTCTGACCATGCTTGGCCTGGACAGCCTGCCCCTGCTGATCACCGCAGCCTTCGTTGCGAGCATCGTGGTGACCAGCGCCTACGGCTATGCCATCGAGCGGGTCGCTTATCGTCCGCTGCGCGGCAGCAACCGTTTGATCCCTCTGATTTCCGCCATCGGCATGTCGATTTTCCTGCAGAACACCGTGTTGTTGTCGCAGGACTCCAAAGACAAATCGATCCCCAACCTTATTCCCGGCAACTTCGTTTTCGGCCCCGGCAGCACCCATGAAGTGGTGATCTCGTACATGCAGATCCTGATCTTCATCGTCACGCTGGTGGCCATGCTCGGTCTGACCTGGTTCATCTCGCGCTCTCGCCTGGGTCGTGCCTGCCGCGCCTGCGCCGAGGACATCAAGATGGCGAATCTGCTGGGGATCAATACCAACAACATCATTGCCCTGACCTTCGTCATCGGTGCTGCCCTGGCGGCGGTCGCGGCGGTCCTGCTGAGCATGCAGTACGGCGTGATCAACCCCAACGCCGGTTTCCTGGTTGGCATCAAAGCCTTCACCGCTGCGGTATTGGGCGGCATTGGCAGTATCCCGGGCGCGATGCTCGGCGGTCTGGTGCTGGGCGTCGCAGAAGCCTTTGGCGCCGACATCTTTGGCGACCAGTACAAGGATGTGGTGGCGTTCGGTCTTCTCGTATTGGTGTTGTTGTTCCGGCCAACCGGCCTGCTCGGCCGTCCGGAGGTTGAAAAAGTATGACCAGGAATCTCAAATCGGCCCTCTTCAGCGCAGTGCTGGTGCTGGCCGTCGCTTACCCGATCCTCGGGCTCAAACTGGACATCGTCGGGATCAATCTCGCGGTGGTCGGCGCCAGTAACACGACCGTGATGGTGATTTTCGCCGCCGCGTTTCTGATGTTCCTGCGCGTGCTGTTCAACGAACAAATCAGCGCCATGTGGCGTTCGCGCCCACAGAAACAGCTGATGTCCGACAAGACCAGCAACTTTCTGACCCTGCCGTCGACCCAGCGCTGGTTCCTCGGCGCACTGGTGATTGCCGCGTTGGTATGGCCGTTCTTCGGCTCGCGTGGCGCGGTGGACATCGCGACCCTGATCCTGATCTACGTGATGCTCGGCCTGGGCCTGAACATCGTGGTCGGTCTGGCGGGCCTGCTCGACCTGGGCTACGTCGGCTTCTACGCCGTCGGCGCGTACACCTATGCCCTGCTGCAGCATTACTTCGGCTTCGGTTTCTGGATCTGCCTGCCGCTGGCGGGCCTGGCTTCGGCGACCTTCGGCTTCCTGCTGGGCTTTCCGGTCCTGCGCTTGCGCGGCGACTATCTGGCCATCGTGACGCTGGGTTTCGGTGAAATCATTCGCCTGTTCCTGCGTAACCTGACCGACATCACCGGTGGGCCCAACGGCATAAGCAATATCGAAAAACCGACGCTGTTCGGCCTGTCGTTCGAGCGCAAGGCTGCTGAAGGCATGCAGACGTTCCACGAATACTTCGGCCTGCAATACAACTCCATCAACAAGGTGATCTTTCTTTACCTGATCGCCCTGCTGCTGGCGCTCTTGGCGCTGTTCGTGATCAACCGGTTGTTGCGCATGCCCATCGGCCGCGCATGGGAAGCCCTGCGTGAAGACGAAATCGCCTGCCGCGCGCTGGGTCTCAATCCGACCATCATCAAGCTGTCAGCTTTCACCCTTGGCGCTGCGTTCGCCGGTTTCGCCGGCAGCTTCTTCGCCGCGCGTCAGGGCCTGATCACGCCGGAGTCGTTCACCTTCCTGGAGTCGGCGATCATCCTCGCCATCGTAGTCCTGGGCGGGATGGGCTCACAGCTGGGCGTGATCCTCGCCGCAGTCGTGATGATTCTGTTGCCTGAACTGCTTCGCGAATTCAGCGAATATCGAATGCTCGGCTTCGGCGCCTTGATGGTGCTGATGATGATCTGGCGTCCTCAGGGCTTCCTGCCGATGCAGCGTCCCGTTATGAAACTCAAGGGGGAGCGCTGATGAGCCGTCCACTTCTGCAGGCTTCCGGCTTGTGCATGCGTTTTGGCGGTCTATTGGCCGTCAACGGCGTGGGTCTGACCGTCAACGAGAAACAGGTGGTGTCGATGATCGGCCCGAACGGCGCCGGCAAGACCACCGTTTTCAACTGCCTGACCGGCTTCTACAAGCCGACCTCCGGCACGATTCTGCTCGACGGTGAACCGATCCAGGGCCTCGCCGGCCACGAGATCGCCCGCAAAGGCGTGGTGCGAACGTTCCAGAACGTACGCCTGTTCAAGGAAATGACCGCGGTGGAGAACCTGCTGGTTGCCCAGCATCGCCACCTCAACACGAATTTCCTGTCCGGCCTGTTCAAGACCCCGGCCTACCGCAAGAGCGAACGCGAGGCGATGGAGTACGCCGAGCATTGGCTCGAAGCCGTTGACCTTAAGGAGTTCGCCAACCGTCCCGCCGGCACGCTGGCTTACGGTCAACAACGCCGTCTGGAAATCGCCCGCTGCATGATGACGCGCCCGCGCATTCTGATGCTCGACGAGCCGGCGGCCGGTTTGAACCCGAAAGAAACCGAAGACTTGAAAGCGTTGATCGGCGTGCTGCGCAACGAGCACAACGCGACGGTGTTGCTGATCGAGCACGACATGAAGCTGGTCATGAGCATTTCCGACCATATCGTGGTGATCAACCAGGGCACGCCGCTGGCGGATGGCACGCCCGAGCAGATCCGTGACAATCCTGAAGTGATCAAAGCCTACCTGGGGGAAGCGTAAATGCTGCAGTTCGATAACGTTTCTACCTTCTACGGCAAGATCCAGGCGTTGCACGGTGTCAGCATCGATGTGCAGCAAGGCGAGATCGTCACGCTGATCGGCGCCAATGGTGCGGGCAAGTCGACGCTGTTGATGACGCTGTGCGGTTCACCGCGTGCGCACAGCGGCAGCATCCGGTACATGGGCGAGGAGCTGGTCGGTCTTGAGTCGTCGGTGATCATGCGCAAGAGCATTGCGGTGGTGCCGGAGGGCCGTCGTGTGTTCGCCCGTCTGACGGTGGAGGAGAACCTGGCCATGGGCGGGTTCTTTACCGACAAGGACGATTATCAGGTGCAGATGGATAAGGTGCTTGAGCTGTTCCCGCGTTTGAAGGAGCGGTTCAATCAGCGCGGCGGGACGATGTCGGGCGGTGAGCAGCAGATGCTGGCGATCGGTCGTGCCTTGATGAGTAAGCCGAAGCTGTTGCTGCTGGATGAGCCTTCGCTGGGGTTGGCGCCGATTATCATTCAGCAGATTTTCGAGATTGTTGAGCAGTTGCGTCGGGACGGGGTGACGGTGTTTCTGGTGGAGCAGAATGCGAATCAGGCGTTGAAGATCGCTGATCGTGCGTATGTTCTGGAGAACGGCCGGGTGGTGATGCAGGGTTCGGGGGCGGAGTTGTTGGTTGATCCGAAAGTGCGGGATGCTTATTTGGGCGGGTAATGGGTCCGGATCTAAAGCAAGATCAAGGGCGTCTGCCTAAGGGCAGACTGTTTCGCCTTCGGCGAGTTACTTTTAAAAAGCACTAAAAGTAACCAAAAGTGCCTGCTCTCGGTTGGGCCCGACTTCGTCGGGTTCCTTCACTCCGGTCTCACTCCGTGGGCCCGCTGCCATCCGCCATCCATGGCGGGGGGCAGCTCTCGCCGCATCCATGCGGCTCGGCCCACTGCGCGAAACCTCCGTTCAGCCTGCACCAAAGTCGCGTTTTGCGGTGTTTGAACCCTTTGTGTTTGAAGGTCAAAAACAATGGCAACGGCAACGGCTTTCCGGCTGAAGCCGGTCCTACGGGGACGCGTCGGTGCCACTGACTGCACGCGCCGCTTTTCGTGGGACCGGCTTTAGCCGGGAAGAGGCCAGTGGCTGCGCCATCAATTTTGATTGTTTAAACCTGTCTGATCGTTCCACACGCTCTGCGTGGGAATGCATCCTGTGGCGCTCCGCGCCGGCTCTGTCGCCGTTCTGACGAGGGAGAATTGCCCTGGCGGTCAGAGCGTCTCCAGCGCCGCGGTGCTTCGCTCGAACCATTGGGTGAGGTAGTCGGCCATGACCTGCACCCGCCGCGGCAGTCGTCCTTCGAAAGGGTGGACCAGGTACAGCGATGAGACCGGCGTCTGGTGATCGCGCAGTAGCCAGTGCAATCGCTTGTCTTTCAGTTCCTCATGCACCATGTACGACGGCAGGCGCGCGATGCCGGCGCCGACCAGTGCGGCTTTTTTCAGCAGGCCGTAGTGGTTGCTGGCGAAGGTGCCGCGAACGTTTACCCGGGTCAGTTCGTGTTTCTGGTGGTAGCCCCACGATTCGCGGCCGGTGGAGTGGCTGTTGAGCAGGCATCGGTGGACGCGCAGTTCTTCCGGCGCTTGCGGAGTGCCGTGTCTGGCGAGGTAGGCGGGGCTGGCGCAGGTCAGTTCCTGTAACGACAGCAATGGTTTGGCCACCAGACGCTCGTCTATGCCCACGCTGGAGCGAATCCCCAGGTCGAACCCGTCACGGCGCATGTCGCGGAAGTGGTTGTTGAGGTCCAGTTCAATCTGCACGTCGGGGTAGGCATGGGCGAATTCGGTGAGCAGGCCTTCAAAAAATGTTTCGCCCAATGACACCGGAACCGTCAGGCGCACGGTGCCGATCAGGCTTTCGCTCAAGTGAGCCATCGCGTCGCGGACCCGGTCGCGTTGCGCCAGCAGAGCGCGAGCCTCGGGCAGGAGAATGGCGCCCGCCGAGGTCAGGGTCAGGCTGCGAGTGGTGCGATGGAGCAGCGTCACGCCGAAGCTTTTTTCCAGTTTGCTGATGCGCTTGGACAGTTGGCTGGTACTGGTGTCCAGCCATTGCGCGGCCAGGGTGAAGCTATTGGCCTCAACCAGCATCGCGAACGCGGCCAGGTCGTCCATCTCGCTCATGATTGTTTCCTTTCTGACAAACCGGGATTGCCGTTTAGCCCCTGTTTCAGCGGAAAAAGGCGACTCACACTGAGCGCCTGATCCATTCCAGGGGTAAACCGCATCATGAAGATTCTATTGATTGGCGCCAGCGGCACCGTCGGCTCGGCGATTGATAAAGAACTGTCGCCACGCCACGAGATCATCCGCATCGGCAGAACCGGCGCGGACGAGCACGTCGATATTAGTGACAGCGACTCGATCCGCAAACTGTTCGAACGGACAGGCCCTTTCGACGCATTGATATGCGCAGCGGGTAATGTCACCTTCGCGCCGCTGGGCGAGATGACCGCCGAGGCTTTCGACCTCGGCCTGCGTGACAAGCTCATGGGCCAGGTCAACCTGCTGTTGATTGGCCGGGAATTCGCCAACGACGGCGCGTCATTCACGTTCACCACTGGCATCACCAGCGTCGATCCGATTCGCACCGGGGCGTCTGCCAGCCTGGTCAACGGCGCCATCGATGCCTTCGTGCGCGCCGCCGCGATCGAGATGCCGCGCGGCATGCGGGTCAATTCGGTCAGCCCCGGCGTGCTGGTCGAAGCCATGGGCAGCTACGCGCCGTACTTCCGCGGCTTCAAGCCGGTCCCGGCAGCGGATGTAGCGTTGGCGTATGCAAAAAGTGTCGAAGGGCTACAAACCGGACAGACGTATCACGTCGGCTACTCCCCCTTGTGATGAGCGAGCAGGCTGCGTAACGTGGCGGCACTTGTCTGGAGACCGCCCCATGTTCGCTGCTCGTTCCGCCCTGATGTTCGCCGTGTTGCCCCTGTTTGCCGGCTGCCAGTTGATGCCCATGTCTTCCAATGACAGCAAAGTGTCGACCGCCGGCATGATCCGCATGCAGGGCACCCTCAGCGGTGACGGCGGCAAACTGTTCTTCGCCCCGTGCAACGAACAGCGCCGCTATGCCGTGACCGACAAGGGCAACACCGGCGTCCTGCAGGAGGCCGCTTCGGTGGTGGACAAGAACGGCAAGGCGTTCGCCGATGTGCGCGGCAACTTCGTCGCAAGCAAGGCCCAAGGCAGTGACGGGCAGGCCGACATTTACCAGCTCTACCGCGTCGAGCGCCCGAGCGGCGCCTGCGAGGACCCCAACTTCAAGCGCCTGACGATTCATGCCAGCGGCAACGGTCCGAAGTGGAACCTCAACGCCAGCGGCAAGGGTCTGGTGCTTGAGCGCGAGGGCAAGGAGCCGTTCGCCGTGCCCTACATGGAGGAGCAGATGCCCGAAGGCCGCTTCAACCTGATCACCGACGCCAACAATCAGCACGTCGAACTCTACGTCGCGCCGCTGCGTTGTGTGGACCCGTTGAATGGCTCGGTTCAGCACCTGACCGCCGAGCTGCGGGTCAATGGCCAGGTTCAGCGCGGCTGCGCCTACTTCGGTGCGATGCGTAACGACTGAACGCGTTGCACTGAATCTGAACAGATGCAAAACCTGTGGGAGTGAGCTTGCTCGCGAATGCGGCGAGTCAGGCACTGATATGCTGACCGACGGACGCCTTCGCGAGCAAGCTCACTCCTACATTGGCCGTGTGCAAGACCGCTCGAATGCTGCGCGGCGGATGTCGTCGCTCCGGCCACCGCTCCCTGCCCAATGTGTCTTATAATCGCGCGCTCTTGTAGTGCTGCCGGGCCGATCCTGCGGCCCGAAACCGGATCTTTCAATGTTACGAATCACCGAATTCAAACTGCCGCTGGACCACGCGGACGACGAACTGCGCCCCGCACTTCTGCAGCGCCTGGCCATCGGCAGCGACGAGCTTCTGGATTTCACCCTGTTCAAGCGCAGCTACGATGCGCGCAAGAAATCCACCGAACTGCAGTTCATTTACACCGTCGACTTCCAGGTGCGCGACGAAGCCGCCCTGCTCCAGCGCCTGAGCCACGACAAACACGTCGGCCCGGCGCCGGACGTCAGTTACAAGGTGGTGGGCCACGCCCCTGCCGACCTCAGCGAGCGCCCCTTGGTGGTCGGCTTTGGTCCGTGCGGGATTTTCGCCGGCCTGTTGCTCGCGCAGATGGGCTTCAAGCCGATCATCCTTGAGCGCGGCACGGAAGTTCGTCAGCGCACCAAGGACACCTGGGGCCTGTGGCGCAAGAACGTGCTCAACCCCGAATCCAACGTGCAGTTCGGCGAGGGCGGCGCGGGGACGTTTTCCGACGGCAAACTCTACAGCCAGATCAAAGACCCTAAATTCATCGGCCGCAAGGTCCTGCACGAGTTCGTCAAAGCCGGCGCGCCGGAAGAGATTCTCTACGTCAGCAAGCCGCACATCGGCACCTTCCGGCTGACCGGTGTCGTTGAAAACATGCGCCATCAGATCGAAGCGCTGGGCGGCGAAGTGCGTTTCCAGCAACGCGTCACCGATGTGCTGATCGAAGACGGTCAGATGCAGGGCGTGGTGCTCGACAGCGGCGAGCGAATCGACTCGCGCCACGTCATCCTGGCACTGGGCCACAGCGCCCGCGACACCTTCCGCATGCTCCACGGGCGCGGCGTGTTCATGGAAGCTAAGCCGTTTTCGGTCGGCTTCCGCATCGAGCACCCGCAGGGCTTGATCGACCGCGCGCGACTGGGCAAGTACGCCGGTCACCCGAAACTTGGCGCAGCCGATTACAAGCTGGTGCACCACGCCAAAAACGGCCGCTCGGTGTACAGCTTCTGCATGTGCCCCGGCGGCACCGTGGTCGCCGCGACCTCGGAGCCCCATCGCGTGGTCACCAACGGCATGAGCCAGTACTCGCGTAACGAGCGCAACGCCAACTCCGGGATCGTCGTGGGCATTACCCCCGAGCAGGATTACCCGGGCAGCCCGCTGGCGGGTATCGAACTGCAGGAGCGTCTGGAGTCGCATGCCTACCTCATGGGCGGCGAAACCTACGAAGCACCGGCGCAGCTGGTCGGCGATTTCATCGCGGGCAAAGCGTCAACGGCGCTGGGCGCAGTCGAACCGTCCTACAAGCCCGGTGTTAAGCTGACCGACCTTGCCGACGCGCTGCCGGCCTTCGCCATCGAAGCCATTCGTGAGGCGCTGCCCGCGTTCGAGAAGCAGATCAAAGGCTTCTCGCAACACGACGCCATCCTCACCGGCATCGAAACGCGCACCTCCTCTCCGCTGCGCATCACCCGTGGCGAAGACCTGCAAAGCCTGAACGTCAAGGGGTTGTTCCCGGCCGGAGAAGGTGCAGGCTATGCCGGCGGCATCCTGTCGGCCGGCGTCGACGGGATCCGGATTGCCGAAGCATTGGCCCGAGATATGTTGGGCATCACTGCATAAGCCCCTTTCGCGGCATCGTCCTACAGCCCCATAAAGCGAATCCTTCGGATTCGTGAGCGGGCGCTGTAGGGCGTTATTTCTGCTTACAAATCCGGCTTCAGATCCAGTTTCAAGTCACACCGACGCGCGCTAGGGTGGCGCTCCTTTTCAGGCTGCCCTTGGAGCGTGACCTTGCCCGTACGCAATACATTCAGACGTCTTTTCCAGCTGGAAGCCGCGGGAGGCTTGCTGCTGATTGCCGCCGCGGCCCTCGCTCTAATCATCAATAATTCGCCCCTCTCATGGCTGTATAACGCCCTGCTCGACACGCCGGTCGTTGCGCAAGTCGGGGCGCTGAAAATCGCTAAGCCATTGCTGCTGTGGATCAACGACGGGCTGATGGCGTTGTTCTTCCTGCTGATCGGGCTGGAGGTCAAGCGTGAGGTGTTGCAAGGGCACCTGTCGCGACCTTCGCAGATTGTCCTGCCGGGCGCGGCGGCCATCGGTGGCATGGTCATACCCGCCCTGTTCTTCTGGGCGCTGAACAAGGATGATCCGGCCGCGCTGGGTGGCTGGGCGATCCCCATAGCGACCGACATCGCATTCGCCCTTGGCGTGCTTGCGCTACTGGGCAAGCGGGTGCCGGTGTCGCTCAAGCTGTTCCTCATGACCCTGGCGATCATCGACGACCTTGGCGCGATCATCGTCATTGCGCTGTTCTACTCGGGCGAGCTGTCCAGCCTTGCATTGGCGCTGGCAGCAGGGTCGATTGCCGTTCTGATCGGCATGAACCGCCTGGGCGTGGCCAGGCTCGCGCCCTACTTGCTGGTCGGCATAGTGCTGTGGGTCTGTGTGCTCAAGAGTGGCGTCCATGCGACGCTGGCCGGCGTGGTGCTCGCGTTCTGCATTCCGCTGCGCACGCCCGGCGACACCCCCGCTGCGCTCCAGCAACTCGAACACGGCCTGCATCCCCGGGTGGCTTACTGCATTCTGCCGCTGTTTGCCTTCGCCAACGCCGGCGTCCCTTTGGCCGGCGTCACGCTGGAAAGCTTCATCCACCCCGTGCCGCTCGGCATCGCGCTTGGCCTGCTGTTGGGCAAAGTTATCGGCGTGTTTGGTCTGACGTGGCTGGCGATCAAGACGGGACTGGCCTCATTGCCGACCGGCGCGAACTGGGGGCAAGTGCTGGGCGTTGCGATCCTCTGCGGGATCGGCTTTACCATGAGCCTGTTTGTCGGATCGCTGGCGTTCGTTCCGGGGCAAAGCGAGTTTGCGGGAATGGACCGAATGGGCATTTTGACGGGGTCTGTTCTCGCCGCGCTCATCGGCTACGGCGTCACCGCACTCGCCAGTAGGGGCACGCCTTCAATCGCTGCCACCAAGGGCCCATCCCGGCAATAGCGGGCTGAAATGCAAAACGCCCCGACTGATCGGGGCGTTTTGACAAGCGAAGTATTTACGCTCGTTCAGGACGTGCAGCGCAGTTTAGTGGCTGACGCGACTGGTGCCGTTGACGGTCATGATGCGAACACGCTCGCCGACGCGGAAGATCTCGTTCTCTTGCACTTCCTGCACATAAGCACGCATGGTGCCGTCGTCTTCACGAACGGTGATCTCGACGCCTTGGGCACGGGTCAGGCCGCCTTCCGCTGCCGAACCCAGCAAACCACCGGCAACCGCACCGATTACGGCCGTCACGATGCTGCCGCGACCGCCACCGATGGCGCTACCCCCCACGCCACCAACAATGGCACCGGCACCGGCGCCGATCGGCGTTTTGGTGCCTTCAATCTTCACCGGACGCAACGACTCGATGGTGCCCAGGCGTACGGTCTGCACCTGACGAGCTTCGTCGCGCGAGTACGAGTCGCCGGTGAGGCTCGAAGTACAGCCGCCCAGCGTCAGTGCCATGGCGGTGAACGAAGCAACCAACAGTACAGACTTACGCATAACAGTATCTCCAGAGGAACAGGTAGCCATTAGACTCTGCGACGCCAATCGGTGTCACGGTCCTGTACCGATAATTTACGTTTATTCAGGCGTGATACAGCACACGCCAGCGTCTACTTCAGTGGACGACAACGCCAAAAATTGATTCAAAGAAAACTGTGACAGCGTCTTTGAAGGCTGACACTCATGCAGCCCGGCGGCGCCCATCAAGGCGCGAGGCGCTCGCGCTGCCACTCACCTTCAGCCACCCGATAGTTCAGGCGGTCGTGGAGACGGCTTGGGCGGCCCTGCCAGAATTCGATGCGATCCGGTACCAGACGGTAGCCGCCCCAGTGCTCGGGACAGTCCGGCTGGGTGTCCAGAAAACGTGCCTCGGTGGCTTTGAGTAAACCTTCGAGTTGTTCACGGTCGGCGATCACCCGGCTTTGCGGCGATGCCCAGGCACCCAGTCGGCTGCCCAGGGGACGCACCTGGAAATAGGCGTCGGATTCCTGGTGGCTGACCTTCGACACGCGGCCCTCGATGCGCACCTGACGTTCCAATGTGGGCCAGAAGAACGTCATGGCGGCGAAAGGACGCGCGTCTATCTGCTGGCCTTTGGCGCTCTCGTAGTTTGTGAAGAACGTGAAGCCCTGCGCGTCCAGGCCTTTGAGCAGCAAGACCCGGCAATGCGGGCGACCGTCGGCGTCGACGGTCGCCAGCGTCATGGCGTTCGCTTCAACCGGCGGCTGCTCGGTTTCTATCGCTTCGTTGAACCAGCGATGAAACAGTGCGAAGGGTTCTTCCGGAGCCTGCGCTTCGGTCAACCCTTCGCGGGCATAGTTACGGCGCATATCGGCCAGACGCTGGCTCATCACTGCCTTCCTTTATCGAGATCCGTGAACAGGACCTCGATAGTAACCTCAGTTGCCGGCTTGAGCATCCGGGGCAGGTTTCTTGACGGCAGCTTTGGCGGGCGCAGCTTTGGCTTTGACCGGCGCCGCTTTCTTTACAGGAGCTTTTTTGGCGGCAGGTGCCTTGGCGGCGGCCGCTTTGCTGGCAGTCGCTTTCTTGGCCGGTGCAGCCGACTTGGCAGGTGCAGCGGCCTTGGTTGGCGCAGCAACCGGGGCTGGCGCTGGAGCCGCGTTGGCGTTCTGCACGGCCAGCAGGGTCGGCGCAGGCGGCAGGTTGTACTTGGCCATCAGGGCAACCATGGTGTCCTGCGGCGTGAGAATGATTTCCACACGGCGGTTCAGCGCGCGACCCGGCACGCTGTCGCTGGCAGCACGCGGCATGTCCGCGCCCATGCCTCGCAGGTTCAGACGATTACGCTGCAGGCCACTGAGGCGGAAAATCGCCGCGACCGATTGGGCGCGCTGCTGGCTGATCTTGAGATCGGCATCACCCGCAACGTCGCTGTGGCCCAGCACCAAAACGGCGGCGCGCTGATCGACTTCAACGATCTTGGCCATGCGGCTGATCGGGCCGAGGTTGGTCGGCAGGAGCATTTCCGGGCGTTTCGGGTTGAAGGTGCTGTCGACAGGCGCGGTCACCACGAGGGTATCGTCACGGCGTTCGAACTGGAACTGGCTGTCCTTGATCGCTTCGCGGACTTTCGGCTCGTTCAGATCCAGCCAGGCCTGGGTCACTTTAGGGTCGACTTTAGGAACAACCGGTGCGGCGTCCTTTTTGGCTTCGTTTGCGCCAAACGGCCACCACCATTTGGTGGCGTCGTTGCCTTGGGCAAGTGCTGGCGCGGCAGCCGGTTGAGTCGCGGCCACTTCCGGCTTGGTCTCGGTAGTCCCGTGGTCAGACCCAAACGGCCAGTACCAGCGCGTGCCGGTTTCGGCCTGAGATTTCGCCACTTGCGCCACCGCAGCGCTTGGGGCCGGGGTTGCCGGCGCGACATCTGCACCCTTGGCTGAACCGAACGACCACCAGTGATCATTGCTGGCCGACTGATCCTGAGGAGTTTGCGCACAGCCGGTGACGGCGAGGCAAACAGCAAATGCGAGACTTTTGTTAGCTGACATGGGTGACCCACACAAAGAATTGATCAGAAAATGAACGAAGCAGCGCTCATATAACACGCATAAAGACCGTTTTGGAAAAAGAAACCGCCCTACGGCTCTGTTAATAAGGTTTAACTGACAGTCGGTAGAACAAGCACTTAACGGCGATTGTTACTGCAAACACTCACCAAGCACGCGTACCAGACGCTGAGCGCGCGGGTCCATCAGTACGTAAGGACCCAGCGTGTTCGTCACGAACCCGAACGCCACATCGCGCTCGGGATCAGCGAAGCCCACCGAGCCGCCCGCACCCGGATGGCCAAATGACTTCGCACCCAGGCCAAAGGTCGCGTTGGCCACGGTCGGTTGGTCGAGCATGCAGCCCAGACCGAAGCGGGTCTGAGTCAGCAATGTCTTGTCCGGGCCAATGCTGTGCTCGCGCGTCAGCTCGTTGAGCAGGTCGCCGTCCAGCAGGCTGCCATCGAGCAGGCCGCTGTAGAAGCCGGCCAGACTGCGTGCATTGCCATGGCCATTGGCGGCAGGCTGCTGCATGCGGCGCCACTCGGGCTTGTTGGTGCTGGTCATGATCGACGGCGGGTTGGTAAACGCCCTCGCCGTCATGGAAGTAGGTTCACGCAAGGTGGCCTGCAACAGGCGCTGCGCGGCTTCGTCACCGATATTGCCCTTGCCCCGGGCGATGTGGGCGACGCGATGAAACGCTTCGTCGGCGAGTCCGACATGAAAATCCAGGCCCAACGGCCGCGAGATCCGCGCCGCAATGGACTCGCCAGGCCCGCGACCGTCAGCACGACGAATCATCTCGCCCACCAGCCAGCCATAGGTGATTGCCGCATAACCATGACCCTGCCCCGGCGTCCACCAGGGTTGCTCGGCGGCCAACGCGTCCGTCATGGCCTGCCAGTCGTAAAGCGCCTGGGCCGGCAACATTTCACGGATCGCCGGCAGCCCCGCCTGATGGCAGAGCATCTGGCGCAGCGTGATGGACGCTTTGCCGTTGGCGGCGAACTCCGGCCAGAGACGAGCGACGGGCTCGTCCAGATTCAGCTTGCCCTCACCCACCAGCTGCAACGCAGTGACCGCTGTAAACGTCTTGGTGCAGGAGAACAGGTTGGCGATGATATCGCTGTGCCAGACTTCGCCGCCGTCCTTGTCCGCCGTGCCTGCCCACAGATCCAGCACCGTCTCCCCGCCGATTTGCACGCAAAGCGCGGCGCCACGCTCCTGCGGATCGTCGAACAGCGCAGCGAATGCCTCGCGCACGGCCTCAAACTGAAGCTCGAAATGGCCTTGAATCTGCACGGTCTGGCTCTCCGGTCGGGCTGCAAAAAGGGTGAGCATTGTTCCAGCGATTGACTGCTTTGGGAACCGCCCGGTTAAGGGCGTTTGCCTATCACATCCACGACCTGCCCATTGGCCTTGTGCACCGCGTCGACGAAGCCTTGATACGGAACGTCGGTGATCCCTACCAGCCCGAGGTGGCCGTTTTCGCCGTCGAGCAATCGGCCGGTCACAGGCTGATCCAGGTATTGGAACCAGTGCACGCCGACGATAGAAGGCTCGGCCAGCGCGCTCTTCAGGAAATTGGCGTATGCCGGGCCGCGATCTTCCTCACGCGGCACTTCGATCACCCCGCCCCAGAACGGCCCGCGATCACGGGAACCGAAGTGAAACTCGGTGACCAGCACAGGCTTGTCCAAGACGCGCAGTGTCGCGAAGTCCACGCCATCCTGAGGTTTGAGGGTATAAAAGTTGAAGCTCAGAACGTCGCAGTATTTCGCGCAGGCTTCGGTCGCCTCGGGGCTGGTGACACCGAACCGGCCGCCGAGCAGCAAATGGTTCGGCGCATGCCACTTCAGGGCGTCGGAAATCGTCTTGAAATAGGTCTCGGCGAACACGCGCTGGAAATACCTGAAGTCGTTGTCGATCTCCGGGTGCTCTGCACTGGGCAGCGGCGGTTCGAAGCCCGGGTCTTCCATCAACTCCCACGCGGCGAGGTGGATGCCCCAGGCCTTGGACAGGCCCTCCTCGTTGCGGTACTTGTCGCGCAACTGCTTGAGAAACGCCCGTTTGGCCGGCACATCGGTGGTCAACTTCAGCGTGCCGTAAGCCAACGCATAGCGACTTTTCGGATCATTGCCCGGCGCGGCCCACGCCAGTTCGTTATCGGCAAAGTAACCGATCAGATACGGGTCATCGCGATGGTCACGGGCGGCGATGGCGACGGCGCGCTCAGTAGCCATGGCGAAGCGCGGATCAAACGGGTCAGGCATGCCGCCCCACCAATCCTGGCCAGTGCTGATGCTGACGTAGTCGCCAACGATGGACAGCGGCAGGGTGTACGGCACGCGGTCTTTTTTGCCGCGCTCAAGGCTTTGAAGCGCCGGCTCGCTCCAGTTGCCCACCGTGTTGAAGCCCCACGCCTGCAAGCGCTGCAGGGTGTGATCAGCCCAGCGCTTGCTGTCCACAATCACCGGTTTGCATTCAATCGTAGGTGCAGGTGCCGGTGCGGCAGGCGCTTCAGATGCAGGCGCGGGCGTGGCTTGCCCGGTGGCGCTGTCACCGGTTGATACCGTTGCGTCTTCCTCGTCGGCGGGCTCGGCGGGTCTGGACACTTCCACGCACGTTGGCACGCCGTAGGTGCGCTGCAGGTTCGCACCGTAGAAATCGAACCAGCGGCCCTGATCGAACTGCCGGTTCCGGTTCGCCCCCGTCTCGCGGTTATCGTCGCCCTTGCCGTAGAACGCAGCGAGGGGATCATCGCTGCCGGGCAAACCGGAGAACATCCCTTCGCGGCCTTCAACGTAGGTCTGGCTGTCGTCAGCGGTAACGGCGTTGACCCCGAGGGAGTAAAACGGATGGCCTTCCGGCGTCACCAGATACCAGCGGTCGTCGCGTTTTTCGGTGCGGAAAAAGCCCTTCGGTTCGAACGCCGGGCCGTTGAGCAGGCCGCCGTATCTATCGTGGCTCGGACGGTCTTTCAGCCAGGCCTGCAACTGTTGTTGTTCCTTGCTGGCCAGTGCCTTGAGCTGATCGTCGCTGCTGACCTTCTCCGGCCATTTGCCTCGCGTGGACTGGCCATAGCCGTCAACCAGTTGGCTGT
Source organism: Pseudomonas sp. (assembly GCF_036387035.1). GTDB lineage: Bacteria > Pseudomonadota > Gammaproteobacteria > Pseudomonadales > Pseudomonadaceae > Aquipseudomonas. The sequence continues at coordinate 5,032 of NZ_DASVUM010000022.1, read as the reverse complement.
ACGCAGCGGTTTGCAGCGCATCGCCCGCTTGCACGCCGAATTTCTCCACCAGGACGCTCTGCGCCACATTGGGTTGGGACATCGACACCGTGACCGATGAAACCTCGGCGCTGTTCAGTTCGCCTTCGGTAGGGGCCAGCAACACTCGCTGCCCCTCGTACACCCACGGCATCGGTGGCCCGGCGCGCATGCCCTGGGTCAGTGGCGAACTGGCCTTGAGCGGAAGCACCAGCGTTTGCGCCGGACCGGCCGGGAGATCGATCCGGCTGGTGAGGACCTTGCCGTCCCGGCTTTCGACCTGTACGTACAGCGTCAATGCCCAGTCCATGGCGCTCTGCAGACGCAGGGTCATGGCGCTGTCGGCGCTCCAGTCCCAGACGCCGGACTGCGGGGTCAGCTGCAGGCTGGGTTTGGCGACCGGATTGAAAATGACCCGGCGCAGCACTTCGCCTTCGGCCGTCTGTTCGGCATTGGCCTGGGGAAAGCCGGCATCCTGGGTCGTGACCTTCACCACGTCGGCGGGCCGTACGAAATTGAACAGCGTTTGCTGCACATCAGGCCCTGCGTGGGCCATGCCGGCGCACAGCGTGGCAAGGAGGGCGGACAGTGAACGGCGAATCATGTGATCTGAAGCTCCTTGATCATCCGAGGCCCGGAGCACGACAGAGGTCGCGCGCAACCGGGCGGACCGGGGTAAGACCCGGTCTACCGTGTTTTATTCAGCACACGGGTTCAGGAAATTTCGCGCCGGAACGGCGGCAGTGCGTTGAGGATGGCTTTGCCATAGCGCTGGGTCACGACCCGGCGATCCAGCAGCGTGATGATGCCGCGGTCTTGTTCGGTGCGCAGCAGTCGACCGCAGGCCTGGATCAGGCGCAGCGACGCATCGGGGACGGCGATTTCCATGAACGGATTGCCGCCTCGGGCTTCGATCCATTCGGCCAGCGCGGCCTCGACCGGATCATCCGGCACGGCGAAGGGAATCTTGGCGATCACCACGTGCTCGCAATAAGCACCCGGAAGGTCCACCCCTTCGGCGAAGCTGGCCAGCCCGAAGAGGACGCTTTCCTCGCCGCCGTCGACCCGCGCCTTGTGCTTGTTGAGGGTTTCCTGCTTGGACAGGTTGCCCTGGATGAAGACCCGCTTACGCCAGTCCCGCTCCAGCCCGTCGAAAACTTCCTGCATCTGTTTGCGCGACGAGAACAGCACCAGCGTGCCTTTCGAGCCCTCAACCAGATTCGGCAGCTCACGAATGATGGCCGCCGTGTGCTCGGCCGCATTGCGAGGGTCGGCCTTGAGATCAGGCACGCGCAATACGCCTGCGTCGGCGTGATGGAAAGGACTCGGTACCACGGCAGTGACGGCGTCTTTCGGTAGCCCGGCACGCATGCGAAAACGGTCGAACTTGCCCAGGGCTGTCAGCGTGGCAGATGTCACCAGCGCGCCGTAGGCCACGTTCCACAGATTGCGGCGTAACATTTCCGCCGCCAGGATCGGGCTGGCGTTGACTTCGATGTCGAACAGCGAGCCGCTGTCGGCCAGGGTCAGCCAGCGCGCCATCGGTGGGCTGTTTTCGGGGTCTTCAGCGGTGAAGGCGGTCCACAGCTCCCAGTTGCCATGGGCGCGGGCCAGCAGACTGCCGAACAGTGGATACCACTCTTCAGCCTGGTGGCTGGCGATGCCGATGTTGACCTCGCCGTCCATGCCTTCTTTGAGCAGCTCGGTCAGGCGCGTGAACAGATCGTCCAGACGGGCAAAGCCTTTTTTCAGCTCAATGCCCATCTCGCGCATGTGCTCGGGGACCACACCGCCAATGAAACGATGGCGCGGACGCTCGCGGCCTTCCATGTCTTCGCCGGGTTTGAAATCGGCAAGCTGCTCGCAGGCCGTGAACATGAACTGCTGCTGGGTCTTGATCTCGCGTGCCAGCTCGGGCACCTGCTCGATCAGTTTGCCCAGATCGCCCGGCAGCGGATGCTGTGCGAGCAATTTTGTGAGGTTCTTGGCGGTTTGCTCCAGCCAGTCAGCGGTGGACCGCAGGCGACTGAAATGGGCGAAGTGGCCGATGGCCTTGTCTGGCAGGTGATGGCCTTCGTCGAACACATACAGGGTGTCGCGGGGGTAGGGAAGGACAGCGCCGCCGCCCAGCGCAAGGTCAGCCAAAACCATGTCGTGGTTGGTGACGATGACGTCGACTTTGCCCATGCCTTCGCGCGCCTTGTAGAACGCACACTGCTGGAAATTCGGGCAATGGCGGTTGGTGCACTGGCTGTGATCGGTGGTCAGACGTGCCCAGTCCTGGTCAGCCAGTTCCTGAGGCCAGCTGTCGCGGTCGCCGTCCCATTTGTTGCCGGCAAGCTTCTCGATCATGGTGGTGAACAGCTTCTGGCTGGCCTCGTCCACTTCGATCTTGAAGCCTTCTTCTTCAAACAGCTGTGCGGTCGCGCTCTGGGCGTCGCCTTCCTGCAGCAGCATGTCGAGCTTGGACAGGCACATGTAACGGCCACGGCCCTTGGCCAGCGAGAAGGTGAAGTTGAGGCCACTGTTGCGCATCAAGTCAGGCAGGTCTTTGTAGACGATCTGCTCCTGCAGCGCGACGGTAGCGGTCGCGATCACCAGGCGCTTGCCTGCGGCTTTGGCGGTCGGGATGGCGGCGATGGCGTAAGCGACGGTTTTACCGGTGCCCGTTCCCGCCTCGACCGCGACCACGGCGGGATCACCCGAACGGCGGCCTTCTTCGTCCGTGTCGACGTCACCCAGCACCTTCGCCACTTCAGCGATCATCAGGCGCTGGCCGTAACGAGGCTTGAGGCTTTTGGCTTCGAGGAAACGCGAATAAGCGCCCTGAATCTGGGATTTGAGTTCGGTGCTGATCATGGGCTGGGTCGTTGGCTCGGCGTCACGGGTGCTGAATGAAAACACGAAAACCGCTGGATATATCTTCAGTAGTCGCAGCGGGCGGCTATCATACCGCGCTAATTCTTTCTGCGCAGATCGGAGTTCTCGATGTCACCTGTAGCCTTTGTCTACACCTTGCACGTCCTGGCAGCGATTGTGTGGGTAGGAGGGATGTTTTTCGCCTGGATGATTTTTCGACCGGCGGTCATTTCCGCCCTCGAGGGCCCGGCCCGGTTGAAGCTGTGGCTGCAGGTGTTGCCGCGCTTCTTCGTCTGGGTCTGGTGCGCGGTGATCCTGCTGCCGGTGACGGGCATTGGCCTGATCAACGTCAATTTCAGCGGGTTTCAGACGGCTCCTCGCTATGTGCAGGCGATGATGGGCCTGTATGTCGTGATGGTGGCGCTGTTTCTGCGCGTCTCGACGTTAAACCTGCCGCAACTGCGCAAGGCGGTACTCGCCGAGCAATGGGCGGAGGGGGCAGCCGCACTGGGCGGCATCCGCCGTCTGGTCGGAATCAATCTGATCGTGGGGGTGGCCGTCGTGGCGATTGCCGCAAGCCGGCCAATATTTTGAGCGTAAAGCGCTTGGCTTATAGGTTGCGAACCACGATGGCACCTGCCGGCCCGACGGCACCCGACTGGCCCTTGTCGCCGTTCTTGCCGGACTTGGCGCCGTCAGCGCGATAGACCACGCAGCCCTTGGAGGCGCCGCCTTTGCCGCCGCGACCGCCGTCGCCGCCAATGCCTCCGGCGCCGCCTTGCACGTTCACCTTGATGCGATCATTGCCGAAGGCCGCCGGCAGGTCGAGACGAACGACCGCTCCCGGTGCGCCGTCGCGGCCATTGCCGCCATTGTCGCCGTCTATCCCGCGGCTGGCGGAACCCCAAGTGCAGCCCGGATCGACACCGTTGCCACCGTCGAGGCCCACGTAACCCGGCGATCCGGCGCCGCCGCGCGCGTCGATGAACAGTTGATCAGCATTGAGTTGCTGGATCCGTAGGTTGAGGTTGCGACCGGGCGTTGGCGGTTTCTCGAAAGTGCCCGGGGCGCCACGGGCGGTGATCTCGGCGCCGCTGCCCAGGTCGCCCTGTTTGACGTGCAGGCTGAACGCCTCGGCGCTCGGAACGATGGCGATGCGCGATTCATGGCCCATGACGAGCTGGCCGATGGTGACCTCGGTCAGTCCGGCCGGGATCAAGAGGGTGCCGTAGTCGGCGACTTCAAGTCGATCCAGCTGCAATACGCTGGTTTTCGACGGCAGCCGCATCAATGAGTGGGATTCAACGGAGATAGTCTGGGCCATTACCCAGGAACTGCTCAGGGCCGACATCAGAGCCGCCGTCATCAGCATTGCGTTACGCATGATTAACCTCGGCCTGTGGGCGTGCGATGGTGTTCAAGTGGAAAATGCCAAAGAGCAGGATCAGGAGGCGATCCCGCCCAGGGTGCGCGCGCCCCCGCAGGGTGGCGTTGAAGCCGATGAGTTCGATGATGTGGATGAGCAGCAAGAGCCCACCCGCCAGTTTGAACAGTACGTCGAAGGGGTTTGGCATGACCATGGCCAGACTGGCGAGTACAAGCAGCCAGAATCCCGTTGTCAGCACTTTCCCTAATCCCCAAAACACACGCATGCGAGGCCTCTGCTGTTTTATTGGTTTTGTGCGGTGAAAAAATGATGTGCGCACAGTACGGTGACGAGCAGGACTATGCCAGAGGCAGGTTTCAAAACTTGTCTGGGGCCAAGAGCAGGAAGCGGCCAGTGCGGGCATCGATTTTTTTAGAGAGCTGCCAGAAATAAAAAACCCCGGCTTTAAACCGGGGCTTTTTCAACGCTCCAACCTGGTCTCAACGGTTGATTTTGATCTCGACGCGACGGTTCAACGCACGGCCGTCGGCGGTTTTGTTGTCCGCCACTGGGCGCGCTTCGCCATCACCTTCGACCGACACGAACGAGGCACGCGGGATGCCGGCGCTGACCAGGTAATCGGTCACAGACTGCGCACGTCTTTGCGACAGTTTCTGGTTGTAGGCATCGCTGCCCACGCTGTCGGTGTGGCCGCTGACGTGGAGTTGCACGTTCGAGGCTTCGGTTTTGAGCTTGGTCGCGACCATGTCCAGTTGCTGTTTGTCACCG
>NZ_DASVUM010000021.1:0-11068 GCF_036387035.1 Pseudomonas sp. | reverse complement strand
TGGCCCAGAGCCCGCAGGAAGGCCGCAACCTGTTTGCCAAGTTGACCAAGGTCACGGATCGCTTCCTCGACGTCGCCTTACAATACGTCGGTGCGGTGCCCTACGACGAGTGTGTGCGCAAGGCCGTGCAGAAGCAGCGTGCGGTCTACGAAGCGTTCCCCCGTTCGAAATGCGCACTGGCGTTCAAGGCCATTGCCCAGAAGGTCGATACCTGGCCGTTGCCTGCCAACCCTCGGGGGCATCTGGAGTTTTTCGTCGAGCGATTGGTACATCAGACGAGCGCAGGACCGGTGCTATGACAGCGAACGGCTACAACGCCTACAAGAAGTCCGCCCGTGACACTCAGGGCGAATTGATCGAGCGCTATGCGCCGTTGGTCAAGCGTATTGCCTATCACCTGTTGGCTCGTCTGCCGGCCAGCGTGCAGGTGGAAGACCTGATCCAGGCCGGCATGATCGGCCTGCTCGAAGTGTCGTCCAAATACGATGCGAGCAAAGGCGCGAGTTTCGAGACGTATGCGGGTATTCGTATCCGTGGTGCGATGCTCGATGAGGTGCGTAAAGGGGATTGGGCGCCGCGTTCGGTACACCGCAATACGCGAATGGTCAGTGACGCAATTCGCGCAATTGAAGCAAAAACCGGTCGTGACGCTAAAGATCATGAAGTTGCGGCCGAACTCCAATTGAGTCTCGATGATTATTACGGGATTTTGAACGATACCTTGGGCAGCCGCCTGTTCAGTTTCGACGACCTGTTGCAGGACGGCGAACACGAAGGGCTGCACGAGGACGGCGCGAGCGCGCATATGGAACCGTCGCGCGATCTGGAAGATGAACGCTTCCAGGGAGCGCTGGCGGAGGCCATTGCCAATTTGCCGGAGCGCGAGCGCCTGGTGTTGGCGCTGTACTACGACGAAGAGCTGAACCTCAAGGAAATCGGTGAGGTCCTGGGGGTCAGCGAATCGCGTGTCAGCCAGTTGCATAGCCAGTGCGCGGCCCGCTTGCGGGGGCGGTTGGGAGAGTGGCGCGCGCGCTGACAGGCAGTGTGGGGACACTGCAGACGCTACCGCGGGGGTATGAGCCTTCGCGGTTTCGTTGCGTGGTGCCCTCGGCAGTCCTTTTTGTGTAACGCCTGTTGAATGAAGTGGCGCGTCCAGGTGCTGGGCGCGTTTAAGACTGCTTGGAGGTCGAATTGGACAAGAACATGAAAATCCTCATCGTTGATGACTTCTCAACGATGCGGCGGATCATAAAAAACCTGTTGCGTGACCTTGGGTTCACCAACACGGCCGAAGCAGATGACGGACTTACCGCATTGCCGATGCTGCAAAGCGGCGCCTTTGACTTCCTCGTCACCGACTGGAACATGCCCGGCATGTCCGGCATCGACCTGTTGCGTCAGGTGCGTGCTGACGAGCGTCTGCGCAGCCTGCCGGTGTTGATGGTCACTGCCGAAGCCAAGCGCGAGCAGATCATCGAAGCCGCTCAGGCCGGTGTGAACGGCTACGTGGTGAAGCCGTTCACCGCGCAAGTGCTCAAAGAGAAAATCGAAAAGATATTTGAGCGCGTCAATAGCTGATGTCCGCTGCGAGGGCGCTATGGATTCCAAAGATTCGACAATGGGTGACTTTGAGTCAACCCTGAAGAAACACGCACAAGAGCTGGTATCGAGCCTTGAAAAAGGCAAGTTCGGCGACGCCGTGCAACTGATCCATGAGCTTAACCAGACCCGCGACCGCGGCCTGTATCAGGAAGTCGGCAAACTGACGCGCGAGCTGCACAGCGCGATCGTCAACTTCCAGATCGACCCGAACATGCCGCAGGCCGAGGAGGTCTCCCAGATCACCGACGCCACCGAGCGGCTGTCGTACGTGGTCCGGCTGACTGAAAACGCCGCCAACCGGACCATGGACCTGGTCGAGCTGAGCACCCCGTTGATGAACGGGCTCAGTACTGACGCCAGGTCGTTGAGCGAGGATTGGGGACGCTTCATGCGTCGCGAGATCAGCGCCGACGAGTTTCGTGATCTGGCCCGCCGCGTCGATGTGTTCCTCACCCGCAGCGAGAAGGAGACCACCGAGGTCTCTGCGCACCTGAACGACATTCTGCTCGCCCAGGATTACCAGGACCTCACCGGTCAGGTGATCAAGCGCGTGACCACGCTGGTCACCGAAGTCGAGCGCAATCTGCTCAAGCTGGTGCTCATGGCGAGCCAGGTGGACCGCTTCGCGGGCATCGAGCACGACCAGGAAGTGTTCCGTCAGCAAAAAGAAGAAGAAAAACTTCACTCCAAGGGTGAAGGTCCGCAGATTCATGCCGATAAACGTGAAGACGTTGTATCCGGACAGGATGATGTTGACGATCTGCTATCCAGCCTCGGATTCTGATTCGGTCATCCGGATTCTGACTTCAGGTTCTCTGTGAAAGTGGTTGCTGGACCCGCGCGCCAATGCTTCGACGAAAGCAATGCGCGCAGGCCGTCAGTGCAGCCTCCGGATCGGTTTGACGGTTAATTTTAGGAGCACCCCCCAATGAGCTTCGGCGCCGATGAAGAAATCCTTCAGGATTTTCTGGTAGAGGCCGGCGAGATTCTCGAGCTGTTGTCAGAGCAGTTGGTCGAGCTGGAAAGCCGGCCGGACGATGCGGACCTGCTCAATGCAATTTTTCGCGGTTTTCACACTGTAAAAGGGGGCGCCGGCTTCCTCCAGCTCAATGAGCTGGTTGAATGCTGTCACATCGCCGAGAACGTGTTCGACATCCTGCGCAAGGGTGAACGGCGCGTCGACTCGGAGCTCATGGACGTCGTGCTCGAAGCACTCGACACCGTCAACAGCATGTTCGGTCAGGTGCGCGAGCGTTCCAGCGTCACCCCGGCCACGCCTGAATTGCTGGCAGCCCTGGCACGCCTGGCCGAGCCCGCCTCGGCAGAAGAAGTCGCCGCGGCACCGGTGGTCGAAGAGCCGGTTGCTGAAGCGCCGTCCGAAGACATCACCGACCATGAATTCGAACAGCTGCTGGACTCGCTGAACGCCGTCAAGGCGCAAGCGGCAGGCGGTGCTTCTGCACCGGTTGCTTCGGCACCTGCTCCCGTTGCAGCGGCACCGGCTGCGGCACCCGCCGGCAGCGCGGCCAGCGACGAAATCACCGACGCCGAATTTGAATCACTGCTTGATCAACTGCATGGCAAAGGCCAGTTCGCCGTCGATGCGGTGCAACCACCTGCCGCGGTGACGCCGTCTGCCGCTCCGGCCAGTGACGAAATCACTGACGACGAATTTGAATCGCTGCTGGATCAGCTGCATGGCAAGGGCTCGTTTTCGGCCGATGCCGTGGGCGTTGCTCCGGCCGCGGCACCTGCCGCGCCTGCGACGCCGGCCACCCCGTCGAAAGCCGCAGGCTCCGACGAGATCACCGACAACGAATTCGAAGACCTGCTGGATCAGCTGCACGGTAAAGGCAAGTTCGAACCTGCCGTCGCGGTCGCTGCACCTGCTGCTGCACCGGCTGCCAAAGCCGAGCCTGTCAAAGCTGAACCGGTCAAAGCCGCGCCGGCTGCTGCAGCCCCGGCTAAAGCCGCCGCTGCACCTGCGCCTGCCCCGGCTCGCGCTGCTGCGGCTCCACCACCTGCTGAAAAGCCGCCGGCCGAAGCCGAAACCACCGTGCGCGTCGACACCGCGCGGCTGGACGAAATCATGAACATGGTCGGCGAACTGGTGCTGGTGCGTAACCGCCTGGTGCGTCTGGGCGCCAACAGCGCTGACGAAGCCATGTCCAAGGCCGTGTCCAACCTGGACGTGGTCACCGCTGACCTGCAGACCGCGGTCATGAAGACCCGTATGCAGCCGATCAAGAAAGTGTTCGGTCGCTTCCCGCGGCTGGTTCGCGATCTGGCGCGTCAGTTGAAGAAAGAAATCAACCTTGAGCTGGTGGGTGAAGAAACCGACCTGGACAAGAACCTTGTCGAGGCCCTGGCCGACCCGTTGGTCCACTTGGTGCGCAACGCGGTCGACCACGGTATCGAGTCGCCGGAAGAGCGCGAAGCGTCGGGCAAGTCCCGGGGCGGTCGTGTGATTCTCTCGGCCGAACAGGAAGGCGACCACATCCTGCTGTCGATTTCCGATGACGGCAAGGGCATGGACCCTGCGGTCCTGCGCGCCATCGCGGTCAAGCGTGGCGTGATGGACAAGGACGCGGCGGATCGCCTCAGCGACACCGATTGCTACAACCTGATCTTCGCGCCGGGCTTCTCGACCAAGACCGAGATTTCCGACGTGTCCGGGCGTGGCGTGGGCATGGACGTGGTGAAAACCAAGATTGCCCAGCTCAACGGCTCGATCAACATCCATTCCACCAAGGGCCTGGGCTCGAAGATCATCATCAAGGTGCCGCTGACCCTGGCGATCATGCCGACGCTGATGGTCATGCTGGGCAACCAGGCCTTCGCCTTTCCGCTGGTCAACGTCAACGAGATTTTCCACCTGGACCTGTCGACCACCAACGTCGTCGACGGTCAGGAAGTGGTCATCGTCCGCGACAAGGCGCTGCCGCTGTTCTACCTCAAGCGCTGGCTGGTCAGCTCGGCCGCCCACGAGGAGCAGCGTGAAGGTCACGTGGTGATTCTGTCGGTCGGCACGCAACGCATCGGCTTTGTGGTTGATCAGTTGGTCGGCCAGGAAGAAGTGGTCATCAAACCGCTGGGCAAGATGCTGCAAGGCACGCCGGGCATGTCGGGCGTCACCATCACCGGTGACGGCCGCATTGCACTGATTCTCGATGTACCGAGCATGCTCAAGCGCTACGCGGCACGACGGATAGGCTAAGCAGGATCGGCTTCGGTAGGCGGCTTGCGATGTTTTTCTGTGGGACCGGCTTTAGCCGGGAAGAGGCAGGCATGAACACCGTGGATATCGCGGCGTGACACCCAACGCCTTCCAGGAGAAAGACCGGCTTCAGCCGGGAAGAGGGTAGGGCGAACGCCGTGGATTTTGCGGCGTGACATCCGACGCGTTCCCGGCTAAAGCCGGTCCTACAGGTCCTGCTTAACGCGCGAAAATTGGTCCCACTGGCCTTTCCGCATCGCCAGATGTGACCCAAGCTACATGATTCAGGGCGTGCGGACCCTCAGGGTGGCGCGCGTTCTTTGGAGTGTTTATGGCAGTCAAGGTTCTCGTCGTGGACGATTCGGGTTTCTTCCGACGTCGTGTCTCGGAAATTCTCTCTTCAGATCCCACGATTCAGGTGGTCGGTACTGCCACCAATGGCAAGGAAGCCATTGAACAAGCCCTGGCCCTCAAGCCCGACGTGATCACCATGGACTACGAAATGCCGATGATGGATGGCATTACCGCGGTCCGTCACATCATGCAGCGCTGCCCGACCCCGGTGTTGATGTTCTCCTCCCTGACCCACGAAGGCGCCCGAGTGACCCTCGATGCGCTGGATGCCGGGGCGGTGGATTTCCTGCCAAAAAATTTCGAAGACATCTCGCGCAACCCCGAGAAGGTCAAACAAATGCTATGCGAGAAAGTGCACAGCATTTCTCGCAGCAACCGTCGTTTCAGCGGCTACGCCAGCGCGCCTGCCCCGACGCCGGCGCCAGCAGCCTCACCCCCGCCGGTTGCACCGCGCAGCGCCTCTGTCGCGCCAGGTTTTTCACGTCCGGCGCCTGCGCCCGTGCGTTCAGCCGCACCGGCTTCGCATCACGCTGCGCCAACCTCGGCTGCGCCCAAGCGCAAAGCCTACAAACTGGTGGCGATCGGCACCTCGACCGGTGGCCCGGTGGCCTTGCAGCGGGTGCTGACGCAACTGCCGGCCAACTTTCCGGCGCCCATCGTGCTGATTCAGCACATGCCCGCGGCGTTCACCAAGGCCTTCGCCGAGCGTCTCGACAAGCTCTGCCGGATCAGCGTCAAGGAAGCCGAAGACGGTGACATCCTGCGTCCCGGTCTGGCGTTGCTGGCCCCGGGCGGCAAGCAGATGATGGTCGACGGTCGCGGCGCGGTGAAAATCCTGCCGGGTGACGAGCGCTTGAACTACAAGCCGTGCGTCGACATCACCTTTGGCTCGGCGGCCAAATCCTACAGTGACAAAGTGCTCGCGGTGGTCCTTACCGGCATGGGCGCCGACGGCCGTGAAGGCGCGCGTCTGCTCAAACAGAGCGGCAGCCAGGTCTGGGCGCAGGACGAAGCCAGCTGCGTGATCTACGGCATGCCCATGGCCATCGTCAAAGCCGAACTGGCCGACGCGGTCTACAGCCTCGACGACATCGGGCGCCATCTGGTTGAGGCCTGCAGCTGATGGATGTATTGACGCTCATAGGGATCATTCTGGCGTTTGTCGCCATCATTGGCGGCAACTTCCTTGAAGGCGGGCACCTGGGCGCATTGCTCAATGGCCCGGCTGCGCTGATCGTGCTCGGCGGTACGCTGGCGGCCTGCCTGCTGCAGACGCCAATGAGCGCGTTCAAGCGAGCCATGCAAATCTTTATCTGGATTCTGTTTCCGCCGCGTATCGACCTGGCCGGCGGCATCGACCGCGTCGTGTCCTGGAGCCTCACGGCGCGCAAAGAGGGCTTGCTGGGCCTTGAAGCCGTGGCGGACTCGGAGCCCGATGCCTATTCACGCAAGGGCCTGCAACTGTTGGTTGACGGCGCTGAGCCTGCAGCCATCCGCGGCATTCTCGAAGTGGACTTCATCACCCAGGAAAGCCGCGACATCCAGGCCGCAAAAGTCTACGAAAGCATGGGCGGTTACGCGCCCACGATCGGCATCATCGGCGCGGTCATGGGCCTGATCCATGTGATGGGCAACCTGGCCGACCCCAGTCAACTGGGCAGCGGTATTGCCGTCGCGTTTATTGCCACTATTTATGGCGTGGCGTCCGCCAACCTGATTCTTCTGCCGGTGGCGAACAAGCTCAAGGCCGTGGCGATGCGCCAGTCGCGGTACCGGGAGATGCTCCTCGAAGGCCTGCTGTCGATAGCCGAAGGCGAGAACCCGCGCTCGATCGAACTGAAGCTGCAAGGCTTCATGGAGTGATGGACTGATGGCCCGCCGACGTCGCCACGAAGAGCACGAGAATCACGAACGCTGGCTGGTGTCCTATGCGGACTTCATCACCTTGCTGTTCGCTTTTTTCGTGGTCATGTATTCCATCTCTTCGCTGAACGAAGGCAAATACAAAGTTCTGTCCGAGGCGCTGGTCGGGGTGTTCAACGAACCCGAGCGCAGCGTCAGGCCGATCCCCATTGGCGAGCAGAAGCCGCAGACCGTCCGGCCCGCCGATCCGCTGGTGCAGGACAGCGAGCAGACGGACGCGGCGTTGGGGCAGGGCGCCAACGACCCGCTGAAGTCGATCGCCGATGACGTCAACGCAGCGTTCGGCGACCTGATTGCCTCCAAACAGATGACGGTACGCGGCAACGAGCTGTGGATCGAGATCGAGCTCAATTCCAGTCTGCTGTTTGGCAGCGGCGACGCCATGCCGAGCAACCAGGCCTTCGACCTGATCGACAAGGTCGCGAAGATCATCAAGCCGTTCGACAACCCGGTACACGTCGAAGGCTTCACGGACAACCAGCCGATCAACACAGGCCAGTTCCCGACCAACTGGGAACTGTCGTCGGCGCGCTCGTCGAGCATCGTACGCATGCTGGCCATGGACGGGATCAACCCGGCGCGGCTGGCCTCGGTCGGCTATGGCGAATTCCAGCCGCTGACCTCCAACGCCACCGCCGATGGCCGCGCGCGCAACCGTCGCGTGGTCCTGGTGATCTCGCGCAACCTGGAGGTGCGCCGCAGCCTCACGGGCTCGGGCGCCACTGCCAACGCAAAACCCGATGCCGCGCTGCGCCGTGCTGGCACACAAACTGCACCGGTCCCGTCCAAGCCGCCGCAAGGCGTCAAATCTTCGTCATCTGCCCCTTAAACCCGGTCGTCACTTTGGTCCGGGGGGAAACGAGTACATGAGAGTCTGGGCAGTAGCCAATCAGAAAGGCGGGGTCGGCAAGACCACCACCTCCATCGCTTTAGCCGGTTTGCTGGCGGAGGCGGGCAAGCGCGTGGTCGTGGTGGACCTCGATCCCCACGGCTCGATGACCAGCTATTTCGGGCATAACCCCGATGCGCTGGAGCACAGCTGCTTCGACCTGTTCCTGCACAAAGGCGTCGTGCCGGACGGCTTGCCCGGCCAACTGCTGTTGCCCACCAGCGACAAACGCATCTCCCTGCTGCCTTCCAGCACCGCACTGGCCACCCTTGAGCGCCAGTCGCCGGGGCAGAGCGGCCTGGGGCTGGTGATTGCCAAGAGCCTGGCGCAACTGTGGCAGGACTTTGATTACGCGATCATCGACAGCCCGCCGCTGCTTGGTGTGTTGATGGTCAACGCCCTGGCGGCGAGCCAGCAACTGGCGATCCCGGTGCAGACTGAATTTCTTGCGGTGAAGGGCCTGGAGCGCATGGTCAACACGCTGGCGATGATCAACCGCTCGCGCAAGGTGCCGTTGCCTTACACCATCGTGCCGACGCTGTTCGACCGCCGCACCCAGGCCTCGATGAGCACCCTCAAGCTGCTGCGCGACAGCTTCCCGGACAACGTCTGGAATGCCTACATTCCGGTGGACACCCGGCTGCGCGATGCCAGCCGCGCCGGCGTGACGCCCTCGCAGTTCGACAACAAGAGCCGTGGTGTGCTGGCGTACCGCGCCTTGCTCAAGCACATGCTGACCGAACAACTCGTCGGGCAGGTGGCTTGAGTGCCCGCTGATCATTATTTATCGAGCGGCGCGCCTGCACGCTCAAGTCCGCCCGCTATGCAGCCGATATCTGTTTCAGGCGGTAATCGCACCACTACTTTTCGGGCTCCCGTATGAACCGCCCTCTGGACATCGCTTCACGACCACAACTGGCCCTGCAGAACTACCTGGACGCGTTGCTGCAAGACGCGACCGAGGAGCTGGAGGTCGTCGAGTCCGTCGATGAATTTCAAGCGGCCGTGCTCGAAGAGCAGGCCCACGACGCACGCATGCGTTCTGCGGTCGCCGCCGCTGTGGCCGCCGCCTTGCCGGTCCCGTCGCCTGCGCCGATGAGTCGCCCTGCGCCGGTGTCGCTGGCGTATTCGGCGCAGCCTGAACCGGCTGCCGCGCGGGTGATGGAGCGGCCCGTGGTGATGCCGCCGGTGATTCTGCCGCCGGTGATCGTGCCGGTGCTAGAGCCTGTGATTGAAGCGCCGGTGGTGGAAGAACCGCCAGTCGCGCTGGTCGAGCCGGTGGTTGATCTGCATCGGTCTGCCCAGCGCACGCCGACGCCGCCGCCCACTGGCGACGAGCGTCCGGCCTGGGCCGCCGAGCCGTTCGAATGCCTGCTGTTCGACGTTGCCGGTCTGACCCTAGCGGTGCCGCTGGTGTGTCTGGGCTCGATCTATCCGTTGGCGGGCCATGACCTGACGCCGCTGTTCGGTCAGCCGGACTGGTTTCTGGGGATCCTGCCCAGCCAGGCGGGCAATTTGAAGGTGCTGGACACGGCGCGCTGGATCATGCCGGACCGGTATCGCGACGATTTCCGTCAGGGCCTGCAATACGTGATCTCGGTTCAGGGCTATGAGTGGGGGTTGGCGGTGCATCAGGTCAGCCGTTCGCTGCGCCTGGACCCCAACGAAATCAAATGGCGCACCCATCGCGGTCAACGGCCCTGGCTTGCCGGGACGGTGATCGAGCACATGTGTGCGCTGCTGGACGTGTCGGAGCTGGCCGAGCTGATTGCCAGCGGCGCGGTCAAGCAGATGCACAAGCTTAAGTAGCATCAGTCAATAAAAGATCATCACATCAACACAGGCCGGCGTACGAAACGCCGACCGCACCGCACAACACGCAAGGGGTTAGGGGTATGAAGAAGTCGTCAGCACAGGGTTCCGAAGATCCGATTCTGCAATGGGTCACCTTCCGCCTGGACAACGAGTCGTATGGCATCAACGTGATGCAGGTTCAGGAAGTGCTGCGCTACACCGAGATCGCTCCGGTCCCGGGCGCGCCAAGCTACGTGCTGGGGATCATCAACCTGCGCGGCAACGTCGTCACTGTGATCGACACCCGTCAGCGCTTTGGTCTGCCGCCGGTTGAAGTCAGCGACAACACGCGTATTGTGATCATCGAGGCCGACAAGCAAGTGGTCGGGATCCTGGTCGATAGCGTGGCTGAAGTGGTTTACCTGCGTCAGTCGGAAGTCGAAACCGCGCCGAACGTGGGCAACGACGAGTCCGCCAAATTCATCCAGGGCGTGTGCAACAAGAACGGCGAACTGCTGATCCTCGTGGAGCTGGACAAAATGATGTCCGAGGAAGAGTGGTCCGAGCTGGAGAACATCTGATTGATTCTTGATGTGGCGGTAATTTTTCTGGCGGTGTTGTGGGTCGCGAGCGTTGCAATGTTCATGGCCCACACCAAACGCCTGCGCACACTGGCCACGCAGCAGCTGGAGGCGGATTCGCTGCGTGATCAGCGCATCCGCGACCTGGCCCGGCGCCTGGAGAACTACCAGGGCGGCACGGTGAAAATGGGCGAGGAGCTGCACGAGTTGCGTTCCCTCGTTGCGTTGCTGCCGGACAAGATCACCGCGCTTGAACAGCGCGATCCCTCGACCCTGTCCTTCGCCCAGGCCGCCCGCCTGGTCGGCATGGGCGCCAGCATCGACGAACTCACCCAATCCTGCGGCCTGACCCAGGCCGAAGCGCAACTGATGACCAAGATGCACGGCAATAACCGCTAGGTGAGGGGTTGCCGTCGCTGCGCGGACGCGCTCTCGCTTACCCGCGATGTCAACACGCCAGGTATCTGCGGACAAATGACAGGTAGGAGTGCGCTTGCTCGCGAATGGGCCTATCAACCCTCGAATAGTCAGGGGATGTACCGGCGTCTTCGCCAGCAAGCCGGCTCCTATGTATGGACTCGCCTCCACTGTCTACCCGCTTTTCAAACACTGCCACCCGGTTGCATCTATGTATAAGGCCTGTTCGAGGAAGCCACTCTGGGCTTCTGGCCAACATTGGTTGAGCTCGCGGTATGCCTATTACAGTTA
>NZ_DASVUM010000020.1:0-3664 GCF_036387035.1 Pseudomonas sp. | reverse complement strand
TGGGTGCGAATCGACGTGCCCAGGTCGCCGTGCAGCAGGTCGAGCATGTAACGGCCGTATTGTTGATACAGCGGCAGATCCAGCCCCAACTGATGGCGGATGTTCTCGACGATGGCGTCGGTGGCGCGATCGCCAGCGATCAGTCGCGCCGGGTCGCCCGGAATCAGGTGCGAGATGGAAAAGGTAATCAGGGACACGCCGAACACCACCAGCAGCAGGCCGCCCAGGCGTTTACGCAGCATATTCAGAAAGGCCATGGGGCACCTCGGTGACGCAGTCGATCAGTAACGCGAAACAGCGCGCGGACACAGCGTTGCTTCACAGGGCCCCGCCTCCCTTGCAGGGCCTGTGCAATGACAGCAACTGGCTGGATGAAGGGTCTACTTGGTGATCGTGCCGACGTTGAACACTTGTTCCAGCATCGGGTTGAACACGTAGCCCTTGACCTTCTCGCTCATCGGCAAGGTGTAGGCCTTCTGATAGAGATAGGCGTACACGCTGTCGTTGAGCACGATTTTCTGCGCCTGCTGATACAGCTCCGTGCGTTTGGCCATGTCGTTGGTGGTCGCCGATTCGCGAATCAGCGTGTCCACTGCCGGGTTGTCGTAAAACGAGCGATTGCCGGCGAGCCCTTTGAGCTTCGAGTCGAAGAAGAAATTCATGAACATGTAGGGGTCGGCAAAATCCGGGCTCCACGAGCCGATGGCGACGTCAAAGTCGCCGGTGCCCAGGCGCTCACGCATGCTGGCGTTGGCGAGCTTTTCCAGCTTGAGGTTCACGCCCAGGGGCTGCAATCCGGCCTGCAGGGTCAAGCCGATCGGCTCCCAGTTCGGGTCCTTGTCGGAATACATGAACGTCAGGTTGCTGATCTTCGGCGAGACTTTCGCCAGATCGGCTTTGGCCTTGTCCATGTCTTGCCTGAACGCTGGCAGCTTCTCGTCATACGCCCACATGCCCTGGGGAATCGGGCCATTGAGCGGCTTGGCCTTGCCTTTCAGGATGCCGTTGATGATGCCGTCGTAGTCCAGGGATTCGACGATGGCACGCCGTGCATCCGGGTTGTTCATCGGCGCTTTCTGCGTGTTGAGGTACAGCAGCGTCACCCGCAGCGACGGGTAATCGCCGACGACAATGCCGGATTTTTTCGCCAGCGCTTCGAGCTGGTCCTCGGGCATGTCTTCGATGATGTCGAGGTCACCGTGTTCCAGCTGCAGACGACGCACCGAGGCCTCGCTGATGATCTTCACCACGACCTTTTTCAGGGTAGGTTTCGGGCCGGCGTAGTAGCTGTTCTGCTCCATGGTGAGGGCCTGGCCCTTCTGCCAGGTGACCAGCTTGAACGCACCCGAACCTGCGGTGTGATTGGACAGGTACGCCTCGGCACCTTCGGCGTGTTTCGCCACGTCCGGGTTGATGATCGCCGCGCCGTTGTGGGCCAGCGTGGAGAGGAACGGCGCATACGGTGCCTTCAGGGTGAAGCGCACGGTCAGCGGGTCTACCACCGAGACAGCCATGTCATCGGGAAAGGCGCCAGACGGGCCTTGCTTGAGCTTCATCACGCGGTCGAACGAGAACTTCACCGCCTCGGCAGTGACCTCGGCGCCGTCATCGAATTTGTTGCCGGGCTTGAGCTTGAATTCCCAGGTCAGGTTGTCGGCCGAGGTGGTCCAGCTGCTGGCCAGCTCCCCTGCCACTTCGGTGCTGCCCTTGCCGTTTTCGACTTTGTAGGTGACCAGGCGCTGGTACGCCGGGTACGTGACGGTCCAGTCGTTGTTGTCGATGGTCACGGCCGGGTCGAGGGTCTGCGGGTCGGACGGCTTGCCGATCATCAGGGTGTCCTGAGGCACGGCTGCGCTGGCCGATTGCCAGGCGCCGAGGCCCATGGCGGTGCAGAGGACTGCCATCGCCAGCGTGCGTGGGGTAACGATTGATTTCATGCCGGTTCCTTGATCGTTCGAAGTAGGGAAGTTCGTCAGGTTTGTTATTGGCGCTATACCGGGCAGTTAAAGCTCACAGGCCTCAGGCCTGCGACATGGCGAACCCTGCTCTTGCGAGGTCGGGTTATGCCAGATTCAGCCGGGATTCATGCTTGTCCCGGTCGGTTTTCGTGTGTCTCTTCGCGTCGTGTGTGGCGTGATGGTTTTTGGGTCCGTGCCCTGTGGCCTGTTACACCGCGGGCTGGATCGAACCGTCGTCGATCAGCGGGTAGTTTTCGGCGTCGGGCAGTTCGTAATGCCACCATTCGCTGTCGATGTACGTGAACCCCGCCGCCAGCATGATCCCCAGCAGCAGCAACCGGTTGCGCTGTATGTCGGCGGGCAGGTCGGCAAAAAACTGATGCGAGTGCTCGCGCATGTCATCGAAACCGGTGCCCATGTCGAGGGCCTTCCCGCTTGCGTCGATCAGCGTCAGGTCCACCGCCACGCCTCGGGTGTGATGGGAACCCAGCCCGGGGTCGCGCACGTATTCGGGGTTAGGCAGTGCCTGCCAGAGCAGGTACTGCGCGTACCCCGGGCGATAGGCGTCGAAGATGCGCAACCGCAGCCCGGCCTGGCGGGCCAGGGTGCTGGCCTTGCGCAAACAACGTTCGGCGTCGCGGTGCAGCAGGCAGCGCGGGTCCCGGTAAATCTGCTTGCCGGCGAGGTTGTCGACGCCGGCGTAAATCAGGTCGATCTCGACCTGCAGCGCGTGGGCGTCGACTTCGACGAGGGGGCTATTCACGTAACGACACTCCAGATCAGCGTGGTGCGGGTTGCTTCAGTAGGACCGGCTTTAGCCGGGAAGCTCTATCTATTCAAACTGGCCAAACAGTTGCTGCAACTCACGATTCTTCGCCAGGCGCTGGTCCAGGCGCTCGCCATATCGGTCTGCCACTGCCGACACCATCAAATTGAACAGGCAGGTCAGCGGCGCCAGGGAATCCCAGAACTGGCCGACGTCGGCATTGAGCTGCAGCAGATCGCTGGGGTAATCCCGCGCCCACGGGCAGTGAAAGTCGGTAATGAACGCCAGTCCTACCTGCTGCTGATGGGCGACTTCGCAAAACGTGCGCGTAATGGCGGAATAGGTGCGGAAGTCGGCGATGACGGCGTAGGGATTTTCGAATTGCGAGTTGAGTGACTCGGCGTAGGTGCCGGACAAACCATCGACGTAATACACCTTGGGCCGGATGTACTCCAGGTGGCTGAAAAAGGCGTTGAGGATGCCTCGCATGGTCTGGATGCCGACGATGAACACGGCGTCAGCACTGTGCAGCCGCTCGACGATGCGGGCGAAGGTCTCGCTGCGTGCCAGGGCGTAGACACGCTGGATGGCTTCCAGCTCGCGATTCATCGAGCGTTCCAGGACATCGCCCTGGGAGTTTTCTTCACGAAAGGCGCCGAGCCGATCGGTGATTACCCACGGGCTGGCGCTGTCGCCGCGCAGGCTCTGTTTGACATCATCGATGTTCCGATAGCCCAACGAGCGCAGGAACCGGCCAACGGAGATACCGGTGGTTCCGGTCTGCTGGGCGATGCTGTCCGCGGTCTCGAAAGGCAGCTTCTGCGGATTGGCCAACAAGTAGCCGGCGATGCGCTTGCCGGTCGGCGTCAGATCGCTGAACCGTTGTTCGAGTGCGTCGAGGAAGGGCGACTTGTCCATTGGAGTTCCGCTGATGGCGCCG
>NZ_DASVUM010000019.1:0-6405 GCF_036387035.1 Pseudomonas sp. | reverse complement strand
CAAAAGGGCCATTCAATAATCGAATGACCCTTGGTCTCGCAGAGCGAGAAATCGTGGCGTCCCCTAGGGGACTCGAACCCCTGTTACCGCCGTGAAAGGGCGGTGTCCTAGGCCACTAGACGAAGGGGACGCAAAACCTTCGAGCAGATTCGTCGGATACAACATGACGAACCCTGGCAAAAATTGGTGGAGCTTAGCGGGATCGAACCGCTGACCTCCTGCATGCCATGCAGGCGCTCTCCCAGCTGAGCTAAAGCCCCGACTTTACGCCTCTCGGCGGAGATCAGCCCTAAAGCCTCACTCGGTAAAACTGGCGTCCCCTAGGGGACTCGAACCCCTGTTACCGCCGTGAAAGGGCGGTGTCCTAGGCCACTAGACGAAGGGGACGTAACCCTTGTGTACCGAATCGGTGCTGGTTCCGAAGCGGGACAAACTTCAAGGCAGCAAAGCCAACCTTGAAGCTTCTAATTTGGTGGAGCTTAGCGGGATCGAACCGCTGACCTCCTGCATGCCATGCAGGCGCTCTCCCAGCTGAGCTAAAGCCCCACATTACACTGACAGAGAACGCCGCGTTACCGCGTGTTTCTGCGTTGCCGTGTGGACGGGGCGCATATTAAGTGCGACCCGGAAAGCTGTCAAACTCTTTTTCAAACAAATCCAAAAGAATTTTCCGGGATAACAATCACTTACCGCCTCCCGTAAAACCGGCACACCCCGGCCAATGCGCGACGGCGCCTTGGCCGGGCGTCCGTCAGCCGATGGCGCCGAGCAGCTTTTCCCACTCTTTGTTTTCTTTCTTGGACACGCCGCCCAGCAGGTCCAGCGCCTGGCGCAGGCGGAAACGGGTCAGGTCCGGCCCGAGAATCTCCATCGCGTCGGTCACCGATACCGAGTTCGCCTGACCGGTGATGGCGGCAAACATCAGCGGCATGGCATCCCGCAGCTTCAGCTGCAGGTGCTCGACCACTGCCTGAATGCAACCGGTGATCTTGTCCTTCTCCCACTGACGCAGGGATTCCAGCTTCCACAGGATCAACTGAATGACCTGGCGCACTTGCTCCGGCGAAAGCTTTTTGTGCTCGAACAGCTTCACGTCCGGTGTCACGCCGCCGGCGAAGAAGAAGCCGCCCAACGGTGCGATCTGGCTGAACGTCTCGACGCGGCCCTGAACATGGGGCGCGATCTTCATCATGTAGTCGCTGTTGAACGCCCACTTCTGCACGCGCGTGGCGAACTCCTCCACCGGCAGCTCGCGCAGCCACTGGCCGTTGAGCCACGACAGCTTCTCGATGTCGAAGATTGGCCCGCCCAGGGAAACGCGGGTCAGGTCGAAGTGCTCGACCATCTCGTCCAGCGAGAACTTTTCGCGCTCATCCGGCATCGACCAGCCCATGCGGCCCAGGTAATTGAGCATCGCTTCCGGCATGAAGCCCATGCGCTCGTAGAACGTCACCGAGGTCGGGTTTTTGCGCTTGGACAGCTTGCTCTTGTCCGGGTTACGCAGCAGCGGCATGTAGCACAGCGCCGGCTTTTCCCAGCCAAAGTATTCATAAAGCAGGATCAGCTTCGGTGCCGATGGCAGCCATTCTTCGCCGCGCAGCACATGGGTGATGCCCATCAGGTGGTCGTCGACGACGTTGGCCAGGAAGTAGGTCGGCAGCCCGTCGGTCTTCATCAGGACCTGCATGTCCATGCGGTCCCACGGGATCTCCACCTCGCCACGAAGGATGTCCGGCACCACGCACACGCCTTCGCTCGGCACCTTCATGCGGATCACATGGGGTTCGCCGGCGGCCAGGCGGCGTTCGACTTCTTCCCTGGACAACAGCAGCGCACGACCGTCGTAGCGCGGGGTTTCGCCGCGGGCCATCTGCTCGGCACGCATCTGGTCCAGCTCTTCTGCGGTGCAGAAGCACGGGAAGGCATGACCGGCATCGACCAGTTCCTGCACGTATTTCTTGTAGATGTCACCGCGCTCGCTCTGGCGATACGGACCATGGGGACCGCCGACATCAGGGCCTTCGCTCCACTCGATGCCGAGCCAGCGCAGGGCGTCGAAAATCTGTTGTTCGGACTCGCGGGTCGAGCGCAGTTGATCGGTGTCTTCAATGCGCAGGATGAATTCGCCGCCGTGCTGTTTGGCGAAGCAATAGTTGAAAAGCGCGATGTAGGCCGTGCCAACGTGAGGGTCGCCAGTAGGCGATGGCGCGATGCGGGTGCGAACGGTGGTCATGGAAAATCCCGGATAGGTCGAACAAGCCGCGAATGTTAACAGGCGCGGCCTGCGCGGCTCCAGTGTTCACGCCCCTGCGCGGTTCAAACCGCCAGTAACCGTTCGCGCAGCTTGCCGATTTCGTCGCGCATCTGCGCCGCCGCTTCGAACTCCAGGTCGCGAGCCAGCTGGTACATCTTCTCTTCCAGCTGACGAATGCGCTTGGTGATTTCGCTCGGCGAGCGCAGTTCGGCTTCGTACTTGGCGTTTTCCTCGGCGGCCTTGGCCATGCCCTTGCGCTTCTTGCTGCGCGAGCCGGGCACGGTAGCGCCTTCCATGATGTCGGCGACGTCCTTGATCACGCTTTTCGGCGTGATGCCGTTTTCGAGGTTGAAGGCGATCTGCTTCTCGCGGCGGCGATCGGTCTCGCCGATGGCGCGCTCCATGGAACCGGTGATGCGGTCGGCATAGAGAATTGCGCGGCCGTTGAGGTTACGCGCGGCGCGGCCGATGGTCTGGATCAACGAGCGCTCGGAGCGCAGGAAGCCTTCCTTGTCGGCGTCGAGAATCGCCACCAACGAGACTTCCGGCATGTCCAGGCCTTCACGCAGCAGGTTGATCCCGACCAACACGTCGAAAGTCCCCAGGCGCAAGTCGCGGATGATTTCAACGCGCTCGACGGTGTCGATGTCCGAGTGCAGGTAGCGCACCCGCACGCCATGGTCGGCGAGGTAATCGGTGAGGTCCTCGGACATGCGCTTGGTCAGCGTCGTGACCAGCACGCGCTCTTCGATCGCCACCCGCTTGTGGATCTCGGAAAGCAAATCGTCGACCTGGGTCAGCGCCGGACGAATCTCGATCTGGGGGTCGACCAGACCGGTCGGCCGCACCACCTGCTCCACCACTCGGCCAGCGTGTTCGGCTTCATAAGCCCCCGGCGTCGCTGAGACGAAAATGGTCTGCGGGCTGACGTTTTCCCACTCGTCAAAACGCATCGGCCGGTTGTCCAGTGCGGACGGCAGACGGAAACCGTATTCGACCAGCGTCTCTTTACGCGAGCGGTCGCCTTTATACATGGCGCCGACCTGAGGCACGCTGACGTGGGATTCGTCGATCACCAGCAGCGCATCGGCGGGCAGGTAGTCATACAACGTCGGCGGCGGCGCGCCGGAAGGACGCCCGGACAGATAGCGGGAGTAGTTTTCGATGCCGTTGCAGTAACCCAGCTCGAGGATCATCTCCAGGTCGAAACGGGTGCGCTGTTCAAGACGTTGCGCTTCCACCAGTTTATTGGCGCCGCGCAGGTACTCCAGCCGCTCCTGCAGCTCGACCTTGATCCCTTCCATCGCGTCCAGGAGGGTTTCCCGCGGCGTGACGTAGTGGCTTTTCGGGTAGAAGGTGAAGCGCGGCAGCTTGCGGATGACCTCGCCGGTCAGCGGATCAAAGGCCGACAGGCTTTCCACTTCGTCATCGAACAGCTCGATGCGAATGGCCTCCAGATCCGACTCCGCCGGGAAGACATCGATCACGTCGCCGCGCACACGGAAGGTCGCACGGGCGAAGTCCATGTCGTTGCGCGTGTATTGCAGATCGGCCAACCGACGCAGCAAGGCGCGTTGATCGAGTTTGTCGCCGCGATCAACGTGCAGCACCATGCGCAGGTAGGTTTCCGGGCTGCCGAGACCGTAGATGCACGACACGGTGGTGACGATGATCGAGTCCTTGCGCTCCAGCAACGCTTTGGTCGCGGAGAGACGCATCTGCTCGATGTGGTCGTTGATCGACGCATCCTTCTCGATGAAGGTGTCCGATGACGGCACGTAGGCTTCGGGCTGGTAGTAGTCGTAGTAGGAAACGAAGTATTCAACCGAGTTGTTCGGGAAAAACGCCTTGAACTCGCCGTACAGCTGGGCGGCCAGCGTCTTGTTCGGCGCCAGCACCAGGGTCGGTCGCTGCACTTGCTGAATGACGTTGGCGATGCTGAAAGTCTTGCCCGAACCGGTCACACCGAGCAGGGTCTGGTGCGAGAGGCCGGCGTCGATGCCTTCAACCAATTGACGAATCGCCTCCGGTTGATCGCCGGCCGGCTCAAAACGGGTAACGAGCTGAAACTCGGACATAAGATACCTCTGGACGAGCCGCTGTCAGATACATCCGCCAGCAACGCAATTGAGCACGGACGGCTGATCCCGTCAGGGAAAAGACGTACATAGAAGAAAGTGATGGGACTACAAGTGGAGTCGACTGAGCCACCTTTCAAGCCACCCTCCGCACATTAGTCCGCAGCACTGGACTAACGGTCGAAAAATTTCTCGAAAAAGCCGGAAAAACCCGCCCCGGCCTGTCGCCCGCAGTGGCGCGGGTCTTTATACTAGCTCCCCGTTTGTGCACCGCTCTAGTGCAATCGGCTGGAGCGACGCGACCCATTCACTCCCCACTCAGAGCCCCCGCACAATGAGCCTGTTCTCCGCTGTCGAAATGGCACCACGCGATCCTATCCTGGGCCTCAACGAAGCATTCAACGCCGATACCCGTACGACCAAGGTCAATCTGGGTGTCGGCGTCTACAGCAACGAAGAAGGGAAAATTCCGCTGCTGCGCGCCGTTGTCGAAGCGGAAGAACACCGGGTGGCGCAACACCTGCCCCGCGGTTACCTGCCCATCGACGGCATCGCCGCGTACGACAAGGCCGTGCAAACCCTGCTGTTCGGCGCCGAGTCGCCGCTACTGGCCTCGGGCCGGGTGATGACAGTCCAGGCGGTGGGCGGCACGGGCGCTTTGAAGATCGGCGCTGACTTCCTCAAGCAACTTTCCCCTGACGCTGTCGTGGCCATCAGCGACCCGAGCTGGGAAAACCACCGCGCGCTGTTCGAAACCGCGGGTTTCCCGGTGCAGAGCTATCGCTATTACGACGCTGCCACCCATGACGTGAACCGCACGGGCATGCTGGAAGACCTGCAGAACCTGCCGTCGGGCTCGATCGTCGTGCTGCACGCGTGCTGCCATAACCCGACCGGCGTTGACCTGACCCTGGAAGACTGGAAGAAGGTCCTTGAGGTGCTCAAGGCCAAGGGTCATGTGCCGTTCCTTGACATGGCGTACCAGGGCTTCGGCGACGGAATCGAGGAAGACGCGGCGGCGGTGCGTTTGTTTGCCGACAGCGGGCTGACGTTCTTTGCCTCCAGTTCATTTTCGAAGTCATTTTCGCTGTACGGCGAGCGCGTCGGTGCGTTGTCGATCGTGACCGATTCGGCGGAAGAGACGGCGCGGGTGTTGTCGCAGGTCAAGCGTGTGATCCGCACCAACTATTCGAACCCGCCGACCCATGGCGCAACGATTGTCGCGGCGGTGTTGAACAGCCCTGAGTTGCGTGCGAAGTGGGAGCAGGAGCTGGGTGAGATGCGTCTGCGCATTCGTGCGATGCGTGAGGAGATGACTCAGCGTCTGGCGAACAATGCGGCGGGGCAGGATTTCAGTTTTGTCGCCCGTCAGCGGGGGATGTTTTCGTATTCGGGCCTGACGACGCCGCAGGTTCATCGGCTGCGCAGTGAGTTCGGGATTTATGCGCTGGACACGGGGCGGATTTGTGTGGCGGCGTTGAACAAGGGGAATATCGGGGCTGTGACCGAGGCGATCCTCGCAGTCATCTGATGGGTGTTTAAGGTCAAGAGCAGAAGCGCCTGCCTAACGGCAGACCGTTTCGCCTTCGGCGAGTTACTTTTAAAAAGCACTAAAAGTAACCAAAAGTGCCTGCTTTCGGTTGGGCCCTTCCTTCGTCAGGGTTCCTTCACTCCGGTCCCGCTCCGTGGGCCCGCCGCCATCCGCCATCCATGGCGGGGGGCGGCTCTCGCGGCATCCATGCCGCTCGGCCCACTCCGCGAAACCTGCGTTCTGCCTGCACCAAAGTCGCGTTTGGTGTCGTCTGGACTTCCTGCGTCAAAGATCAAGGTCAAAGGCTTCCCGGCTGAAGCCGGTCCTACACAGACCGTGTGAAAACCGGGTAACTGGCCGCTAACCAAAAATGCCCCGATCAAGTAGGGGCATTTTTCGTTGGTACAAAGAGAAAAAAGGCCTTCCTAGGCCAGCAACTCCATCATTCGGCGCAAGCCCAGCACGTTGATCGCCCTTTTCAGGTTGTAGGCGTTCACCGCCAGCGCCATTTCCGTTCGCGCACCCTTGAGCTGGCGAAGCAG
>NZ_DASVUM010000018.1:0-45779 GCF_036387035.1 Pseudomonas sp. | reverse complement strand
CATCATCCTTAACCGAAACGGGATATAGGCAGCATCCGATAACGGGCGCGCCTGCTCATTTCACGCTGCAGAGAACCTGCACGCTTATAAAGTTGAGCAACGCTGCGATGACGGAGTTCGCGGTTGAGGACGAACGGTAAGACGCTCTGTCAGATGCCCGCGGGCCGGGCCTTCAAGCCTATTCAAGTGACCGCTTGGGGGTTCAAATGAGGGGATGAGGAGAGAACATAACGGTGGGCGGTGCGCGGTTTCAAGCCGCGCACCGGGGCAGGGAGGGAGTCAGCCGTCAGCCTTTGCTGTGCTCGTCAGACGTCGGCGGGTTGGCGACGCCGCGCGGGCCTGCGATTCCCCAGATCACAAGGCCGACCACGGGGAATATCAGAATCAGCGCCGTCCAGCCGAGCTTGGCGCCGGACGATTTGGTGCTGCGCCAGACGCTGGCGATGGCCCATAGATCCACCAGCAGGATGATGACCGCCACGGCGGTCGAAAATAACGTTTCCATCTTCTGTACCTCGTTGCGGGGCGATCACATCGCGGGGACGCCGTTCACGACTTCAGGTTCAACCAGGGGGACATCCGGACGGCCCGGGGTCAGGATCACCTTGCGGCAGTCTTCCTGTTTCTTGTCGAAGATCTTGTAACCTTCGGCGGCCTGTTCGAGGGACATCCGGTGGCTGATGATCGCTTCAGGGGCCAGTCGACCGGCTTCGATGTGTTCGAGCAGTTCCGGCAGGAAGCGCTGCACGTGGGTCTGGCCCATCTTGAAGGTGAGGCCCTTGTCGAAGGCATCGCCAAACAGGAAGCCGTGAATGAAACCGGCGTAGACGCCCGGCACGCTGACCACGCCGCCGCGACGCACCGCAGCGATGCACTGACGCAGCGCCTTGCCGCTGCTGCCTTCCATCTTCAGGTTGGTCAGGATGGTCTCGGTGGTGCTGCCCTTGGCTTCGAAACCCACGGCATCGACCACACCGTCCACGCCACGCATGCCTTTGGTCTGGCGAATAATCGTGTCGGCCGGGTCATCGTCTTCGTCGAAGTTGATCGGGATAACGCCGTAGGTGGCCTGGGCGTAGGCCAGGCGGTAGGGGTGATGGTCGACCATGAAGATCTGCTCGGCGCCGAGCATTCTGGCCACCGCCGCGCTCATCAGCCCCACCGGGCCCGCGCCGTAAATGGCAATGCTGGACCCCTGGCCGATCCCGGTGTTGAGCACCGCCTGGTAACCGGTGGGCAGGATGTCCGTGAGAAACAGCACTTTCTCGTCCGACAGCGTGCCGGGGACCTTGAAAGGACCGGTGTTGGCCTTGGGCACGCGGACCAATTCAGCCTGACCGCCCGGGATGCCGCCATAAAGGTGGCTGAAGCCGAACAGGGCGGCGCCTGGCGGAATAGCCTTTTTGTTCATGATCGCGCCGCGACCAGTGTTGGTGGTCTCGCACGCCGCGTACAGGTCCAGGTTGCAGAAGAAGCACTCGCCGCAGGCAATCACGAACGGAATCACTACGCGATCGCCGCGCTGGACTTTGGTCACCGCCGAGCCGGTTTCTTCGACAATGCCCATGAACTCATGGCCAAAAATGTCGCCGTGTTCGACGGTCGGAATCTTGCCGCGGTAGAGGTGCAAGTCGGAGCCGCAAATGGCGGTGGCCGTGACGCGCAGGATGATGTCGTCGGGCTGTTCGAGGACCGGATCGGGGACGGTGTCCACTTTTACATCATGGGCGCCGTGGTAGGTGAGTGCTCTCATTGGAATGCTCCGCGATGGTAGGAATATTCAGCTGTCTGAATAGCGGAGCGGCAAGCGAAGCGTTTAGTTCAGGGCATTGGCGAGATACAGGACTAATGGTGTCCCGCTCACAAGCGCAAAAAACGTCGCGGCCCAAGCAGGCCCCACACCGTGGTCCGCCTGTGGCGGCAGGTGTGGGACCGCCCGAGCGGGTCAGCCCTTGGTTTTGGTCGGGTCTGCGCTGCGTGGGTAGGTGCGCTCTTCCTGAATCGTGCCGTCTTCCTTGTGGATTTTCAGCGACGCCGTTTTACCGTCCAGGAACTCAGCCGCCGAACCGATTATTTCAGCCTTGGTGGCGGCCGTTTTGGACGGGCGAGTTGCGCCTTCTTTGGTCAGTGCCCAGCCCTCATCGGCTTTAGTGATGTGGTAGTTATCCATCGTGTGTCTCCAGTGGTTGAATTATTTGAGGCCGACGCGCTTGCGCATCTCAGCCGTAATGGTTTGCCGGGTGGCGCCCAAGTCAGCCCAGGGGTCGCTGTCCAGCTCGGCCAGGCGCTTGTGAACCGTGTGGATGTCCCAGGCGTTGGCGCCTTTGATTTCCAGCAGCTCTTCGCGAAAGATCGGCACCGACACCGGCAAGCCTTCCCGGGTGCGCACCGAATACGCACAGATGGTGGTGGCGCCGAGGCCGTTTCGCAGGTAGTCGATGAAGATTCGCCCGACGCGGTTTTTCGGGCCCGACACCGCCGAGAAGCGCTCGGGCAGCAGCTTGGCGATGTGCTTGACGATGGCGTGGCTGAAATCCTTCACCGCGTCCCAGTCCGCTTTGGGCGTCAGCGGCACGACCACATGAATCCCCTTGCCGCCGCTGGTTTTCAGGAACGACTGCAGCCCCAGCTCATCCAGCACCGCGAGGGTCAGTTGCGTGGCCTCCACCATGCTTTTCCAGGGCAGGACCGGATCCGGGTCGAGATCAAGGATGAAGCGGTCAGGCCGCTCAAGGTTCTTGGCCACGGCGTTCCAGGTGTGCAGCTCCATGGCACTCATTTGCACCGCGCCGATCAGCGCTTCGAGGTTGCTGATCAGCATGACCGGATGGCCGGTGTATTCCTTGCCCATGGTCTCGATGCCAGGGATGGCAAGGCGCTCGGCGTTTTTCTGAAAGAACAGCTCACCGCCGATGCCCTCCGGCGCACGCACCAGCGCCACGGGCCGTTGGGCCAGCTGCGGCAGGAGCCAGTCGGCAATGCGGATGTAGTAATCGGCAAGGTCACGCTTGGTCGCGCCGCTGGTGGGATCAATCACCCGCTCGGGGTGCGTCAGGCGGATCTTGCCGGTGGTGCTCGCAGTGCTGGCGACGGGCTCGGGCGGGCGGTCTTGCGCGTCGGCCGCTTTGGAGGCTTTGGAAGCTTTGGTGCGCTTGCGTGCGGGCGCCGTCGTTGCCGCTTCATCAGGTGCTTGCTCCGGCTCTGATGCTTGAGGGTCAGACGGCGCCGGCGCCGGGCGCTCTTCGGTGATCGATTCAGCGGGTTTGTCGGTGCGCAGGCCATGGAACACCGCATGCCGGACCGATCCGTCCTTGGTGATCTCGGCGAACGCGACTTCCGCCAGCAGTGTCGGCTTTAACCAGTGCACGCCCTTGGCTTCGAAGCCGGTGGGCGGGTTGACCACGGCGGCCTTCTTCGCCTGCAAGGGCGTCAGTTGGTCGTAAATCGTGCCCAGCGTGGCTTCGTTGAAGCCGGTGCCCACCTTGCCGGCGTAGCGCAACTCGCCGCTGTCCGCATCGTGCAAACCCAGCAGCAACGCGCCGAACTTACTGCGCGCGCCCTTGGGGTCGGTGTATCCCACGACGACGAATTCCTGGCGGCGTTTGCACTTGAGCTTGATCCAGTCACCGCTGCGCCGCGAGACGTAAGGGCTGCCGGCACGCTTGCCGATCAAGCCTTCCATCTTCATCTGACAAGCACTGTTGAGCAGGACTTCGGGCACTTCGGCAAAGTCTTCGGAGAACCTGAGCACTTCGTCATCGGTGCGTTCCAGCACCTTGGCCAAAGCGGCGCGGCGTTGTTCCACCGGGACCTCGCGCAGGTCCATGCCGTTCAGGAAGGGCATGTCGAACAGGTAATAAATGATGTTGCCGCTGCGGTTTGCTTCGAAGGCATTCTGCAGGGCCTGGAAATCCGGCACGCCGTCGTCGTCGGCGACGACCATCTCTCCGTCCAGCCAGGCCGATTCAAGCCCGAGCCCGGCGATCGCTTCGGCCTGGCGCGGCAGTTTGTGCGTCCAGTCATGACCGTTGCGGGTGAACAGCTGCACTTGGCCGTCAGCAACCCGCGCCATTACGCGGTAGCCGTCGAATTTGATCTCGTAGCGCCAGTCGCCTTCGGGGGCGGACTCGACCAGCGTGGCCAGCTCAGGCTTGAGGAGGTCCGGCAGGTCGGCCGGCTCGGCGCCGACCAGCGTGTCTTTAGCGGCCCTTTTGCGCGGGGCCGGGACTTCTTCGACAGGCTTGGGCGCGGCAGACGCTTGCTCTGCGGCGCGGGAGGAGGCCGCTGTGGCGCCCCGTTTTTTTGGCACCAGGGTGCGCTCGCTGAGGACGCTGTCGGGCTGCGCGGTGACGATGTCGTAGTCCGTTTCCGGGCGGGCGAATTCGTCCTGATGCTTGATCAGGAACCACTGCTCCTGCTTGCCGGGAATGTGCGTCTTGACCAGGTTCCACACGCCGCCGAGCTTCTCGCCCTGCAGCTCAAATTTCAGTTTGCCTTTGGCATAGGCTTCGGCGGGGTCGGAGAGCGGGGTCCACACGCCGCGATCCCAGACAATCACATCGCCTGCACCGTAATGCCCCTCGGGAATGTGCCCCTCAAAGGTCGCGTATTCGACGGGATGGTCTTCGACGTGCACCGCCAGACGCTTGGCTTTCGGGTCCAGCGACGGCCCCTTGGGCACGGCCCAGCTCTTGAGCGTGCCATCGATTTCGAGGCGGAAGTCGTAGTGCAGCCGGGTGGCGTCATGCTTCTGGATGCAGAACTGCAACGCATGGGGCTGTGCGGTTTTCTTCGCTGGCGCGCGTTTTTTCTTCGTAGTACCTGACGGCTCTGGCGTGGCGTCGAAATCGCGCTTGCGGTTGTACTCGTCCAGTCCGGCGCTCATGAAAAATCCCTCGCTCTGCGGGCTGTGTCTGTATAAACGAAGAGTTCGCGTGACGGGAGGAGTTCCGGTGTCGATGCAATCGGCCGCAACCTCTCCAGATGCACGCTATGTATCGGTGTCTGACTGCAGGTTCCCGGCGGGAACCGGTTCCGCAGGTTGGAACGCAGTACATGTGGGACCGGCTTTAGCCGGGAGGCGTCAGCAGCATCAACACAGAATAACCACCCGATCCATGGACAGTTCAAACGGCTCCACGCTGGTCGGTTGCTTCCGCCAGCATCGCCAGGGTCTGCTCCATGTCGACAATAGAGGCTTCCAACGTGGCGAAGCACTGGGTCAGGCTCTGTTTGTCGTCCACCGTCTGGTGCCCGGTCAACTCGGTCACTTCCGCTAGTTCGAGCCGAAACAGGTCATTCACGCTGCCGCGAAGTGCATGTAACTGATTCAGGACAACGGCCATCTGATTGCGGGTTGCATTGCTCATGTTCGACGACTCCGCCCTGATGCCCGGCCGCCCACGTGGCGAGCCTGACACTCAACGTGCATAAAAAAGGCAGGGTGGTTACACCCTGCCTGTCAACCAAACGCTCCG
Source organism: Pseudomonas sp. (assembly GCF_036387035.1). Taxonomy (GTDB): domain Bacteria; phylum Pseudomonadota; class Gammaproteobacteria; order Pseudomonadales; family Pseudomonadaceae; genus Aquipseudomonas. The sequence goes on along the minus strand of NZ_DASVUM010000018.1, from coordinate 40,302 downwards.
ATCAGCCCGTGACAGGCCTCATCCGGATTATTTAGCTGCATCGCCACCGTGCGCTTTGGCCAATTCTTTGGCATGAGTCAGGTGGGCTTCCAGCTTGGGCAGGGTTTCTGTGGCGAACGCCTTCAGCTCGGCGTCTTTGCCTTCAGCCGCTTCTTTCTTGAACAGCGCGATGGTTTGTTCATGGGCGACAACCTGGTTGTTCGCATACGCCTGATCGAAGGACTTCGAGCTGCGCAGCTCAAGAATCATCGACTTGGCTTTGTCCATCAGCATGGCGTTGTCAGAGACTTCAAGTTTCTTGGCGTCAGCGATGCCTTTCAACTTGGTGTTTGCAGCGGTGTGATCCTTGACCATCATTTCCGCGAACGTTTTCACATCGGCGGAAGTGCCTTTTTCAAGTGCCAGCTTGCCGGCTTCGATTTCGGCCACACCTTTAGCGGAGGCATCTTCTACAAAGTCGTCATTGTCTTGCGCCGCGAAGGCGCCCTGGCTGCCGATGGCCATCAACAATGCGAGTGCGGAAGTCTGAATGAGATTTGCCATAGTAACGTTCCTCTTCTGTCCTTGACGGGGCTTGAGTGCCCGCTTCATTTCCGACGCAATCAACGCATTAATGGTTCATTGAATTTCAACACTTTCCGCGCTGAGGTCATTCGCTGGATGAACAACGAGCCGGTGCGGCACTCACGCTTGCAATGTTTCAAACCATTCGCGGTAAGGCGTGTTGAAAGCTTTGAAACGGTTGAAGTCCGGTGCGCCGTCCGACCACCAGACTGGACCGCGTTCGCCCAGTGCGATCTTCGCGGCATTGACCGACGCGCGCGCCGCTTTCAGGGCGGCGGGGTCGTCGGTACGCTTGGCTGATTTTACTGCCTGCCGTGCCGCCATCAGCGCATTGACCCACTGCTGACGCTCCTCTGCGGTGAGGGCAGGGTTGCTGCAGCGCCACAGCTGCCCCTTCACCACGAAATAGCGACCGTCGGGGGTAGTCGGATAGTTCACTGCATCCGCGTCACCGTGAGCACCACCGCCGCAATGCGGTCAGCTTCACGGTACGTCTCGGTTTCCAGTTCTTCACCGAACACGTCCGGGTCCATTTCACGGTACGCCCAGGCGAGGTCGGCACGATCGATCAGTTTCCGGGCTTGCTCCAGGAACAGGTCAACCCCTTCGACCGAGGGTGCGCCGGTGTACAACAACACGCTGCCGCCCGGTGCCAGCCGTTCGATCGCTTGCGCGAGGATGCGCACGGACAATTCTGAACCCAGCTGTTCGCCGCCGTGCCGGTAAGCGCGCGCCTGGCTGTCCTTCATGTAGGGCGGGTTGGCGACGATCAAGTCGAACTCACCCGTGGTGCCCGACAGTATGTCGCTGTGGTAAGCGACCACGTTGTCGGCCTTGGCCAGCGACGCATTGACGGCGGTAAAGCGAAGCGCCGCAGGGTTGATGTCCACTGCCAGCACGTTCGCATCCCGCCGCGCACGGCCGATGAGAATAGCGCCCACGCCGCTGCCGCAGCCAATGTCGACGGCGGTGCGAATCGGGTGTGTCGAGGTGCGCAGGTGCTCTTCAATAGCTTGAGCAAAACGGTAGGTGTCAGGCCCGAAAAACACCGAATCATGAGCGACGGTGGGGAAGCCGGAATGGACGAACAGCAGGTCGTCCAGGCTTGACCACCGCACTTCGCTGATCCACATCCCGGCATGGGCGCGGATGACGCCGCTGGCCAGCAACGCTTCAAGCTCTGGCTCGTCAATCAGCCCTGTTTCAAACGGGCGGGTCCAGCCGAATACGTCGCGCAGGGTACGGGCCTTGCGGTTCTCTTCGCGCGCGTTGACCCGCTGGTGGCTCAGCGGCGTAACCGTCACAAAACGATAGCCGGCAGTCTGCAGGCGCTGGCCCAGTTGCAGCAGCGTCAGGTCGTGGGTTTCGTCTGTGGTATCCGGCGTGTCTAGCATCGGCTCAAGTAAGGTCTGCTGGTTCATCGGCTCAGGCCTCCCTGCGCCAGTTGGCGAGCATAGAGCCGGGTGGCAGCCAGGCCTTCAGGGGTCGGGTGCGAATCGGGTGCAATCAGTTCGACCAGTTTGTCGAACGGCAGGGAAGGCGGGTTGTGCGACTGCGCTGCATCGGCTGTTGCCACGTGGCGGCGGCGAAAACGCGTGCGGAACGGACTGCTCTGCCCGGACGCCTGCCACTCACCGGCGATCCAGTCCTTGAGCAGTTGCATTTCGTAGCCGCTGAACACACCGAACATCACAGCCCCCGGGCCGTCGATCAACTGCCAGAAGCGGCTGTCCTGCGGGTCCTGGTTGCGCTTGATCCAGCCGCGATCTTCCAGCGCCTGCAACAACTGACGGCTCTGACCTGGTGTGGCGAGCCAATCATTGATGGTGCGGCCTTCGAGGCGGCAGTAATCGGAGTGCATGTGCTGGCCGAAGGTGCTCTTGGTCTCCAGCATCGAGACCACTTCCTCCTCCAGATCGAACCCCCGGACAATGTCCGTCGAGCCAAGGCCCAGATCGTTGAGCAGGTAACCGTTGCGCAGGCGCTGAAGAAATTCGCCCTTGCTGTCGTCATTCGGCAACAGATCCAGCACCGCTTGCACCGCCTTGTGGGCGTGCCCCGAACTGGCGTTGTCGATGGTTACATGCAGGGTGAAGTAGTACGGGTCGATGCCCAGCTCGCTCAGCTCAAAAGCGGTGATCAGCAGGTGCAGCGGCAATTGTTCGTAACCGAGGTTGTAGCCCAGTACTTCCGGCAGAAACTCGTCACTCAAATGGCCAAGCCCCAACTGAATGGCGCCTTGCAGATACAGCGCGTCGTCCAGCGGCGCGATGGGCGCGCAGTCGTGCTCGCTGAGCAGATTGCGGTACAGCACCACGTGGTTGAGCGCGGGTTCGCCGTCGCCCAATTCCTCGAGATAGGTGCGGATAAGGCCGTGATAGCGCCAGTCGTCGGCGTGCTTCACCGTGCCGTACAACCAGGCGCCGTCGACCAGCTTGCTCGGCGCGACGTTTTGCAGGAAGAACAAGGCGTGAGCCTTGTTTGCGAAAAACTTCCGCGGACCGCCGGCGCGGCGCTCTTCCAGGTACACGCGGTAACGCTCGGCTACCGAGTGGCTATTGCTCGCCACCCACTCGGACAGATCGGCCAGGTCAGCAGGCAAATTCGACGGCAGCGTTTTCGCGGACTCCAGTTGCGCCTGGAGAAAGTCACGTACGTTGTCCCGCTCGGCGTCCACCTGTCCGCGCAACAGACGGGAGTACAGCGAGTACAAGGCGCCGGATGAGACGTGCGCGGTGGCAGAACGCTCGGAAAGTAGCTGTAAAGAGGTCATGGATAGCCTGCTGACTTTTCTTGATATGTAGGTCAGAGGCGAGCAGTTCCTGAAAATTCCATCGAGTTGCCCGGCAGTCGATGACCGTCACCCTAAGCCGATGAAAGCGCCACGTTTTTGACTCAAATGAACAGGCGATGCCGACGGATCGTACAGCTGAGTAGATGGCGCGCCGACTTCATACCTCTCGCGGGGCCATGAAGAACATCCATGCCAGCGCAAGGAAGTACATCGCCGGGATAAGGGTGAACAGCACGCCGTAGTTGTTGTGGGTCGCGGTCAGGACGGCACCGACGATCTGTGTCATGAACATTCCGCCGATCGCGGCGCACATCCCGCCGAAGCCGAACACCGTGCTGATCATGTGCCGGGGCGTGTAGTCCATCAAGGCGGCAATCAAGCATAAAACTAACCGGACGGTTCATTTCATTTGATGTCTTGGCCACCGGCGAGAATAATCCATGAATACCCGGCAGGTTCACGCGTCCTCGTCCCGCCGGGTCGCCATGGATTATTCAGGAGTTCCCCCCGCATGCAGCGCTCGATCGCCACCGTTTCCTTGAGCGGCACCCTGCCTGAAAAGCTGCAAGCCATTGCAGCCGTAGGGTTCGATGGGGTGGAAATTTTCGAAAACGACCTACTCAACCACAACGGCAGCCCGCGCCAGGTGCGGCAGCTGTGCGCAGACCTGGGCATCGCCATCACCCTGTTTCAGCCTTTCAGCGACTTCGAAGGCTGTCGTCGCGAGCATCTGCAGCGCAACCTCGACCGCGCCGAGCGTAAATTCGACCTGATGCAGGAACTCGGCACCGACCTGATGCTGGTGTGCAGCAATACCGCCATCGATTCGCTGGGCGAGCCAAACATACTGCGCAGTGACCTTGAGTCGCTCGCCGAGCGGGCTGGGGCGCGTCAGCTGCGCGTGGGTTATGAAGGCCTGGCATGGGGACGCCACGTGAACACTTGGCAGCAGGTCTGGGATGTGGTCCGGCAGGTCGACCATCCGGCCCTCGGCGTGCTGCTCGACAGTTTCCACACGCTGGCGCTCAAGGGCGACCCGAGCGCGATTGCGCAGATTCCCGGCGACAAGATCTTCTACGTGCAGATGGCCGACGCGCCGCTGCTGAACATGGACGTGCTGGAGTGGAGCCGGCATTTTCGATGTTTTCCGGGGCAGGGCGAGTTCGATTGCCCCGGCTTTCTCGCGGCGATCCTGCGCAGCGGCTACAACGGCCCGCTGTCGCTGGAGATTTTCAACGACGTGTTTCGCGCCGCGCCCACCCGGGCCAACGCCGCCGACGGCCTGCGTTCGTTGCTTTACCTGGAAGAGCAAACCCGCGCGCTGTTGGAGCAGGAGTCTCAGCCCGTTGCGCCGTCATTGTTGTTTGATCCGCCGGCGCCCAGCGCCTGCAACGCCTTTGCGTTTCTCGAGTTCGCCGTGGATGACGCTCAAGGCGCCCGGCTGGGCAGCTGGCTGCATGGCCTGGGCTTCGGCACCCAGGCTCAGCACCGGAGCAAAGCCGTGACCGTGCTGGGGCAGGGCGATATCAGGATTGTGTTGAACGCCGAGCGCTTCTCCTTGGCTCAGATGCCTATCGCTGCCCCTGCTCTCGCTCACGCTGTCCTCAAAGCCCACGGCCCGTCGCTGTGCGCCATGGCGCTGCGAGTGGACGACAGCGCGGCCGCGCTGGAGCGGGCGCGTCAGTTCAACGCCCAAACCGGTGGCAGTCCGCTCGATCCTGATCAACGAGCGTGCCCGGCAGTGCGCGCGCCGGACGGCAGTCTGATTTATCTGGTCGAGGCCGCCGCCCCTGAGCAATCGATCTGGAGCAGCGAGTTCACCCTGAGCACGCAAACTCCTCGACAAAGCGGTTTGCAGCGCATCGATCACGTTGCCATGGCGTTGTCTGCCGACACCCTCGACAGCCAGGTGCTGTACTACAAGAGCGTGCTGGATTTCAAGGCCGATGCCGACGTGCTCCTGCCCGACCCTCACGGTCTGGTGAAGAGCCGCGCGGTGCGCAGCCATTGCGGCACCGTGCGCCTATCGCTGAACGCGTCGGCTCACGGCAACACGGCAATCTCCCACGCGTTGTCGAGCTACGGCGGCTCAGGCGTTCATCACGTCGCCTTTGTGTGCAGCGACATCTTCATGCAGGTGGCCCGCGCCAAAGCGGCGGGCGTGCAGTGGCTGGCCATTCCGCTGAATTACTACGACGACCTGGCGGCGCGCTTCGGTTTCGACGAGGCATTCCTCAGCGAACTGGCGCACCACAATGTGCTGTATGACCGTGACGCCCAGGGTGGCGAGCTGTTTCACGCCTGCACCCAGACGTTCGAGGAGCGTTTCTTTGTTGAGATCCTTCAGCGCAGGAATGGCTACGCCGGTTATGGCGAGCCGAACGCTGCCGTGCGCCTGACGGCGATGGCCAGGGCCCGCAGCGGTTCGGCACGATGCTGATGGCTCGCAGCGCGTTGACACATGCCGCTTCCGTAACGCACGGGTGCAGCCCATAATCGCGCGATTCCACCGTGGTCGTGAGCCCCGCATGAAAACTGTTGACGACAGCCTCGCCGACGCGCCGGTAGAGGCGCCTCGCAAGACCCGCAAGCATAATCCGGAAAAAACCCGCGACGACATCCTTCAGGCCGCCGTCGCCGAGTTCGTCGCCCAAGGACTTTCCGGCGCCCGCGTCGACGCCATCGCCGAGCGCACCCAGACCTCCAAGCGCATGCTCTATTACTACTTCAACAGCAAGGAGCAGCTGTACATCCAAGTGCTGGAGAAACTTTACGGCGACATCCGCACCACCGAGAGCAGCCTCGACCTGGACGTGCTCGCGCCCGAAGAGGCCATCGGGCGGCTGGTTGAGTTCACCTTCGATCACCACGATCGCAATGTCGATTTCGTGCGCATCGTCTGCATCGAAAACATCCACAACGGTGCCAACGTCAAACAGTCGCCGACCATTCGCGCGCTCAGTCAGCACGTGCTGCAGGCGTTGGGCGATACCTTGCAGCGGGGCGAGCGGGACGGGGTGTTTCGTGCCGGGGTGCAAGCGGTTGACCTGCACATGCTGATCAGTTCGTTCTGTTTCTACCGTGTGTCGAACCGCCATACCTTTTCCGAAATCTTCCAGGTCGACCTCGAAGACGAAGCGGTCAAGGCGCGGCAAAAAGCGATGATCCGTGAGGCGGTCATGCGTTACCTGCTGCCGTGACCGGCTGAGTTTCCTATCCCGCCTGCCTGAGGACCCGGACGATGTCGCAACGCCAATCCACGCTGATTGCCCTGCTGGTGGCGGTCACCTTTTTCATGGAAAACCTCGACGCCACGGTGATCGCCACGGCGATGCCGGAGATGGCCCGGACCTTTGGTGTCGCTGCGGTGGACCTCAACATCGGCATGAGCGCCTACATGCTGGCGATCGCCGCGTTCATTCCCCTCAGCGGCTGGCTGGCGGACCGCCTCGGTTCGCGGCAAGTCTTCGGCGGCGCCATCGTGCTGTTCACCGTGGCCTCGATGCTGTGCGGCATCAGCGACAGCCTGGAAACCTTTGTGGCGGCGCGCGTCCTGCAGGGCATGAGCGGCGCAATGATGGTCCCGGTCGGACGGCTCGCGGTCATGCGCGCCACCGAGAAGAAGGACCTGGTGCGCGCGATCGCGCTAATCACCTGGCCCGGCCTGGTGGCGCCCGTGCTCGGTCCGCCCCTGGGCGGGTTCATCGTCACCCACGCCTCGTGGCCATGGATTTTCTACCTCAATCTGCCGCTGGGCGTGCTGGCCCTGATCGCCACGCTGATCCTGATTCCCCGCCACAATGAAGTCAGCACCCGGCCGTTTGACCTGAAGGGCTTCGTGCTGCTGGGCATCGCCTGCACGGCGCTGTTGTACGGGATGGAACGGCTGGGGCAGGGCCACGGCAGTCAATGGGCCGGGCTGCTGGTGACGTCGCTCGGCGTGGTCTGCGGCGCACTGGCCTGGCGACACATGCGCCGGCACCCGCAGCCGCTGATGAACGTCGCGGTCGTGCACATCCGCACCTTCAGCGTCAGCCTGCTGGGTGGGTCCGTGTTTCGGATCGCCATCAGCACCTTGCCGTTCCTGCTGCCGCTCATGTTCCAGCTGGGCTTCGGCCTGTCCGCGTTCGACGCCGGGCTGTTGGTGCTGGGAGTGTTTGCCGGCAATCTGGCAATGAAACCCTTTACCGGCGCGATCATGCAACGCTGGGGCTTCCGTCGGGTGCTGCTGGTCAATGGCGGCATCGGCGTGGCGGCAATTGCTGCCTGCGCGGCGCTGAACCAGGACATGGCCGTGCCGTTGATTCTGTTGATTTTGTTCATCGGCGGGCTGTCCCGCTCCATGCAGTTCACCGCCTTCAATACGCTGGGCTTCGCCGATGTGCCCAAGCCACAAATGAGCGACGCCTCGACGATGTTCAGCATGTGCTTCCAGCTGAGCATGGGCCTGGGCGTCGCGGTGGCGGCATTGCTGCTGCGCGGCGCGATGTACGTGCATGGCAACGACGGCCACGCCGTGACGGCGGACTTCCAGCTGACCTTTATCGGCGTCGCGATCATCGCCGCCCTGGCCTTGCTGGACAACCGCCGGGTCTCGGCGCAGGCCGGCGCCGCGCTGCTGCAACCGAGGAGCTGACGCGTCACTGGCAAAAACCACCAGGCCTTCTGCGCGCTTTGACTATTGCCCATCGGCGCGGCAGAGCAGAGTATTTCGTCACTCCAACAATAAAAGTGTAAGGACGACACAATCATGCAGATCCAAGGCAAGGTATTTCTGGTCAGTGGCGGCGCGTCCGGACTGGGCGCGGCCAGCGCACAGATGCTCATTGACGCCGGGGCCAGCGTGATGCTGGTGGACGTCAACGCCGAGGCGCTCGCCGCGCAGGTGGAAAAACTGGGCGGCAATGCCCGCGCCAGCGTCAGCGACATCACCCAGGAGAGCGCCGTTCAGGCAGCCGTGGACGCGGCGCTCGACGCCTTTGGCCAGATCAACGGCGTGATCAACTGCGCCGGCATCGTCGGCGCGGAGAAGATCCTCGGCAAAGACGGTCCCCACGGCCTCGACAGCTTTAGCCGGGTCATCAACGTCAACCTCATCGGCAGCTTTAATCTGCTGCGCCTTGGCGCTGTAGCCATCGCCGAAAGCACCGCCGATGCCGGCGGCGAGCGCGGGGTCATCATCAACACCGCGTCGGTTGCGGCCTACGACGGCCAGATCGGCCAGGCGGCTTACGCCGCCTCCAAAGGCGCCATCGCCAGCCTGACGCTGCCCGCCGCGCGTGAACTGGCGCGTTACGGCATCCGCGTCATGACGATCGCCCCGGGCATCTTCGAAACGCCAATGATGGCCGGCATGACCCCACAAGTGCGCGAGAGCCTGTCCGCCGGTGTGCCGTTTCCGCCACGGCTAGGCAAGCCCGAGGAATACGCCGCGCTGGTGCGCCACATCATCGAAAACAGCATGCTCAACGGCGAGGTCATCCGGCTCGACGGTGCCTTGCGCATGGCCGCTCGCTAATCGAGGAAACCGATCATGTCTTTGAATCCACGCAAGATGATAAACGACGACCCCGTGGTAATTGTGAGCGCCGCGCGCACGCCCATGGGGGCCTTTCAGGGCGACCTCAAAAGCCTCACCGCGCCGCAACTGGGCGCTGCGGCCATCCGTGCCGCTGTCGAGCGCGCGGGCATTGATCCCGCCCAGGTCGATGAAGTGTTGTTCGGCTGCGTACTGCCAGCGGGTCTGGGTCAGGCCCCGGCGCGTCAGGCCGCGCTGGGCGCCGGGCTCAGCGACGCCACGACGTGCACCACGCTAAACAAGATGTGCGGGTCGGGCATGCAGGCGGCCATCCTCGGCCACGACATGCTGCTCGCAGGCAGCGCTGAGGTGGTGATCGCCGGCGGCATGGAGAGCATGTCCAACGCGCCGTATCTGCTGGAAAAAGCCCGCAGCGGTTATCGCATGGGCCACGGTCAGATCATTGATCACATGTTTCTCGATGGCCTCGAAGATGCGTACGACCGCGGCCAATTGATGGGCACGTTTGCGGAAACATGCGCCGGGCTCGAAAACTTCAGCCGGGAAGCCCAAGACGGTTTCGCGGTGGCCTCGCTGACTCGGGCGCAAGAGGCCATGAACCGCGGCTGGTTCGACGCCGAAATCGTCCCGGTGGAGGTCACGGTCGGCAAGGAGCGCAAGACCATTCGCCAGGACGAACAGCCGCCCAAGGCGCGCCTGGACAAAATCCCGCTGCTGAAGCCGGCGTTCCGTGAGGGCGGCACCGTCACGGCCGCCAACTCAAGCTCGATCTCCGACGGCGCTGCGGCCCTGACCCTGATGCGTCAATCCGAAGCGCAGCGACGTGGGCTCAAGCCACTGGCGGTGATCCACGGCCACGCCGCCTATGCCAACGAGCCAGGCCTGTTTCCCACCGCGCCGGTGGGCGCGATTGACAAGTTGATGGGCAAGACAGGCTGGTCACTGGATGAAGTCGATCTGTTCGAAATCAACGAGGCGTTCGCCGTGGTGGCGCTGGTCACCATGAGTCGCCTGGAACTGCCCAATCACAAGGTCAACGTCCACGGCGGCGCTTGCGCGCTCGGGCATCCCATCGGCGCATCGGGCGCCCGAATCATTGTCACGCTGCTGTCGGCCCTGAAGCAGCGAGGCCTGCGCCGCGGGGTGGCCGCCATATGCATCGGTGGCGGTGAAGCAACGGCGATTGCAGTCGAGCTTATCCTTTAAATTCAACAGCTTGTCATCGATACCTAAACCTGAATAGGTCTCGTGATTCAGCGGCGCTTAAATAGATAAAAAGGTTGAAAAACAATGAGCTACACAACAATCCTTCAAGAGGTTCGAGGTCGCGTTGCATTGCTGACCCTCAACCGTCCCGACGCGCTGAACGCCTTGAACGCGCAACTCATCAGTGAACTCAATCACGCCCTCGACGCGCTGGAACGCGACCACGGCATTGGCTGCATCGTCCTGACCGGCTCGGCAAAAGCCTTCGCCGCCGGCGCCGATATCAAGGAAATGGCCGAGCTCAGGTACCCGCAGATCTATCTGGACGACCTGTTCAGCGACAGCGATCGAGTGGCCAACCGTCGCAAGCCGATCATCGCCGCCGTTTCCGGGTTTGCGCTGGGCGGTGGCTGCGAACTGGCGCTGATGTGCGACTTCATTCTGGCGGCTGACAACGCGCGCTTCGGGCAGCCCGAAATCAAACTGGGCGTCCTGCCGGGCATGGGCGGCACCCAGCGCCTGACTCATGCGGTCGGCAAGGCAAAAGCCATGGAGATGTGCCTGACCGGGCGCATGATCGATGCCGTTGAAGCGGAGCGGGCCGGCATGGTCGCGCGCATCGTGCCCCAGGAGCAGCTGCTCGATGAAGCGCTCAAGGTCGCGGCGGGCATTGCGGCGAAGTCACTGCCGGCGGCCATGATGGTGAAGGAAAGCGTCAACCGGGCGTTTGAAGTCAGCCTGGCCGAGGGCATCCGTTTCGAGCGCCGGGTGTTCCATGCAGCCTTCGCCAGCGAGGATCAGAAGGAGGGCATGGCGGCGTTCATCGAAAAACGCGAGCCGTCGTTCAAGCACCGTTGAGTGCGGCGGGCGCGAATGCCTCGGTGCGTTCGCCGCCGTCTGCCTGCGATGTTGGCAGGCAGACGGCGCGTGACAGGGGTGTCTTCTGGCGCCAGCGTGTATAAAATGCGCCGGTCGCCGCAGCGGTGCTCCGGCGTGTCATTATCGATCACCTTTTTTTAGCGTTTATCGTCATCGGCCCGGCTTGCATGGCGCGACGGGTCGCGCGATTTATCGCCATCGGAACAAGAGAGCAATCATGGGCGCACAGTGGAAGGTCAAACACAAAGAAGCGGCAGCCAACGCCAAGGGGCGTATTTTTGGCAAGCTGTCCAAGGAAATCATGATTGCCGCGCGCTCCGGCGCTGACCCCGACATGAACGCGCGCCTGCGTCTGGTGGTCGAGCAGGCGAAAAAAGCCTCGATGCCCCGCGAAACCCTCGAACGCGCCATCAAGAAAGGCGCCGGGTTGCTCGGCGAGCACGTCCACTTCGAAAAACTGACCTACGAAGGCTTTGCGCCGCACAAAGTGCCGGTGATCGTCGAGTGCCTGACCGACAACATCAACCGCACCGTGTCCGAAATCCGCGTGCTGTTCCGTAAGGGCCAGTTGGGCGCAGAAGGTTCGATCACTTGGGACTTCGACCATTTGGGCATGATCGACGCCGTGGCGTCGTCGCCCGATGCAGACGCCGAGGAAGCCGCCATCGAAGCCGGCGCTCAAGACGTTGAGCAAGGTGAAGAGGGCGTGGCGACGTTCTACACCGACACCACCGACCTGGACGCCGTGTGCAAGGCGCTGCCCGAATTTGGCTTCACCGTGGAGTCGGCCAAGATTGGCTACCGCCCGAAAAACCCGGTCGAGGGCCTGAGCGACGAGCAGATGGCTGAAGTCGAAGCCTTCCTCGAAGCGATCGACAGCCACGATGACGTGCAGAACGTATACGTGGGCTTGGCAGGCTAAGCTACATCCCGGTCCCACAGAGACGCCGCGGTCACGCGGTCACTTAGTAGGACCGGCTTCAGCCGGGAAAGCGTCGGCGCGCTCGCTGCAAAATCGAAGGTGTCTGCACTGGCCTATTCCCGGCTAAAGCCGGTCCCACAGGCACACCGCATTCACTAAGTGGGACCGGCTTCAGCCGGGAAAGCAGCAGCAGCCACGCTGCAAAATCGAAGGTGCCTGCACTGGCCTATTCCCGGCTAAAGCCGGTCCCAATGAAACACCGCGGTCAGCTAGTGGGACTGGCTTCAGCCGGGAAAGCATCAGCAGCCACGCTGCAAAATCGAAGGTGCCTGCGCTGGCCTATTCCCGGCTAAAGCCGGTCCCACAGAGACACCGCGGTCACTTAGTGGGACCGGCTTGGCCGGGAAGGCATCAAGGAGCACACCGCGAAAACGCCGTGGTTCACAGCAGGCCCGCAATCTCCGCAAAACCGGGCCGCTGTTGCGCGTCCGCCTGCACGCAACGCGCTCCCAGTTCCCGCAGGCCCTCAGCCTGGGCCTCGCCCACGCCGCAGCAATCCAGCAACTCCCCCAGTAATATCCCAAATGCGCGCACTTCAATGCGCTCCAGCCGCTGCCCGGTGTCCTGATCCGGATAAAAAGCCGCCGCACCGAAATCCCCCAGAAGGCTGTCGCCCTGCTCGTTCCAGAGGATGTTGTGGGCGTAGAGGTCGCCATGGTTGATGCCGTGGGCGTGTAAATGGCCGCACGCCGCTGCAATCCCGGCGGCCATTCGCTTCACGGTCGACAGGCTGAGTTCTGTGCCGGCGTACGTGTCGCGGGTGCAGGATTCCAGGGTCGGCGGGCGTGCAAGGGTGACGAACGAAGGAGCAATCAGCGCCATGACCAACCCGCGGGCGGCGTGCGGATGGTCCTGTATCTCCCCGAGGACCGGAATCAGATGCGGGTGGCACCCGGCGGCGATGCAGGCCTGCATCTCGTTCAACGGCGAGCCGTCGCTGGTCACATCGCCTTTGTACAGCTTCACCGCGACCTCCAGCGCCGAGGCCTCGTCATCCGCCTGCCACCGGGCCTGTTGAATCACCCCGGAAGCGCCTTCGCCCAAGACCTGCTGCAGCGCCAACTGCGGCCACGGAATCTGCCGGATCGGTGCTTCGGTGTGGATGTCGTTCAGCGGGTTGCCAGCAAATGCCAGCCAGGCCAGCGCCGGCATCTCCAGCAACCAGTGCGGCAGCACATGGAAGTCGTTGACCGCGATACGCAGCAATTCCAGGCGCTGACAGCGGGCCAGTGATTCGGGCAACTGCCGCAGCCGGTTACCGGCGAGCATCAGCTTCTGCAGCTGTGCGCACTCGCCGATGGCGTCAGGCAGCGTTTCGATGCGGTTATCGGTGAGTACCAGCGAGCGCAGCGCCGCAGGCAAAGCGTTGCCCGGAACCTCCACGATTTCGCAGGCCTTGAAGCCAATGAAGAACAACTGCTCGCACTGGCCCAGGCATTCCGGCAGGCGGGTGAACGGGTTATTGGAGCAGAACAGGATTTTCAGACGCTTGAGACGGTGCAGATCGGCGGGCAGCTCGGTCAGCCGGTTGCCGCTGAGGTCCAGCACTTCCAGCGAGTCGGCGAGGCTGAAGATTTCCTCCGGGAATTCGCTGAGGTCGGCGTTGAGGTTGAGCCGCGTGATGCCTGCCAGTTTGCCGGCACGCAGGTCTGCAAGGGTGTGCATGGGGAGAAGGGCGCCTGTGATCAATGAGCGGGCATGATACCGACTCGCCATGGCGGGTGCTCGTTTGGTCGCGAGCACGCGGGCCACGGATCAGCTCAGGCAGCGGTCCAGCAATTGGTGCATGCGCTCAAGGGACGGTGCGGACTCGGCGTAAAGAATGCGGTAGACCATCGGCGCGACAACGGCATCGACCAGTTCGTCCGCCGAAGGGCTGGTTTCGCCGCGTTCGCGGGCCCGGTCAATGATGATCTGCAACTGGTCGCGGACCATGTTCAGGCACTTGCCGGAGCACAGAGTGGCGCTGCTGGCGACCACGTCACGCATCATTTCGCGGCCCGGCGCGGAGTTGGTTTCTTCAAGGTAGACCTCGACCCAGGTGCGCAGGTCATCACGCAGGTTGCCGCAGTCCACGGGTTCGTCCGGGCGAAGACGTTCGACGGCGGCGTCGGCCAGCAGCGACGTGAGGTCACCCCAGCGGCGGTAAATGGTCGATGGCGTGACACCGGCACGCGCCGCAATCATGGGCACGCTGAGGGCTGAACGCTCCTGCTCCTGAAGCAGGTCGCGAACCGCTGCGTGAATCGATGTCTGCACCCGGGCACTGCGGCCGCCGGTGCGAATGCCTTCTTTGATAGCCATGGTGCGGACCCTAACACAAAGTATTTGCTTTAAGCAGACGCTGCTTGCACACTCATAACGCTAAATAATAGCTTTTGTGATGTGCTTTTTCGGGAGAGTGTACGCGTGTCTGATCCTTTGCAGAACCCGCAAGTCGATGGTCGGGCGCGGGGCCATCTTGGATTCCTCGCGTTTGTGCTGCTGTGTTTCTTCGCGGCCTCCAGCGCACCCACGCCGCTTTACCACCTCTATCAGCAGGCGTGGGGCTTCTCATCGGCGCTGTTGACCGTGATTTTTGCCGTCTACGCCCTGAGCCTGTTGGCCACACTGCTGGTGTTCGGTTCGCTGTCGGACTATCTGGGTCGTCGCCCGGTGATCTTTATCGGGCTGCTGCTGGAGAGTGTCTCGATGCTGCTGTTCATCGCGGCCACCGACGTCAGCTGGCTGATCGCCGCGCGGGTCTTGCAAGGCGTGGCGACAGGCATTGCCACCAGCGCCTTGGGCGCAGCGATGCTCGACAGCGATGCGCAGCAGGGTCCGCTGCTCAACAGCATCACGCCCATGTTCGGCATGGCGCTGGGCGCGTTGGGCACCGGTGCGCTGGTGGCCTACGCGCCGCTGCCCATGGCCCTCGCTTACAGCGTGCTCCTCGCGGCGTTCGTGGGACAGGCGGTTTACCTGCTGCGGGTGGCTGAGACGGTGACGCCGCAACCGGGCGTCCTGAAGACCCTCAGGCCGAAGCTCGCCGTACCCGCGCAGGCCAGGGGGACGTTGCTGCTGGTGCTGCCGGCGGACATCGCGGCCTGGGCGCTGGGCGGGTTTTTCCTGTCGTTGTCGCCCTCGCTCCTGGCAGCCGCCACCGGCTCGACCTCGGTGCTCAACGGTGGCTTTGCCGTGGCCGCGCTGACCCTCAGCGGCGCGCTGTCAATCCATCAACTGCGGCTGCGCGCGCCTCGTCTGGCGTTACGGGTGGGCTGCAGCTTCCTGGCGATCGGGGTGTCGGTAATCCTGGCGGCGGTCAATCTGGGCTGGTTGTGGCTGTTCTTCACCGGCGCCGTGGTGGCCGGGGTCGGTTTCGGCGCGAGCTTTCTCGGCGCCTTGCGCCTGTTGCTGCCGTTGGCCCACGCCCACGAGCGGGGCGCATTGATGGCGGCCTTTCTGGCCTTGAGTTATCTGGCGTTCTGTATTCCGGCGCTGATTGCCGGTGTGTCGATCAAAACCGCGGGACTGGTGGCCACCACCAATGTCTACGGCGGTGTTGTGGTCCTGTTGGCGGTTTCAGCGCTGGCCGGGTTGTGGGTTCAACAAGGTCAGGCCAAGGCTGCCTGAATTGGAGGATGCCGCCATTCGTTGGCGGTGTGACGGCCGACGCCTTGCCGGCTGAAGCCGGTCCCACACTTCATGCGCGTTCAGTCTGTGGGACCGGCCTCAGCCGGGAAAGGCGGGCAATGGCTTAGCGGTTATGACGCAGGATCGAGAGATTCAGCGCCGACGCCACGGTCAGCCAGACCAGATAGGGGAAGAGGATCAGCCCGGTGATGACGTCCAGCTGGATCGCCAGCAGCACCATGGCGGCAACGACCAGCCACAGCACGGCAATGATGATCATGCCCGCCATGATGCGATTGGCGCCGAAGAACACCGGCGTCCACAACGTGTTCAAGGCAATTTGCGCGGCCCATAACGCCAGCACGGTCTCACTGCCGGGGATCAGCGTCAGCCGGTAACCGGCCCAGGCCAGCAGCAGGTAAATCGCCGTCCAGGCCACCGGAAACAGCCAGTTGGGCGGGGTGAAACGCGGCTTCTGCAGTGACGCGTACCAGCTGCCCGGTTTGAAGATGATCCCGGTGCTGGCCGCCGCGCAGCAGGCGATGAGGAAGATGTAAAAAGTCATGTGGGGTCCTTTGCTGAAACCATTTCAGGTGCCGGCCAAGCGGCCGTCTCGGCATTGGATACGTCTGCGCTGAAAAAGTCCGGCGCGGCGCAACAGATTACCCGCGCGGCAGGTTCAACCGCGCCCACGCCTCGGCAGGGTTGACGCCCAGGCCGTGCTGGCCATTGAACGTTTGCGCCACATCCCACGCCACACCGCGGCCCATAGCGAAAACCGCCCGGTATTTGCGCAGGTTGTCGTCGGGATTTTCCTCAAGCTGCGCCAGCAACTGCTGCACGGTTGAGGCCCTGCGCTCGAATGGCCGACCGGTGACGCGCTCGAGCAGATCGGCCAGCTCGCCGTAGGTGAGCGTGTCACCGGCGGTGTACACCACCTGATTGATGAACGGCGGGCTGTGCAGGACGATGGCGGCGGTGAGCGTGCCGATGTCTTTCGGCGTGGTCACTGTGACCGCCGTCTCCAGACTGCCCAGCGCGTTGACGCGTCCGCCAGGCAGATCCACTACGCCGAACGCCGGATCGAACAGAAAACTGGTGAACATGCCGGTGGAGACGATCACCCACTGAGTGGCGGATTGTGCGCGGAGCAGGTCGCGCACATCCAGCTGTTCGTCGAACAGGTCTTGCGGGCTGCCACGCCCGATCACGTCGTAGTCCACGCCGAACTGCCACGGGATGTAGCGCCTCACCCCGGCGGCGAGCGCGGCGTGGGTCAGCTTGCGCTGGGTGCCTCGACCTGCGGCGAAGCCGACGCAGCTGATCACCGTGTCGAAGCGGCCGAGGACTGCGGCGAGCGCCTCCACCGAGTCGTCGGTGACGTCGGCCAGTTCGATGGCCACACCGAGGGACCTGATCGCGGCGATTTCCTTTTGTTTTATGGCGGATGTGCTCTCCACGCTCGCCGGGCGCAACAGCACGCTGATGCTCGCCGATTCGTCCGCACGTGCGGCCAGTCCCTGCAGTACGGCAAGGCCCAATTCGCCTGCGCCCAGGACCAGAATGTGTGGTTTGACGTTTGAAATATCAGCCTGCATGGTGAGCCCCTGTTTGACGCACTTAACGTGAGGCGAGGGATCTTGTCATGGACATTGACGGACAAAAAGTAGGCACATCGGTGATACCGAGCGGCCTGGATGCGCAGGAGATCGTGCGGCGTTCGCAAAACGCCTGCCGTGCCCTCAGCGATGATGAGGACGGTCTGAAGCGCGACATCCTCGGCCACTCCGGCAACCGGTGGTCATTGGGCGTGGTGCACGCGCTCGGGGTGAGCAGCCCGATGCGCCATGCCCAGTTGCGTCGGCAACTGCACGGTGTCACGCAGCGTATGCTCACCCACACCCTGCGTCAGCTGGAGCGCGACGGGCTGATCTGTCGTCATGATTTCGGCGAAAAGCCGTTGCGCGTCGAATACGCGCTGACCGAACTGGGCATGGGTTTGCTGGTGCAGATGATTCCGCTATGGACTTGGGTGGTCGATCAGTCAGAAGGCTTTGCAGCGGCGCGCCACCGGTATGACGAGGCGACGATATGACGCGCTGACGGTATGACGCGGCAACGTCCATGACGCCGCAACGGGATGAAACCGCAGCGGCATGACCCCAAACAGCTATGACGCTCGGATCAGGATCGATCAGCCAGTTGAGCAAGTCGCTCTTGAACGGCGTCGTCGAAGATCATGTACAGCGCTTCCACATCCGCCGGGCGCAGACGTTTGCTTGTCTCCAGGCTGAGGATGAAGCTGATTTCCATGGCGCCCTCGCGTTCGAGGTCTTCGCGGGTGGTGGCGGCGTTCAGCGCACGCACCAGATCATCGATGGGGCCCTGGATGGGTTTGGGAAGGCGGAGTGCTGCGATTCGCTCTTGGGGCATTGCTCAGTCCTGGGGTGTCGGGTTTTGCGGCGAACCGAAAGGCGTGAAGCCCTGGAGCCTGGGATCGGAGCGCATTGTGGCCGAGTTATGCCCGAGATCCCACCCGAGGAAACAAAATAATGGAATGAGAGCCTCCACGTTCGCCGCTGCTGCGCGCTGTGACCCGGCCCCTATGGGTTTGTATCGCTCAAGTTACAAAGGCCTGCGCCGACACCTTGTTGAGGAAGTTTATTACTCACTTGAACAGGGAAGTGCCATGTCAGCAATTGCTTCAGTCAGCTCAGCCGCCCAGTTGATGCCGGTGCTCAAGCCGCCCGTCACCGCCGCGCTAAACGACACCAACGTTTCTGAAAACACCCAGGCCTCGCCATCCTACGTGGTCATGCTGGGCCAGGACGCCAAGGTCAGCGACCCGCTGACCTACAACGTGCGCGGCCTGATGCCCGATGCCGTCGCGGCGCCGGCCTGGGAGTACACCCGGCAGGACAAGGTCTCGCTGGCGATGATGGGCAATTTCGGGACCTCTGCCACGGCGGGTCGCTTCCAGGGTCTGGGCGCGACGCTGCTCAGTCAGTTGGCGCAGACCGGCCAGAATATTTCCCAGTCAGTCCTCCGTTCGTCGACCGGCAAAGCGTTGGAGCCTGCAGAACTCACCGCGGCCCAGAATCGCCTGCACGCGGACCCGGCCAACAGCATCAGCCTTACGCTGAAAACCGCCAGTGGCAAAACCATCGAACTGAGCCTGTCAAGCCAGGACGATGGCCTGGCGGTGCAGGCGCAGGTGAGCGGGGGCGAGCTCAACGACGACGAATTGAACGCGCTGAATGCCATGGCCGACGGGTTTCAATCCGCCATTGACGGCCTGACGTCAAAGCCGCCCACCTTGAAACTGGACGCACTGACCCAGTTCGACACCAAGGCCTTCGCCTCCGTTGATTTGAAAACCAGCCTCACACTTGAAGACGGCAGTGCGCAGACCCTTGAGCTGCACGCCGATGCCGACCAGCGCTCGGTGCGCATGGGCGGCGCGCTGGGTAATCTTGATCTTTCGGTGGACCTGAAAAACGCGGCGATCCGCGGCGACAGCGGTCAACAGGCCAAGGCGCTTGAGGGCTATGTCAGCCAGATCGAAGCCGCCCGTAAACGTGGCGACGGCGACGCGCAGCTGCTGTCGATGTTCGAGGATGCGTTCAAAACACTGCACAGCCACTACCCGGACACCCGCGTGTCCTCGGCGGCGCAGACCGTCAGCTCGATCGAGCTGACCGACACTGACCATGGCCTATTGACCGGGCTGGGCGACTTCAGCGCATCGGTCAGCGAGAGAAGCGTTGAGGGCAACCCTGGACGGCCTGGCGAGCTGGACGCGTTTGCCTACACCTTGTCGCAGACCACCCAGTCCAAAGGCAGCGATCAATTGAACCGGACGATCGTCCAGGACCAGCAGTCCCAGCTCATCGCGAGTTATCACAAGCCCCTGCCAGGCGGACAAAAGCTGGCGCTGACCACCGACCCCGAAACGCAGAATTACCTGTACTACCAGATCAGCGACCAGGCCAGCAGCAAGACCAGCATCGGCTACAAAAAGGGCGAGCTGGTCGATGCGACGCTCAGCCAGTCAGCAAGCCAGTCGACGCGTATCTCCACATACGTGATGGGCCGCCTGGAAAAAGACACCCATACGCCACTATCCAGCTCCAAAACCCAGAGTTTTCTCAGTGTGCTTCAGCAGGCTTTGCAACAGGATAAAGAAGCGAAGCAGGGTCGCGGGGTATCGACCCTCAACGCCACGCTGGCGAGCATTCAGGCCAAGGTGTTGCTGCAGAGCGAGCCTTCGCAGCTGAAAGGGTGAGGCCGTTGATGCTTCAGCCTTTGCCGTGTCACCGGTGAAGCCTCTCCGACCAGAACCCGCCTAAAACGCCCGGCGCGCCGCGTCCGCTGCCGGGTCGTCCGCCCGGGCGACCACCGCATAATTGTAGCCCCCGTCTGACCAGTAATCCGCTTGCAACTCGCCGTCGCGGCGGGTCCCTCGCGGGAGCAGGTGGTTGGATTCGCCGGGCGGTCGAATATAGAAACTCAAGACGCGGCCCTGTTCGTCCTTGTACATCACGAGGGCCGCCGGGCCTTGTTCGGTGGCCGTGAGACGCCCGCTGACCGGATGGAAACCCGCCGATGCGAGATTCGGCAAGCGATTGGCCCGGGCGAAGTGGCTGTCGAGCCAGTCCTGGACGTCGCGGGTTTTGATTGCGCTCCAGTCACTGGCCATTTCGGCGTTGCCCGCGAACAAACGGTAAGCCTGAACGGCATCCGCCATCGGTGGAGTGCCGCGGATCAGCGCCATACTCCTCGCTTGCCAGCCGCCGACGCCACCGAGGCTCACGGCGATAAACAGCACTGCGGCGGCAGCAAACCGCTGCCTGCGCTGCTGCGCAATGCGTTGGCGAACGGCACCTGGGTCAAGTTGCGGGTTGGGCGCGCGGTGCAGGTCGCCGCTCAGTCCCGTGCGCAAGCTGTATGCGTCCTGCTGCCAGACGCGCACCTGTTCCGACACCTCAGGGTTCGCGGCCAGAAAAGTCTCCATTGCCGCACGATCGGCCTGATCGAGTTGATCGTCGACGTAGGCGTGCAGATCCCGTTCGCTGGGGGGCAGTGTGATCATTTGAGTATTCGCAGGGCAGGAGGGCTGATCTCGCCTTCGCTCAAAAGGCGCAAGGCCTGACGAGCGCGGGACAAGCGAGACATGACGGTGCCGATGGGGACATCAAGCATGTGCGCCACTTCCCTGTAGCTCAGGCCTTCGACCGAGACCGCCAGCAGCAGTGCGCGCTGTTCGGGACTCAGGCTCTCGAACGCCTGCAACGTGGTCTGTGCCACGATTGTGCGCTCCGCCGACGGCGTGTGCTGCCCGTACTGGCTGCCGGTAAAAAACGCCAGCATGCGGCTGTAGCGTTGCGCGCGCCGTTGCGTGTCGAGAAATTGCCTATAAAGAATGGTGAACAACCAGGCCCGGAGGTCGCCCTCCGGCCGCTTGCGGTCCCAAGACGACAGGGCCTTTTCAAGGCTCGCCTGGACCAGATCGTCGGCGCTGCTGTGATCGCGGGTCAACGAAGCCGCAAAACGCCGCAGCCTGGGAAGTAACTCGCGTAGTTGATCGTCGACGTCATGCATGGGCGTTTTCCGTTCGATCGGCAGGATCGGTTCGGCCACAAGACGGCCTGGATAAAGAAGAAAGACGCACAACGCTGCAAGTTATTCCCCTGCTGCAGAAATAAAATGGAGTGCGTGGAATAAAGCCGTGCTGCCTGCGTCCCACACCACTCGCTGTTCCCAGAGGCAAGAAGCCCGGAGTGTTATCGATGATAGACCGTGAGCCACCGTATCCCCGTAAACCGCCACTCAGCAACTCCGCCATACTGGCGCGTCTGGCCGGCATTGGCCTGATCGTACTGGTCGCCGCAGGCGCCTTCGCCTACGTCAACGGCAGCCTCGACCCACAGCGACTGACGCCAGCGCGGGTCGTTGATGTGTTTGAACACAACAACGGCGTTCATCCGGGTTATCGTCGCAACCACCCGAAAGGCATCTGCGTCGCCGGCTACTTCGAGAGCAACGGCGCCGCCGCCAACCTGTCCAGCGCCGAAGTCTTCGCGAGCGGGCGCACGCCGGTAATCGGGCGTCTGGCCTTGCCCACCGGCAATCCGTATTCCCCCGACAGCGCCGCGCCCCTGCGCAGCTTCGCCGTGCAATTCACCCAGCGCAACGGGCAGCAATGGCGCACCGGCATGAACAGTATGCCGGTGTTTCCGGTCGCGACACCCCAAGCCTTCATCGACCTTCAGATCGCCACCGGGCCGGACCCCAAGACCGGCAAGCCCGACCCCGCGAAACCGCCGGCGTTCTTCGCCGCGCACCCGGAAGCCCAGCCGTTTCTGGCCTGGGTCAAGACCGCCAGGCCTTCGGCGAGCTTCGTCACCGAAACCTACAACAGCATCAACGCCTTCGTGCTGGTGGATGGCAGTGGCAAGCGTCAGCCGGTGCGCTGGAGTCTGGTGCCTGAAGCCACTGATACGTCGCCCGCGCCGGATACCAAGGATTATCTGGACAAGGACCTCAGCGAGAAACTCGCCAGCGGGCCGCAGCGCTGGAAGCTGATACTGACGCTGGCCAATGCCCAGGATCCCACCAACGACGCCACCAAGGTATGGTCCGGCGAGCACAAGACCGTGGACGCCGGCACCCTGGTTGTAAACGGCGACAGCGCGCAATTGAATGGCGACTGCCGCGACATCAACTACGACCCGCTGATCCTGCCCAGTGGCATTGAGGGCTCGGACGACCCCTTGCTCGCCGCACGCTCGGCAGCCTATGCGGCGTCGTATATGCGCCGCACCCGCGAAGTCGATCAGTTGTCATCCGAGCCCGCCCAGGAGAAACAGCCATGAGCACGCCCGTCAAGCATTTCGCGCCACTGGCGCGCCTGTTGCACTGGCTGATGGCGTTGATGGTCATCGCCATGCTGTTCATCGGCGCCGGCATGGTGGCCTCGGTGTCCGAGCGGCACCAATGGCTGCTCAACCTGCACAAGCCCCTCGGCATCGCCATTTTGCTGCTGGTCATCGTCAGGATTATCGTGCGCATCAATACGCGGACGCCGCCATTGCCAGCTGACTTGCCAGCCGTGCAGGCGCTGGCGGCAAAGCTGTCTCACTACGTGCTGTATGCGCTGATGCTGGCGATGCCGCTGATTGGCTGGGCGATGATTTCGGCGGCGGGTGATCCGGTCATGCTCGGCAGTTCGGTGCGCCTGCCTTCCATCGTCACCGCCAACCCGGAGACCTTCGCGCTGCTGCGCAGGGCTCACGCCTATCTGGCGTACCTGTTCTTTCTGACGATTCTGGCGCATCTGGCCGCAGCGCTGTTTCACGGCTGGGTGAGAAGGGATGAAGTGCTGGACAGCATGCTGCGAGGGAAAACGAGGGGTTAACGCATGTTGTGAATGCGTGGCGCCATCGCCAACGGGAACACTCCCCGCTGGCGATGGCGTTTCTACGCCTGATAGCGCTCAGCTCAAGGCTCAGCGCAGCGTCGAAACCATCTGCGCCAGCGTGGTCAGCACATCGCGGGCCAGCTGTTTCGAACGCTTGCCCGACCAGCCGGTGAGGGCATCCGGCGCGTCATCGTTGTCCTTGAAGGGCATTTCCAGCGTCAGCGACAGGCACTGGTAGCGCTCGCCAACGCTGTTGCACGCCAGGTTCATGTTGGCCTCGCCCGGCGCCGATTTCGGGTAGCCGTAGGTGCTCTGGAAGTCCCGGGTCAAGCCGCTCAGGCGCGCGCGGAAATCAGCTTCCAGTTGCGCCTGCTTGGCGGTGTAGCCCGGGTTGCCTTCACACGCAGCGGTGAAGACGTAGGGGATCTCCTCGTCGCCGTGTACGTCGAGGAACATGTCCACGCCGTATTTTTCCATCTGCGTTTTGACGAAGAACACTTCCGGGCTGAGCTCGGGAGTGGTGTTCTGCCAGGCCCGGTTGAGGTCTTTGCCCTGGGCGTTGGTGCGCAAATGACCGTGGAACGAGCCGTCCGGGTTCATGTGCGGCACCAGATACAGGTCCGCCGAGGCCAGCAACTCCTGGAGTTCAGGGTCGTTTTCCTGAAGACGTTCGACGATGCCTTCCATGAACCACTCGGCCATGTGCTCGCCGGGGTGTTGCTGCGCAATGATCCAGATGCTGCGCTTGCCCGCGGCGCCATCGCCTTTGCGCAGCAGCGGAATATCCCGGCCCTCGACGCTCTTGCCGGTGGCCAGCAATTCGGTGCCCGCTTTATTCAGCGCCTGATCGACCAGCCAGTCGTGACGTTCGCGGCTGTAGGGCTCGAAGTAGGCGAACCACACCTGAGGTTGGGTCGGCGTCAGCTGGAAGTTCAACGCCGTGCCGTCGAACTGGCTCGGCACCCGAAACCAGGTCTTCTGATCGTAGGAGGCCACGGCGTGGTAGCCGGTCCAGGCGCGGTTGTAACTCGACTCGCCAGCGTTGGTCAGGCTGAAGCCGTGAGGCTCGCCGGTAAGCAGGCCGTCAACCTTGAAATGAAACCACTGGAAATGCGCGCTTCGGGTGTCGGGGCGAATGGCCAGTTGCACCGCTTTCGGGTTGCTGGCGTCGAGCACGACGATATTACCGCTGTCGAAATCGGCGGTGATGGTAAGGGCGGTTTGAGTCACGGGAGCGTCCTGATTACGTGATTGCCTGCGCTACGCCATCGGGAGGCGATCAAGGGCTGATCGTCTCGCTGGGCTGTTGTGGCAATTACTTTACACGCAACCTGCACCGTGACGGCGACAGAATATTTCGCGGGAGGGTCAGCTTCGGACTCAGCTGTAAGCCTCGGCCGTGACCAGCAGGCCGCAGAGCAGGAGGGTCACCAGCAGCCAGCCGAAATAAACACGAGGTTTGCGCCGATGCCAGCCACTGACGCCGAGCGTGGCCGCGGGTGCGTGCAGCGAGCGCCAGACCTGCTCGCTGTGCTGAAACGCCGCCAGATGTCGGGGGTGAGCATCGAGCCAGTGCCGGAACTCGATTCGCTGACTTGCTGTGGCCTGGGGACTTTGCAGGTGCACGTACCAACGCAGGGCCTGAAGCAAAACCGCCCCGGACTCATCGTGCTGCGCGGGTTCGCTCACGCAACGTTCAAGCGCAGCGGTCATGCAATGCTCGACGGTGCTGGCATCCGTATCAAGAAAGTGGGCGATGTCAGTGTAGGAAAGGTCGTCGAGACGGCTTAGCAGAAACACCTGCTGAACCCTGCGTGGCAACCGCTGAAGGCGGCGGCGGTACCGTTCGGTTTCGGCGGTGATGGCCTGGAAGGGTTGAAGGGGGGAGACGGTCAACGAGTCGAGTGGCTGAGTCATGGCGTCTTTCTCACTGTTCGAAAACGGCGGTCGCGGGAGAAAAAAAGCGTCTGGTTCGAAGAAATGTGTCAGTTTCTGACAGCGGGAACGGCGCATCCCCTGATCCATTTGCTATGATGCGCGCCATCGAAAAGACAGACCACTGTCGAACCCTCTTCATTAGCCTGAAGAAGCAACACCCGACCGAACCCAGACCCGCAAAGGGCATAAAAAAAAGACCCGGCCATAAGCCGGGTCAAAAACCGTGATTAGCCTGATGAGGAGATAATCCGGAAGCCGACCTAAGGCCTCTGGGTTACCCGCCAGTCTCGCGACCGGCTGAATGCAATAATAATCATTCCTATTTGAGAGTCAATGCTTTTTCGCGCTTTGGCGAAAAAGTAGTTCCCTGCGTCCGTCGTCGGGCCCGCGCGCCTCAGTCGATCGGCAATTCCGTCGTGCGCTTGACCACACTCATGGCAATGTTCGAATGCGCCTCCTGCACATGGGGGCTCTGTAGCAGGTGGTCGCGCAGAAAACGTTCGTAACTGGCGATGTCCTGCACCACCACCTTGAGCAGAAAGTCCATGTCGCCGGCCATGGTGTAGCACTCCAGCACTTCACGAAATCCGGTAATCGCTTCCTCGAACTCGGTCAGGTATTTGCGACCATGGCCGGACAGTTTGACGTCGACGAACACCGTCATGGTCAAACCGAGCTTGGCCGGGTTGAGCAGGGCGACCTTGCGCTCGATGATGCCTTCTTCTTCCAGACGATTAATGCGCCGCCAGCACGGTGATTGCGACAGTTCCACGCGCTCGGCGATCTCGGCTGCGGAAAGATTGGCGTCGTGCTGCAACAGGCGCAGGATCTTGCGATCGATGGGGCTGAGTTTGACCTGCATGAATTGACCCTTTTTTATTCTTGAACAGGAACGGGCATGCACGATATGAGCAGATTCGGGCCCAATTAGAAAGAAAAAGCCTGCGCCGGGCAGGCAGTATTTTGTCTGTGACCGTTGGGCTGAACCGTCCTGACGGCGGGGCGCTGGCAGGGCTGAGGGAAGCCGCCGGCGCCGCATTCAAAACGCACTAATAAAAATAAAGGAGTGCCTGAATGTCCCTGGCTGATATTCGTCTGGACGATAAGTACCGACTCGCAACCGGCAATCTCTACCTGACCGGAACCCAGGCGCTGACCCGCCTGCCGATGCTGCAGAAGCAGCGTGACGAAGCGCGCGGGCTCAATACCGCCGGCTTCATCTCCGGCTATCGCGGCTCGCCCTTGGGCAACCTCGACAAGAGCCTGTGGGACGCCAAGGATTATCTCCAGCAGAACGCCATTCATTTCCAGCCTGGCGTCAACGAAGAACTGGCCGCCACGGCAGTCTGGGGCAGCCAGCAGGTCAATCTGTTCCCCCACGGCAAGTACGACGGCGTCTTCGCCCTGTGGTATGGCAAAGGCCCCGGCGTTGATCGCTGCGGCGACGTGTTCAAGCACGGCAACTCCGCCGGCGTCGCAGAAAACGGCGGGGTGCTGATCCTCGCCGGCGACGACCACGGTTGCAAATCATCGACCATTGCGCACCAGAGCGAGCACGCCTTCATCGCCTCGATGATCCCGGTGCTCAACCCCAGCAACGTTCAGGAAATCCTCGATTACGGCATCATTGGCTGGGAACTCTCGCGCTACAGCGGTTGCTGGGTGGCGATGAAAACCATCGCCGAGAACGTCGATTCCTCGGCCGTGGTCGAAGTCGACCCGCTGCGCATTCAGACGCAGATCCCCGACGACTTCGAGATCCCCGAAGGCGGATTGCACATTCGCTGGCCCGACCCGCCGCTGGCTCAAGAAGCACGGCTCAACACCTACAAAATCTACGCCGCGCGCGCGTTCGCCCGGGCCAACAACCTGAACAAGGTCGTTATCGATTCGCCGCAGCCGCGCCTGGGCATCATCACCACTGGCAAGTCCTACCTCGACGTGCGCCAGGCCCTGGAAGAACTGGGCATTGACGAAGACCTGTGTGCGTCGGTGGGCATTCGTGTGCTCAAGGTCGGCATGAGCTGGCCGCTGGAGCCGGTGTCGGTACACGGTTTTGCTGAAGGGCTGGACGAAATCCTCGTGGTCGAGGAAAAACGCAGCGTGATCGAGGATCAGCTCACCGGCCAGCTCTACAACTGGCCCGTGGATCAGCGCCCCCGCGTGGTTGGGGAGTTCGATGAAGAAGGTCGTTCGTTGCTGCCAAACCTGGCTGAGCTCACGCCTGCGATGATCGCCCGGGTCATCGCCAGGCGCCTCGCGCCGATCTACAGCAGCCCGACCATCGACGCGCGCCTGCAGTTTCTGGCCGACAAAGAAAAAGCCCTTGCCGCGCCGCTGTTCAAAACCCAGCGTACCCCGCATTTCTGCTCAGGCTGCCCGCACAACACCTCGACCCGTGTGCCCGAGGGCAGTCGCGCCCTGGCCGGTATCGGCTGCCATTACATGACTATCTGGATGGACCGGGAAACCGAAACGTTTACCCAGATGGGCGGCGAGGGCGTGACCTGGATTGGCCAGGCGCCGTTCACCGAGACGCCCCACGTGTTTCAGAACCTCGGCGACGGCACCTACTTTCATTCCGGCCATCTGGCGCTGCGGGCGGCGGTCGCCTCCAAGGTCAATATTACCTACAAGATTCTCTACAACGACGCGGTGGCCATGACCGGCGGACAGCCCATCGACGGCGTGTTGCGCGTGGATCAGCTCAGCCGGCAGGTATTCAACGAAGGCGTTTTGCGCATCGCGCTGGTCTCGGACGAGCCCGAGAAATACCCGAGCCGCGAGCAGTTCGCGCCGATCACCACCTTCCACCACCGCAGCGACCTGGACGCCGTGCAGCGCGAGCTGCGTGAGTTCAAAGGCGTGTCGGTGATCATCTATGACCAGACGTGCGCTACAGAAAAACGCCGTCGCCGCAAACGCGGCACCATGGTCGACCTCGACAAGCGCGCCATCATCAACCCGGCCGTGTGCGAAGGCTGTGGTGATTGTGGGGTCAAGTCGGGCTGCCTGTCGGTGCTGCCGAAGGAAACCCCGGAAGGGCGCAAACGAGAGATCGATCAGAGCGCGTGCAACAAGGACTTCAGTTGCGTCGAGGGTTTCTGCCCCAGCTTCGTCACGGTGCACGGCGGCAAGTTGCGCAAGCCACAACTGCCCAAACAGGCCCAGGCGTTCGCTGAACTGCCGCAGCCAACCTTGCCGAGCCTCGCTCAGCCCTACAACATTCTGCTGCCAGGCGTTGGCGGGACAGGTGTGACCACGGTCGGTGCGATGCTGGGTTACGCCGCCAATCTGGAAGGCAAGGGCTGCAGCGTGCTCGACCAGGCCGGTCTGGCGCAGAAGTTCGGTCCCGTGGTCAGCCACATCCGTATCGCGGCGCGCCAGGAAGATCTGTTCGCCGTGCGCATCGCGGCCGGCGAAGCGCATCTGCTGCTCGGTTGCGACCTGCTGGTGGCGTCAGGTCCTGATGCCATCGCCAAACTCAACAGCGCGAAAACCCATGCAGTCATCAACAGCCAGCAAACGCCGACCGCCGAGTTCACCCGCAATCCTGACGCAGAGTTCCCGGCAGAAGCGATGATGCAAACCATCCGCGAAGCCGTAGGTGCCGACAAAACGCACTTTGTGCAGGCCACAGACCTGGCGACCAAGCTGATGGGCGACAGTATCGCCAGCAACCTGTTCATGCTGGGTTATGCCTTTCAGTTGGGGCTGATTCCGTTGACCTCTGCGGCCATCGAAAAAGCCATCGAGCTCAACGGCGTGGCGGTCAATCTCAACCAGCAGGCTTTCTTGTGGGGCCGTCGTGCCGCGTTTGACTTGCCGGCTGTGCAAGCGGCGGCCAATCCGCAAAGCCAGCCTGTGCCGGACCCGGAGCACCTGACGCTGGAAGAGCGCGTCACGCGCAACGTCAGCGGTTTGATCGCCTATCAGAATGGCGCGTTGAGCGAGCGCTACCTGACGCTGGTCAACCGGGTGCGCGATGCCGAAGCGCGGCTGTTCCCTGGGCAGCCGCCAGCGCTGACTGAAGCGGTGGCGTTCAACTATTTCAAACTGCTGGCCTACAAGGACGAATACGAAGTAGCGCGGTTG
The DNA here is from genome assembly GCF_036387035.1 of Pseudomonas sp. Lineage (GTDB taxonomy): Bacteria > Pseudomonadota > Gammaproteobacteria > Pseudomonadales > Pseudomonadaceae > Aquipseudomonas. The sequence goes on along the minus strand of NZ_DASVUM010000018.1, from coordinate 11,273 downwards.
TACAGCAATGGCGACTTCACCCGTCAGCTGGAGGCGCAATTCGAAGGGAATTACCGCATCGAGTTCCACCTGGCGCCGTCCTGGCTGGCCAAGCGCGACCCGAACAACGGCACACCGCGCAAACGCAGTTTCGGGCCGTGGATGTTGAAGGCATTCGATGTGCTGGCGCGCTTCAAATTCCTGCGCGGAACGGTGCTTGATCCGTTTGGCCGCAGCCTCGAGCGTCGGCAGGAGCGCGAGTTGATTGGATCGTACGTGGCGGACATTGAGCTGATCCTCGGCCACCTCAGCGCGGGCAACCGGCACACCGCGCTCAGCCTGGCCCGCCTGCCGGAGCGGATTCGCGGGTACGGCCATGTCAAGGAAAGCGCCATGAAAGCAGCAGCGCTGCAAGCGGCGCGGATGCGCCAGAGCCTGCTCAGCGGTGAAGCTGAAGTGCTGAAGTTGTATGAAGTAGCGGCGTGATGCAAAGGAGGAGGCCCGCACAGGCCTCCTCCTTGTTTCGTGACGACTGACCCCTTCCCGGCTAAAACCGGTCCCACATTCGAGCTCACACCAATCTCACTGGCTGCCCGCGATGCTTTTTTAGTGGGACCGGCTTCAGCCGGGAAGAGGCCTGTTTCATCACCCCGATCTCGCGGTGCAACAACCGACGCTTTCCCGGCTAAAGCCGATCTCACATTCGAGTTCACACCCAGTCTCACTGGCTCCACGCGATGCTTTCAGTGGGACCGGCTTCAGCCGGGAAGAGGCCTGTTTCATCACCTCGATCTCGCGGTGCAACAACCGACGCTTTCCCGGCTAAAGCCGGTCCCACATTCGAGCTCACACCAATCTCACTGGCTGCACGCGATGCTTTCAGTGGGACCGGCTTCAGCCGGGAAGAGGCCTGTTTGATCAGCTCGATCTCGCGGTGCAACAACCGACGCTTTCCCGGCTAAAGCCGGTCCCACATTCGAGTTCACACCCAGTCTCACTGGCTCCACGCGGAGATGCTTTCAGTGGGACCGGCTTCAGCCGGGAAGAGGCCAGTTTGGTCACCCTCAGTTTCGCGGCATGACGACTGGCGCTTTCCCGGCTAAAGCCGGTCCCACATTCGAGTTCACGCGCAATCTCACTGATTTACGGTGATCCCAAGCTGTAGGAGGCAGTCAATCAGCGTCTAGCTCCACCAGCACTGTCCCTTCCTTGACCATCTCGCCTTCGATGCAATACAGCGCCGCGACGGTTCCCGCTGTGTTCGCGCGGATGCTGTGTTCCATTTTCATGGCTTCCAGCACCACCAGCGGTGTGCCGATTTCTACCTGTTCGCCGACGCTGACCAACACCCGCACGATACTGCCGTTCATGGGCGCGCTGAGGCCGCCTTGATGGCCCTGGTTTGATTCCGCGTCGGCAATCGGGTCAACCTGACGGATCGCGTGCACGTCGCCCTGCCAGCGCAGGTACAACGTGCCCGCCCGGCGGATCGCAGGTGTTTGCCGGCGCACTCCGTTCTCTTCAATCAGCACGTGCTCGCCGTTTAATCGAAACCCCTGCGGTGAAGCGCCAGGCAGCACAATGCTGCGGGTCTGCGCGCCACACGCCAGGTGCAACGACACTTCGCCCGCGCCACCGAGGCGCAAACCGTTGAGCGTCGCCCAAGGCGAGCGGGCATCGTCGGTTCGGATCGATTCCGCCGCAGTGCCCGCGTACGCCTGAGCCGCCAGCTGCCAGAACGCGTCCGACAGTTCTTCAGCCGCTGGCAGCAGATCCTCCTGATAGCGAGGGATAAACCCGGTATCCAGCTCCGCGCGAGCGAAGGCCGGGTGGGCGATGATGCGGCGCAAAAAAGCGAGGTTGGTGCGCAGGCCGCCGATAGCAAACTCGTCGAGCATCGCCAGCAGCCGCAAGCGGGCTTCTTCCCGGGTTTCGCCCCAGGCAATCAGTTTGCCGAGCATCGGATCGTAGAAGGGCGAGACCTCGTCGCCTTCTGCCACGCCGCTGTCAACGCGACGGCCCGGTCCCGATGCCGACTCGCGATAGAGCGCCAGTGTCCCGGTCGCTGGCAGGAAGTCGTTGGCCGGGTCTTCGGCATACAGCCGCACTTCGATCGCGTGGCCGTGCAGCGGCACCTCAGCCTGAGTGATCGGCAGCGGCTCGCCCTGTGCCACGCGAATCTGCCAGGCCACCAGATCCAGGCCGGTGATCGCCTCGGTCACCGGGTGCTCGACCTGCAGACGCGTGTTCATTTCCATGAAAAAGAACTCGCCGCGCGCGTCGAGCAGAAATTCCACCGTACCCGCACCGACGTAACCGATCGCCTGGGCCGCGCGCACGGCCGCTTCGCCCATGGCCTGACGCATCTGCGGTGTCATGCCCGGCGCGGGCGCTTCTTCCACGACTTTCTGGTGGCGGCGCTGGATTGAGCAATCGCGCTCGTTGAGGTACAGGCAGTGGCCGTGCTGATCCGCGAACACCTGGATCTCGACATGGCGCGGCTGGAGCACGTACTTTTCAACGAGCATCCGCGAATCGCCAAAGGACGACTGCGCCTCTCGTTGCGCCGACGCCAGCGCCTCGGCCAGGTCCTCGTCGCGCTCGACCACCTTCATGCCCTTGCCACCACCACCGGCGGTGGCTTTGAGCAACACCGGGTAGCCGATTCGCGCCGCGGCTTCGCGGAAGGTCGCAGCATCCTGGGCATCGCCATGGTAGCCGGGCACCAGCGGCACGCCGGCGGTTTCCATCAGCGTTTTGGCCGCTGACTTGCTGCCCATGGCCTCGATGGCCGAGGCGGGCGGGCCGAGGAACGTCAGGCCGGCCTGTTCCACGGCCCGAGCAAAGCCTGCGTTCTCGGAGAGAAACCCATAACCGGGGTGGATGGCCTGGGCGCCGCTGGCCCTGGCGGCCTCGATCAGCTTGTCGATCCGCAGATAGCTCTCGCTGGCCTTGCTGCCGCCGAGGTTCACCGCGATGTCGGCTTCGCGAACGTGCCGTGCGTTGCAGTCTGTGGCGCTGTGCACGGCAATGGTGGTCAGGCCCATGGCCTTGGCCGTGCGCATGATCCGGCAGGCAATTTCGCCCCGGTTGGCGATCAGCACCGACGTCATTGGTTGTGTGTGCGGGGTGCTCATCAGTGCGATCCTTCTTGTGGGTGAGGCGGCTGGCCGCGCCAGGCCGGCTCGCGTTTTTGCAGGAACGCCCGCAGACCTTCCTGACCTTCGGGGCTGACGCGGATGCGCGCGATGGCGTTCTCGCAATAACGGCGCAGGGCGGGGGTCAGCTCACCGTCGGCGACCTCGCGCAGCAGGTCTTTGCTGACGCGCATGGCCTGGGGGCTGTTGAGCAACAGGTTGGCGATCCAGTGTTCGAGTTGCTGATCGAGCTCGGCGGCGGGGTAACACTCGGCCAGCAGGCCAATCTCTCGAGCGCGCGTGCCGTCGAAGCGTTCCGCGGTCAGCGCATAGCGTCGCGCATGGCGTTCACCAATCGCTTGCACGACGAAGGGGCTGATGACCGCAGGGGCAAGGCCGATCTTCACTTCCGAGAGGCAGAACTGCGCGTCGGCAGCGCCAATGGCCATGTCGCAGCAGCTGATCAGGCCCAGCGCCCCGCCATAGGCGGCGCCTTGCACCACCGCCAGGGTTGGTGCCTTGAACTTGGCCAAGTTGTACATCAACTCGCCCAGCTCGCGGGCATCGCCCAGGTTGGTGTTGTAGTCCAGGTTGGCCGACTCCTGCATCCAGGCCAGATCGGCCCCGGCGCTGAAGTGTCGGCCGCGGCCGCGCAGCAACAAAAAGCGCAGGCCGTCGTCGCGCTGCAATTGATCCAGGGCGATGATCAGCTCGCGAATCATCTGTGCGTTGAAGGCGTTGTTTTTCTCCGGGCGGTTGAGCCAGAGCGTGGCGAACCCGCGAGGGTCGCGGACGATGTCGAGGGTGGCGAAATCAGTCATGGGCGATCCTCCAGTCACATCCGGAACACGCCGAAGCGGGTCGGTTCGAGGGCGGCGTTGAGCGAGGCGCTGATGGCCAGGCCGAGAATGTCGCGGGTCTGCGCGGGGTCAATGACGCCGTCGTCCCACAGCCGGGCGCTGGAGTACCAGGGATGGCCCTGACGCTCGTACTGCTCGAGAATCGGCTGGCGCAAGGCATGCTCTTCCTCGGCACTGAACACCTGGCCGCTGCGTTCGGCCTGCTCACGCTTGACCTGCACCAGCACCCCGGCGGCCTGTTCGCCACCCATCACGCCAATGCGCGCGTTGGGCCACATCCACAGGAAGCGCGGATCGTAGGCGCGGCCGCACATGCCGTAGTTCCCCGCACCGAAGCTGCCGCCGATGATGACCGTGAATTTCGGCACTCGGGCGCAGGCCACAGCGGTGACCAGCTTGGCGCCGTGTTTGGCGATGCCGCCAGCTTCGTACTTTTGACCCACCATGAAACCGGTGATGTTTTGCAGGAACAGCAGGGGAATGCCGCGCTGGCAGGCCAGTTCGATGAAGTGCGCGCCTTTCTGCGCGGCTTCGGCGAAGAGAATGCCGTTGTTGGCAAGAATGGCGATCGGGTAGCCATGCAGATGCGCAAAACCGCAGACCAGCGTGGTGCCGAACAGCGCCTTGAACTCATCGAACACGGAGCCATCGACCAGCCGTGCGATGACTTCTCGCACATCGAACGGCTGCTTGGCATCGGCCGGGATCACGCCGTACAGCTCCTCGTCTGCATACAGCGGCGGCACGGGCGGGCGGGTCTGCAGCTGGCCGAGCTTGCGCCAGTTCAGGTTGGCCACGCTGCGCCGGGCCAGCGCGAGTGCGTGGGCGTCGCTGTCGGCGTAGTGGTCGGCCACCCCGGAAATCCTGCAGTGAACATCGGCACCGCCCAGGTCTTCAGCGCTGACCACTTCGCCCGTAGCGGCTTTCACCAGGGGCGGCCCGGCGAGAAAGATCGTTGCTTGCTCACGCACCATGATGGTTTCGTCGGCCATGGCGGGCACGTAGGCGCCGCCCGCAGTACAGGAACCCATGACCACCGCGATTTGCGCGATGCCCTCGGCGCTCATGTTGGCCTGGTTGAAGAAGATCCTGCCGAAGTGCTCACGGTCCGGGAACACCTCGTCCTGACGCGGCAAATTCGCGCCACCGGAGTCCACGAGGTAGATGCACGGCAGCCGGTTCTGCTGCGCGATGGTCTGTGCGCGCAGGTGTTTTTTTACCGTCAGCGGGTAATACGTGCCGCCTTTTACGGTGGCGTCGTTGGCAATGATCATGCACTCGACGCCTTCCACCCGGCCGATGCCGGCGATGAGTCCCGCGGCGGGCACGTCTTCGCCGTACACGTCATGGGCCGCGAGCTGACTGAGCTCGAGGAACGACGAGCCGATATCCAACAGACGATTTATGCGCTCGCGAGGCAGCAGCTTGCCCCGGGAGGTATGGCGTTCCTGCGCTTTCGCGCCGCCACCGCGCTGTACGTGATCAAGCAGGCCATGGAGCGCGTCGAGTTGCTTGCGCATGGCCTCGCGGTTGGCGATGAACTCCGGCGAACGCGGGTTGATCTGGGTGTGCAGAGTGGTCATGAAGCCTCCGGCGCTGTCAGCGGGTTTCGTTGAACAGCTCACGCCCGATCAGCATGCGACGAATCTCGCTGGTGCCGGCACCGATCTCGTAGAGCTTGGCGTCGCGCAGCATTCGTCCCGCCGGGAATTCGTTGATGTAGCCGTTGCCGCCGAGAATCTGGATGGTGTCCAGGGCAAATTGCGTCGCCCGTTCTGCGGCATAGAGGATCACCCCGGCGGCGTCCTTGCGCGTGGTCTCACCGCGCTCGCAGGCCTGGGCCACGGCGTACAGGTAGGCGCGGCTTGCGTTGAGCTGGGTGTACATGTCGGCGACCTTGCCCTGGATCAGCTGAAACTCGCCGATGCTCTGCCCGAACTGCTTGCGGTCGTGAATATAGGGCAGCACCACGTCCATGCACGCCTGCATAATCCCGACCGGTCCGCCCGAGAGCACAACGCGTTCGTAATCCAGCCCGCTCATGAGCACCTTCACGCCACCGTTGAGGGCGCCGAGGAGGTTTTCTTCCGGCACTTCGACGTCATCGAAAAACAACTCGCAGGTGTTGGAGCCGCGCATGCCGAGCTTGTCGAATTTGTTGCCCCGAGAGAAACCGTGCCAGTCGCGCTCGACGATGAACGCGCTGATGCCGTGCGCGCCTTTTTCCAGGTCGGTCTTGGCGTAGATCACGTAGGTGTTGGCGTCAGGGCCGTTGGTGATCCAGGTCTTGCTGCCATTCAAGACGAAACGGTCACCGCGCCGGTCCGCGCGCAGCTTCATCGACACCACGTCAGAGCCGGCGTTGGGCTCGCTCATGGCCAGGGCGCCGACGTGCTCGCCGCTGATCAGTTTGGGAAGATAGCGGGCTTTCTGCTCGGGGGTGCCGTTGCGGTTGATCTGGTTGACGCAGAGATTGGAGTGCGCGCCGTAGGACAGCGCCGCAGAGGCCGATCCCCGGCTGATCTCTTCCATGGCGATGACATGGGCCAGGTAGCCGAGCCCTGCGCCGCCGTACTGCTCGTCGACGGTGATGCCCAGCAGGCCCATGTCGCCGAACTTGCGCCACATGTCGGCCGGAAAGAGGTTGTCTTTGTCGATCTGTGCAGCGCGCGGCGCAAGTTCGGCGGCAACGAATGCCCGGACCTGGTCGCGCAGCATGTCGAGGGTTTCGCCGAGGCCGAAGTTGAGCGTGGGGTAATTCATGGACTGCATCCCGTGTTGTTATTGGAGGGCTGTCAGGGTAAGAATATGTGTCACCTTTACGTTAACGTAAACCTGCAGCCGTGCTGATGTCAACGGGGACCGGGTGCCAGCAGCCGGGCGAGTAGGAGGGGACGGGGGGGTGGAGCGGGAAGGGCATTTACAAAGGGCGGATAGCACGAAGGGGAGCCTGGGCTCCCCTTCAAGTTCGACTGCATGCTCGCTTTTATTTTTAGGTGGCCTGTTGTTGTTTTTGGCAGCCAGCCTTTTTAGCTTTATTGAGCGACCCCAATCCAGGGTCAAGAGCAAACGTATTTTTTTGAGCGCTGATCCGCTTCGACCTTTCGATCCGACCCGTCTGGTAGCTGCCTGAAGACAGTTTTATTGTTCTCAGTCCGGTCGTGAGGCCGAGGCCTCCAATACAGCGATCCACTCCAAAAAAATCAGTTAGCTGCGTCTCTGTCCGTGTTGTTCTTGTTATGTCAGAGCCGATACGTCTTGTTATTATTGGTTTATTGCATTTGTTATTTTTGTTGTACGTAAGACATAGCAGGAGCCATGCCAACTTTCGTGAGGTCCCGGAATTCGGGGGTTTTAGGATTTCACTGGCAAGATTCACCGCTGAATCTGTCGCCGGGTGTTTCCGTGTTACCCGTTTCCCTGAGCGCGATGGCGGGCAGGGTAACACTGTGTGACAACTTGTCGCACATCAGGCCGACAAACGCGCCTTTGCCACCCGCGAGCCGTTCGCTCGACCGAGGGTGTCACTGATGCGTTGCCCGGCCGCAATGAGGGCGTCCAGGTCAATGCCGGTCTCGATGCCAAGGCCGTTCAGCAGGTAAACGACATCCTCGCTGGCGACGTTGCCGGTCGCGCCTTTGGCGTACGGGCAGCCGCCGAGGCCCGCCACGGAGCTGTCGAAAACCTCAATCCCTTCCAGCAGGCTGGCATAAATGTTCGCCAGCGCCTGGCCGTAGGTGTCGTGGAAATGCCCGGCCAGTTTGCCGCGCGGTATCTGCCCGGCGACCACGTCGAACAGTGTGCGGGTGGCGCCGGGCGTGCCCGTGCCGATGGTGTCGCCCAGGGAAACTTCATAACAGCCCATGGCATACAGCGCGTTGGCGACCGCCGCGACTTGGCTGGGCGCAATATCACCTTGGTAAGGGCAACCGAGCACACACGATACGTAGCCGCGAACGCTGATGCCGTGCAACCGCGCGGCTTCCATGACCGGCAGGAACCGATCCAGGCTCTCGCTGATCGAGCAGTTGATATTGCGCTGGGAGAAAGATTCCGAGGCGGCGGCGAACACGGCGATTTCCTTCACGCCCGCCGCAAGCGCCGCTTCGAACCCGCGCAAATTGGGCGTCAGTGCGGCATAGGTCACGCCGTCCCTGCGCTGAATCCCGGCGAACACTTCGGCGGAGCCGGCCATCTGCGGCACCCATTTGGGCGAGACGAAACTGCCCGCTTCGATGTAGCTGACGCCGGCGTCGGCAAGGTCATGAACCAGTTGCAGTTTGTCGTTGACGCTGACCGGGCGCGATTCGTTCTGCAAGCCATCGCGGGGGCCGACTTCAACCAGACGTACACGCTGAGGGAGGGACATATCGGCATTGTTCCTGTGGGAGTCGAGATGAGATATTGAGCGTATCTGCTTGTTTTAAGTCGACTTGGCAAGCTCGGCCTTGCAGCGTTCTTCCGCAGTGTCGAGTTCAAGCTGCATCTGTTGAATGTCCAGAAGTTGCTGATCAAGCTGCGCGCGACGCTCGGCGATTTTGTCGAGCATGGTGCTCAATTGTTTGTGATTGCCACCGGCGGGGTCGTACAGACCGATGAGATCCCGGCACTCGGCCAGGGAAAAACCGATGCGTTTGCCGCGAAGGATGAGCTTGAGGGTGACTTTGTCCCGCGCCGAATACACCCGCTCCAGCCCACGTCGCTCAGGGCTGAGCATGCCCTGTTCTTCATAAAAGCGAATGGTGCGGGTGGTGATGTCCAGCTCGCGGGCGAGGTCGGAGATGCTGTAGGTGGTGGCGGTCATGGCAGTGCTCGATCCGGAAGGCATGGGCGTAACGTAAGTGGTGCTTTACGTTAACGTCAAGCGGCGTAGCCAGATCCGGCACGGCAAGTGGGACCGCGCTGTCATGATGGGGCTAAGCAGGAGCGCATTCTGGCAGCGGGACGCGATCTGGAGTGGGGCCGCGATTTGATAGTGGGACCGGCTTCAGCCGGGAAGGCGTCGGCGGGCATACTGCGAAATTGATGGTTTCCACACTGGCCCATTCCCGGCTAAACCCGGTCCCACTGGATGACCGCGATCGAATAGTGGGACCGGCTTCAGCCGGGAAGGCGTCGGCGGACACACTGCGAGATTGAGGGTGTTCACACTGGCCTATTCCCGGCTAACACCGGTCCCACTGGATGACCGCATTCTGATAGTGGGACCGGCTTCAGCCGGGAAGGCGTCGGCAGACACACTGCGCAAGTGATGGTGTTCACACTGGCCTATCCCCGGCTAAAGCCGGTCCCACCAAAGGCTTACTTCACCGCCGCCTCAAGGCTCTGAGCCAGCTTGCGCTCGTGGGCGGTGACCAGTTGGCAGAGTTCGATGATCTGTTCGCGCATCCAGCGGTTGGCGGGGTCCTGGTCGGTGCTTTCGTGCCAGTAAAGGTGGGTCTCCACGGTAGGCACGTCGTTCACCGGCAAATACACAAAATGCAGGTCATTGCGGCGGGCAAAGCGCTCCGGAACGGTCATCACCATGTCGGTCTGCTGCAGCACCTGGGAAGCCATCAGGTAATGCTGGGAGCGCAACGCAACCTTGCGTTGTATACCCATCTTGCCAAGGGCCAGATCCACATAGCCCAGCCCGCTGCGCCGGCTCGAGATGTGAATGTGCGCGACGCCGAGGTAATCATCCAGGCTGATCGCCTCCTTGTTCGCCAGCGGGTGGCCGCGGCGCATCGCGCAGACATAGTGGTCTTCCATCAGCTTGACGTGGCGCACTTGCGGGTCGGTGTTGAGGGGCGCGTCGACCGCGAAATCCAGCCGGCCCGCCGCGAGCTCCTTGGTCGTTTCCCGTCGCTTGGACAAAAAGCTTTCGATGGTCACCGTCGGCGCCAGACGCCGCAGTCGCTGAAAGAGTGCCGGCAGAATCACCGCTTCCGTGAGGTCGGTCATGCTGATCCTGTAATTTTTGTTCGCCTGCAACGGGTTGAAGATCCGGCTCTCTTGCACCGAGACCCGCAGCAACGAGAGGGCATTGCGCACCGGGCCGATGATGTTCTGCGCCATCGGCGTGGGCACCATGCCCTGGGCGGTGCGCACGAACAGCGGGTCGTTGAAGGTCTCACGCAGGCGTGCCAGGGCGTTGGACACCGCCGGCTGGGTAATGCCGACAATCTGCCCGGCGCGGGTCAGGTTGGCTTCGGTATAGATCGCGTCGAAGACGATAAACAGGTTGAGGTCGACCTTGCTCAGATTCATGTCGTTGCACTCTTATTGTTAGGTATTCATACGCCGATCATATATCGGTGATGAATGTTAATACACGCCGAGAATAGGCTAGGTAAATTATCAGCGCTGTTCTAGCATCGATTGCATGACCTAAACAACCTCTCAGAGAAGGGAGCCGCTCATGGATTTCGCCTATTCGCCCAAGGTTCAGGAACTGCGTGAACGCGTCACCGCATTCATGGACGCTTACGTCTACCCGGCCGAGCCGGTGTTTGAGCGCCAGGTCAGCGAAGGTGACCGCTGGCAGCCCACCGCCATCATGGAAGCGCTCAAAGCCAAGGCTAAAGCCGAAGGGTTGTGGAACCTGTTTCTGCCCGAATCCGAGCTGGGCGCCGGCCTGAGCAACCTCGAATACGCACCGCTGGCCGAAATCATGGGCCGCTCGCTGCTGGGCCCGGAGCCGTTCAACTGCTCAGCCCCCGACACCGGCAATATGGAAGTGCTGGTGCGCTACGCCAATGAAGAGCAGAAGCAGCGCTGGCTTGAACCGCTGCTGCGCGGTGAGATTCGCTCAGCCTTCGCCATGACCGAACCGGACGTGGCCTCCTCGGACGCCACCAACATGGCCGCTACGGCGGTGCGCGATGGTGACGAGTGGGTGATCAACGGCCGCAAGTGGTGGACTTCCGGGGCGTGCGACCCGCGCTGCAAGATCATGATCTTCATGGGCCTGAGCAACCCGGACGGCCCGCGGCATCAGCAGCATTCCATGATTCTGGTGCCCACTGACGCGGCCGGGGTGAAGATCGTACGGCCGCTGCCGGTGTTCGGCTACGACGATGCGCCCCATGGCCACGCGGAGGTGCTGTTCGAAAACGTGCGTGTGCCGTACGAAAACGTCCTGTTGGGCGAAGGGCGCGGCTTTGAAATCGCCCAGGGTCGCCTTGGGCCGGGAAGGATTCATCACTGCATGCGTTCGGTGGGCATGGCCGAACGCGCGCTGGAGCTGATGTGCAAGCGCTCGGTGCAGCGAACGGCGTTCGGCCGGCCATTGGCCCGGCTCGGTGGCAATATCGAC
>NZ_DASVUM010000017.1:0-15768 GCF_036387035.1 Pseudomonas sp. | reverse complement strand
TCGCGGGCTGGTTCGTGATGACGTGTCGGCGATTCTGTTCGACGAACCGCTGACCGTGATCGACCCGCACCTGAAGTGGAAACTGCGCCGCAAGCTCAAGCAGATTCACGAGCAGTTCAACATCACCATGGTTTACGTGACCCACGATCAGCTGGAGGCTTCGACCTTCGCCGACAAGATCGCGGTGATGTACGGGGGCCAGATCGTGCAGTTCGGCACCCCACGCGAACTGTTTGAAAAGCCGCACCACACCTTCGTCGGCTATTTCATCGGCAGCCCCGGCATGAACCTCATCGAGGTCAAGCCTGAAGCCGGCGGCGTCGGTTTTGGCGGGATTCATCTGCCACTGCCCGAAGCGCTGCGGCAGCGTCTGGCGGCCACTCAGTGGAGCACCTTGAAAGTCGGGATTCGTCCCGAGTTCGTGCACGTCTGGGACGGCCCGTTCGATGACGCCATGCAGGCTGAAGTGACCTACGTCGAGGACTTGGGGACCTACAAGATCCTCACCCTCAACCTGGCTGGCCAGTCCTTGAAAGTGCGCTTGCAGGAAGACAAGCCGGTGCCGCAAGGCCAGGCCTGGATCAGCTTCCCTGCGCAATGGCTGATGCTCTACGCCGATGAATTTCTGCTGGAGGCCGCCACGAACCCACTGCCGGCCAGCGAGGTGCCCCATGACTAAAGTGCAAAACAACAAGGCCTGGTGGCTGGTCCTGCCGGTGTTCCTGCTGGTGGCCTTCAGCGCCATCATTCCGATGATGACCGTGGTCAACTATTCGGTGCAGGACATCTTCGACCAGTCCAGCCGCTACTTCGTCGGCGCCGACTGGTTCCGGCAAGTGCTCCAGGACCCGCGCCTGCATGATTCGCTGCTGCGTCAGTTCATCTATTCCGGCTGCGTGCTGCTGATCGAAATCCCGCTGGGCATCGGCATCGCCCTGACCATGCCGACCAAGGGGCGCTGGTCGTCGCTGTGCCTGATCGTCATGACCATTCCGCTGCTGATCCCCTTCAACGTGGTGGGCACCATCTGGCAGATCTTTGGCCGTGGCGACATCGGTCTGCTGGGCTGGGTCCTCAACGATGTGCTGGGCATCAGCTACAACTACGCGGCCAATGCGTCGGACGCCTGGGTCACCGTGCTGGTCATCGATGTCTGGCACTGGACCTCTCTGGTGGCGTTGCTGTGCTACTCGGGGTTGCGTGCCATCCCGGACGTGTATTACCAGGCTGCGCGGATTGATCGGGCGTCGAACTGGGCAGTGTTCCGCCACATCCAGTTGCCGAAGATGAAGAGCGTACTGCTCATCGCCGTGATGCTGCGCTTCATGGACAGCTTCATGATCTACACCGAGCCGTTCGTGCTCACCGGTGGCGGTCCGGGCAACTCGACGACCTTCCTCAGCCAGACCCTGACGACCATGGCGCTGGGCCAGTTCGACCTGGGCCCTGCGGCGGCGTTCTCGCTGGTCTACTTCCTGATCATTCTGTTGGTGTCGTGGGTGTTCTACACCGCCATGACCCACAGCGAAAAGAACTGAGGAGCGCCCATGAACAAGCGCGAGAAAGTGTCCTTCAAAAAGCTCATACCGCTGTGGATCTACCTGCTCTTTCTGCTGGTGCCGATCTACTGGCTGGTCAACATGTCCTTCAAGACAAACACCGAGATCCTCGGCGGCCTGACCCTGTTCCCACAGGACTTCACGCTGGCGAACTACAAGGTGATTTTCACTGACGAAAGCTGGTACAGCGGCTACATCAACTCGTTGTACTACGTCTGCCTGAATACTGTGATATCGCTGAGTGTCGCATTGCCAGCAGCCTACGCGTTTTCACGCTATCGTTTCCTCGGCGACAAACACCTGTTCTTCTGGCTCCTGACCAACCGGATGGCACCACCTGCGGTATTCCTGCTGCCGTTCTTCCAGCTGTACTCGTCCATCGGCCTGTTCGACACGCACATTGCGGTAGCGTTGGCGCACTGCCTGTTCAACGTGCCGCTGGCGGTATGGATTCTGGAAGGCTTCATGTCCGGGGTCCCCAAGGAGATCGACGAAACCGCGTACATCGACGGCTATAGCTTTCCCAAGTTCTTCGGCAAGATTTTCATCCCGCTGATTGGCTCGGGCATCGGTGTGACGGCGTTCTTCTGCTTCATGTTCTCGTGGGTCGAATTGCTGCTGGCGCGGACGCTGACGTCGGTCAACGCCAAGCCGATCGCCGCGGTCATGACCCGTACCGTTTCGGCGTCGGGGATCGATTGGGGGGTGCTGGCAGCGGCGGGGGTGTTGACCATTCTGCCGGGCATGCTGGTGATCTGGTTCGTTCGTAATCACGTGGTCAAGGGCTTTGCTCTTGGTCGTGTCTGAGGAGTCGAAAAATGGAGTGGATGTCCTGGACCCTGCCAACTGCTATTTTCTTTGCCTCCATCGCTGCGATTCTGGTTGTGATGACGGCATGGGAACTGCGTTCGGCGAGCATTGAGCGTCGCGGTTTTCTGCCGATTGCCACCACGCGCGGTGATCGTCTGTTCATCGGCCTGCTCGGAAGTGCCTACCTGCATTTGCTGGTCATCGGCGCGACGAGCTGGAACATCTGGGTGGCCTCGGCGCTGTCCCTGGTCTGGCTGTTGGTGGTAATGCGTTGGGGTTGAAACGCTTTTAACGGCAGGGGAAGCAGACGCGCTCCTGCCGCAAGCGAATGGCGAAGGTTGAAACGCGGGATCACATAAGAATCAACACAAGAGGTGTCTATGTTCAATAAGAAAAACAAGCTGCGACATAGTGTGACGGTAGCGACGATGGTAATGCTCAGTGGCTTGAGCGTTTCGGCCTGGGCCGATCAGTACGAGGATGCCGCGAAGAAATGGGCCTCCAGCGAGTTCAAGCCGACCACGCTGTCCGATGCCGACCAGCTCAAGGAGCTGGAATGGTTCATTAAGGCGGCCGAGCCGTTCCGCGGCATGGACATCAAGGTGGTTTCCGAAACCTTGACCACCCATGAATACGAATCCAAAACCCTGGCCAAGGCATTCACCGAGATCACCGGCATCAAGGTCACCCACGACCTGCTGCAGGAAGGCGACGTGATCGAGAAGCTGCAGACCGCGATGCAGTCCAACCAAAGTATCTATGACGGCTGGGTCAACGACTCCGACCTGATCGGTACCCACTTCCGCTACGGCAAGGCGATGTCTCTGACCGACCTGATGGCCAGCCCGGAAGGATCGAAGGTCACTTCTCCGACGCTTGATATCAAAGACTTCATCGGCACGTCCTTCACCACCGCGCCGGACGGCAAGCTTTATCAGCTGCCCGACCAGCAGTTCGCCAACCTGTACTGGTTCCGCGCTGACTGGTTCGACCGCGCTGACTTGAAAGCGAAGTTCAAGGCCAAATACGGCTACGAGCTGGGCGTGCCGGTCAACTGGTCGGCATATGAAGACATTGCCAAATTCTTCAGCGAAGACGTGAAGGAACTCGACGGCAAGAAAGTCTACGGCCACATGGACTACGGCAAGAAAGACCCGTCTCTGGGCTGGCGCTTCACCGATGCCTGGTTCTCCATGGCCGGCAGCGGCGACAAAGGCTTGCCGAACGGTTTGCCGGTCGACGAGTGGGGCATTCGCGTAGAAGACTGCCACCCGGTCGGTTCGAGCATCACCCGCGGCGGCGACACCAACGGCCCGGCCGCTGTGTACGCCACTCAGAAATACATCGACTGGCTCAAGGCCTACGCGCCGCCTGAAGCTGCGGGCATGACGTTCTCCGAGTCCGGCCCGGTGCCGTCACAGGGTAACGTCGCTCAGCAGATCTTCTGGTACACCGCTTTCACCGCTGACATGACCAAGCCCGGTCTGCCGGTCATGAACGCCGACGGCACGCCGAAATGGCGGATGGCGCCATCGCCTAAAGGTCCTTACTGGAAAGAGGGCATGAAGCTGGGTTATCAGGACGTGGGTTCCTGGACCTTCCTCAAGTCCACCGAAGAGAAGAAACGCCTGGCTGCCTGGCTGTATGCGCAGTTCGTGACGTCCAAATCCGTCTCGCTGAAGAAAACCATCGTGGGCCTGACGCCGATTCGCGAATCGGACATCAACTCCAAAGAGATGACCGCCCTGGCGCCGAAACTCGGTGGTCTGGTCGAGTTCTATCGCAGCCCGGCCCGTGTGCAATGGTCGCCGACCGGCACCAACGTTCCGGATTATCCGAAGCTGGCGCAGTTGTGGTGGAGTCACGTGGCTGAAGCCGTTACCGGCGAGAAAACCGCGCAGGCGGCCCTCGACGGTCTGGCCAAGGACCAGGATGCAATCATGACCCGCATCGAGCGCTCCAAGGTTCAGGACGCGAGTGGTTGCGCGCCGAAGATGAACCCGGAAACCTCGGCCGAAGAGTGGTACACCAAAGCCGAGAAGAGCAACGGTGCGTTCCTGGCGCCGCAACGCAAACTGGCCAACGAGAAGCCGAAGGGCGAAACCATCGCTTACTCGGACCTCTTGAAGAGCTGGGAAGCGGGCAAGAAGTAACCTGCACCGCTTAACTGGCGGCGTATAAAAAAACGGCACCCTCGGGTGCCGTTTTTCATGTGCCTGCTTTGACGTGCCGGTTCAAGCAATCAGCCGTGCAGGGTTTCCGCCGCGTACAGCGTGTTTTCCAGCAGGCAGGCGCGGGTCATCGGGCCAACGCCGCCTGGCACCGGGGTGATCCAGCCGGCGCGGGGCAGGGCGGTCTCGTACACCACGTCGCCGACCAGCTTGCCGTCATCCTGGCGGTTGATGCCGACGTCGATGACAATGGCGCCTTCCTTGATCCACTCACCCTTGACCAGGCCCGGCTTGCCCGCTGCCACGACCACCAGATCGGCACGGCCGACGTGTCCGGCCAGATCCTGGGTAAAGCGATGGGTCACGGTCACGGTGCAGCCTGCCAGCAGCAACTCCATGGCCATAGGACGACCAACGATGTTGGAAGCGCCTACAACCACCGCGTCCTTGCCGTACAGATCGACACCCGTGCTTTCGAGCAGGGTCATGATGCCCTTGGGCGTGCAGGGGCGCAGCAGGGGAATGCGCTGGGCCAGACGACCGACGTTGTAGGGATGGAAGCCGTCGACGTCTTTATCGGGACGGATCCGTTCCAGCAGGCTGGACGATTCCAGGTGCTCGGGCAGCGGCAGTTGCAGCAGGATGCCGTCGATGGCGGGGTCGTCGTTGAGGCGATCAATCAGATCGGTCAGCTCGGTCTGGGTGGTTTCACTGGCCAGGTCATAGGCCTGGGAGATGAAGCCGACCTCTTCGCAGTCTTTGCGTTTGTGCGAGACGTAAACCTGAGAGGCGGGGTCGCTGCCGACCAGAATCACCGCGAGACCGGGCGTGCGCAGCCCCTGCTCGCGACGCTGGGCGACTCGTTGAGCGATCTGCTGGCGCAGGCTGGCTGCGATCGCTTTGCCGTCTATTAGTTTTGCAGTCATTACGCGTGATTAACCATCGGAAGGGGAGGGAAAAAGTGCGCGCATTCTCGCATGACCTGACGCAAGGGCAAAGACGGTTGGTCTGCTTAATAAGCTAAGCCCTTTAATTAACTGAATTTTTTAGAAAAAAGTGTTGACGACCTTTTGGACCGTCTATAAGATTCGTCGCACTTGTCGGGCACAACCCCACACAGGATAAGCCGGAAGCGGTGGATCACGTCGAAAGGTTGAATAAGTCAGGTAGAGTTAAGATCGGCTCAGCGTGATTGAAAGCTCTTAATTTGCAGTCTCACGAAGGCAAATGAAATAAGTGCCCGTAGCTCAGCTGGATAGAGCATCCGCCTTCTAAGCGGATGGTCGCAGGTTCGAGTCCTGCCGGGTGCGCCATTAGGCAGCTTTGGCACAAGTAGCATTCAATTTGAATGCGTCGGTTACAACGCAATATGGTGGGCGTAGCTCAGTTGGTAGAGCACGGGATTGTGACTCCCGTTGTCGAGGGTTCGATCCCCTTCGTCCACCCCATATTCGAAAAGGCGCCAGATTCATAATCTGGCGCCTTTGCTTTAAGCGCTTCAAAACGCGGATGTGGTGGAATTGGTAGACACACTGGATTTAGGTTCCAGCGCCGCAAGGTGTGAGAGTTCGAGTCTCTCCGTCCGCACCAGCTACAAACCTCGCAACCCCTTGGGTGTTGAAAGGTAAAAGAAAGCCGCCTAGTGCGGCTTTTTTTGTTTCAAAGTACTGCTTGTTAACGCGGTGCGGGCTGGATGTGTTCATCACACAGGCTCGCCCGGTGTGCTTCCAGGGACTGGATCATGTTTCGGTCGTCCTTTTGCTTCCTTTATATAGGGGCGTATCAGGTGCGTGCCAGACACCTCCCGCAGGCTAAACGATTGGCCTGTGACCCCCAGGCTGCATGCCACTTCACTTACCCTCGTTCAGTAGGGTGACTTCTTGAGTTTGACCCACTAGAATGCTTGCCCTTGATTCTGGGGTCGGAAACGGCCGGCTAACGTCTGTGCAACGAGGAATATCCATGCAAGTTTCTGTTGAAAACACTTCCGCTCTCGAGCGCCGCATGACCATTGGCGTGCCCGCTGAGCGCATCGAGACTGAAGTCAACAAGCGTCTGCAGCAGACCGCACGTAAAGCCAAGATCCCGGGCTTCCGCCCAGGCAAAGTGCCTATGAGCGTGATCCGCCAGCGTTACGAAGACGGTGCTCGTCAAGAAGCACTGGGCGACCTGATCCAGGCGACCTTCTACGAAGCAGTCGTCGAGCAGAAGCTGAACCCGGCTGGCGCACCTTCGGTCGAGCCTAAAACCTTCGAAAAGGGCAAGGACCTCGAGTACATCGCTACTTTCGAAGTGTTCCCCGAGTTCTCCGTCGCCGGTTTCGACTCCATTTCCGTCGAGCGCCTGTCGGCTGACGTCGCTGACTCCGATCTGGACAACATGCTGGAAATCCTGCGCAAGCAGAACGTCAGCTTTGAAGTCGTCGACCGCGCTGCGCAAAACGAAGACCAGCTGAACATCGACTTCGTCGGCAAGATCGACGGTGAAGCGTTCGCTGGCGGTTCGGCCACCGGTACTCAGCTGGTGCTGGGCTCGGGTCGCATGATCCCTGGTTTCGAAGACGGTCTGGTCGGTGCAAAAGCCGGCGAAGAGCGCGTTCTGAACCTGACCTTCCCTGAGGATTATCAGAATCTGGAACTGGCTGGCAAAACCGCCGAGTTCACCGTCACCGTCAACACTGTGTCGGCACCGACCCTGCCTGAGCTGAACGAAACGTTCTTCAAGCAGTTCGGCATCAAGGAAACCAACATCGAAGGCTTCCGCACCGAAGTTCGCAAGAACATGGAGCGCGAGCTGCGTCAGGCCATCAAATCCAAGGTCAAAAATCAGGTAATGGACGGTCTGCTGGCCGCCAACCCGATCGAAGTGCCTAAAGCGCTGCTCGAAAACGAAGTGAACCGTCTGCGCGTTCAGGCTGTTCAACAGTTTGGCGGCAACATCAAGCCTGACCAACTGCCGGCAGAGCTGTTCGAAGAGCAGGCCAAGCGCCGCGTCGAGCTGGGTCTGATCGTGGCTGAAGTCGTCAAGCAGTTCGACCTCAAGCCTGACGACACTCGCGTTCGCGAGCTGATCCAGGAAATGGCTTCCGCTTATCAGGAACCAGAGCAGGTTGTGGCCTGGTACTACAAGAACGAACAGCAAATGAACGAAGTTCGTTCGGTTGTGCTGGAAGAACAAGTTGTGGATACTGTTTTGCAGAAAGCGAGCGTGACCGACAAAGCGGTCTCGTACGAAGAGGCAGTCAAGCCGGTTGAAGCTCCACAAGCCGACTGATTTCCTTCTCTCGTTCGAAAACACCATAAGCCAGCCTTCGCGCTGGCTTATGCGTATTCAAGACATGACTATTTGGGAGTGAATGCGAGACATGTCCCGCAATTCTTATATTCAGCAGAACTCTGACATCCAGGCCGCTGGCGGCCTGGTCCCGATGGTTATCGAGCAGTCCGCCCGTGGCGAGCGCGCCTATGACATCTACTCCCGCCTGCTCAAGGAACGCGTCATTTTCCTGGTCGGTCCGGTTGAAGACTACATGGCCAACCTCATCTCGGCGCAGCTGCTGTTCCTTGAAGCGGAAAACCCGGACAAGGATATCCATCTCTACATCAACTCCCCAGGCGGTTCGGTGACTGCGGGCATGGCGATCTACGACACCATGCAGTTCATCAAGCCGGACGTTTCCACGACCGTCATGGGCCAGGCCTGCAGCATGGGTGCTTTCCTGTTGGCCGGTGGCGCCAAGGGCAAGCGTTTCGCGCTGCCGAACTCCCGCGTCATGATTCACCAGCCGTTGGGCGGTTTTCAGGGTCAGGCGTCGGATATCGACATTCACGCCAAGGAAATCCTGTTCATCCGTCAGCGTCTGAATGAACTGCTGGCGCACCACACCGGCCAGACGCTGGAAGCGATCGAACGCGACACCAACCGCGACAACTTCATGAGCGCAGAGCGCGCTGCTGAATACGGTCTGGTGGACTCGGTGATCGACCGGCGTCAAATGACCAAATGATTGCGTGAAGGGCAATAATCCCGGGTGGTCGGTATTTCCGTGCCACCTGTGGACTTGAAAAATCGAGCAATTGCCTTCATCTTGTGTTGCAAGCCTACCGGATTGGATCGATCGAATGACTGACACCCGCAACGGCGAGGACAACGGCAAACTGCTTTATTGCTCCTTCTGTGGCAAAAGCCAGCATGAAGTACGTAAGTTGATTGCCGGCCCCTCGGTATTTGTTTGTGACGAGTGCGTCGACCTGTGCAATGACATCATCCGCGAGGAGGTGCAGGAAGCACAGGCCGAAAGCAGCGCGCATAAATTGCCATCGCCTAAAGAAATCAGCGGCATCCTTGACCAGTACGTCATTGGTCAGGAACGTGCCAAAAAGGTTCTCGCAGTAGCGGTGTACAACCACTACAAGCGGCTGAACCAGCGCGACAAGAAAAACGACGACGTTGAACTGGGCAAGAGCAACATCCTGCTGATCGGCCCTACGGGCTCCGGCAAGACACTGCTGGCGGAGACGCTTGCACGTTTACTCAATGTGCCGTTCACCATCGCCGACGCCACCACCCTGACCGAAGCTGGTTATGTGGGTGAGGACGTCGAGAACATCATTCAGAAGCTGTTGCAGAAGTGCGATTACGATGTCGAGAAGGCCCAGATGGGTATCGTCTACATCGACGAGATCGACAAGATTTCGCGCAAGTCCGACAACCCTTCCATCACCCGTGATGTGTCGGGTGAAGGCGTGCAGCAAGCGCTGTTGAAGCTGATTGAAGGCACCGTGGCTTCCGTCCCCCCTCAAGGTGGTCGCAAGCACCCGCAGCAGGAATTCCTGCAGGTGGACACGCGCAATATTCTCTTCATCTGTGGCGGTGCGTTCTCTGGCCTGGAAAAGGTCATCCAGAATCGCTCCACCAAAGGCGGCATCGGCTTCAACGCTGAAGTTCGCAGCAAGGAAGAGGGCAAGAAGGTTGGCGAGTCCCTGCGTGAAGTCGAGCCTGACGATTTGGTCAAGTTCGGTCTGATCCCGGAATTCGTAGGTCGTCTGCCAGTATTGGCCACGCTGGACGAGCTGGACGAAGCTGCGCTGATGCAGATTCTGACCGAGCCCAAGAACGCGCTGACCAAGCAATACGGCAAGCTGTTCGAAATGGAAGGTGTGGACCTCGAGTTCCGCCCTGATGCGTTGAAATCGGTTGCTCGTCGTGCGCTTGAGCGCAAGACCGGTGCCCGCGGTCTGCGCTCTATCCTCGAAGGCGTTTTGCTCGACACCATGTACGAGATCCCGTCGCAGTCCGACGTGAGCAAGGTGGTGATCGATGAGAGCGTGATCGAGGGCACCTCCAAGCCGCTGTTGATCTACGAAAACAGCGAGCCACCTGCCAAGGCGGCACCGGACGCGTAGCCTGCTGGCAACGCACCGGGCGAATGGAAACGAAAAGGGCCCTAGGGCCCTTTTCGCGTTTCCCTGAACCTCACCTTCGTTTCAGAACCGTTTCGCTATAACTCAAAGCGACGCTTGTTTTTTTAAGGTTCAACCCCCATCTTGATTTTCAGCTTATTTATATCTGTCCATGGCCTGAAGGCCGCCGTAGAGGCGAAATCATGAAGACGACCATTGAACTGCCTCTCTTGCCATTGCGCGATGTTGTGGTTTATCCGCATATGGTTATCCCGCTGTTCGTGGGGCGCGAGAAGTCGATCGAGGCCCTTGAAGCGGCGATGACCGGCGACAAGCAGATTTTGCTGCTGGCGCAACGAAACCCGGCCGACGACGATCCCGGTGAAGACGCCCTGTACAACGTCGGTACCGTCGCGACAGTGCTGCAGCTGCTGAAGCTGCCAGACGGCACCGTGAAGGTGCTGGTTGAAGGCGAGCAGCGTGGCTCGGTCGAACGCTTCATTGAGGTCGACGGCCATTGCCGCGCCGAGGTTGCGCTGATCGATGAAGTCGACGCGCCGGATCGTGAATCCGAAGTCTTCGTTCGCAGCCTGCTGGCCCAGTTCGAACAATACGTACAGCTGGGCAAAAAAGTCCCGGCTGAAGTGCTTTCTTCCCTCAACAGCATCGATGACCCCGGGCGTCTGGTCGACACCATGGCCGCACACATGGCGCTGAAGATCGAGCAGAAGCAGGAAATCCTCGAGATCATCGATCTGTCGGCGCGTGTTGAGCATGTGCTGGCGTTACTGGATGCCGAAATCGATTTGCTGCAGGTCGAGAAACGCATCCGTGGTCGCGTGAAGAAGCAGATGGAGCGCAGTCAGCGCGAGTACTACCTGAATGAGCAGATGAAGGCCATTCAGAAAGAACTCGGCGACAGCGAGGAAGGCCACAACGAAGTCGAAGAGCTGAAAAAGCGCATCGATGCGGCCGGCCTGCCCAAAGATGCAATGGTCAAAGCCACTGCGGAGCTAAACAAGCTCAAGCAGATGTCACCGATGTCCGCCGAGGCCACCGTCGTTCGCTCGTACATCGACTGGCTGGTCCAGGTGCCGTGGAAGGCCCAGAGCAAGGTGCGTCTGGACCTTGCCCGCGCCGAAGACATCCTCGACGCAGACCACTATGGTCTGGACGAAGTCAAAGAGCGGATCCTCGAGTACCTCGCCGTGCAGAAGCGCGTGAAGAAGATTCGCGGCCCGGTTTTGTGCCTGGTCGGTCCTCCTGGTGTGGGCAAGACCTCGCTGGCCGAGTCGATCGCCCACGCGACCAATCGCAAGTTCGTGCGCATGGCGCTGGGCGGCGTACGGGACGAGGCTGAGATTCGTGGTCACCGCCGTACCTACATCGGCTCGATGCCGGGTCGCCTGATCCAGAAAATGACCAAGGTCGGCGTGCGCAACCCGCTGTTCCTGCTCGATGAAATCGACAAGATGGGCAGCGACATGCGCGGTGACCCGGCGTCGGCGTTGCTGGAGGTGCTTGATCCCGAGCAGAACCACAACTTCAACGATCATTACCTGGAAGTCGACTACGACCTCTCCGACGTGATGTTCCTGTGCACCGCCAACTCGATGAACATCCCACCGGCGCTGCTCGACCGTATGGAAGTGATCCGTCTGCCGGGCTACACCGAAGACGAGAAGATCAACATCGCGACCAAGTACCTCTCTCCCAAGCAGATTGCTGCAAATGGCTTGAAGAAAGGCGAGGTCGAGTTCGACGTCGAGGCGATTCGCGACATCATCCGTTATTACACGCGTGAAGCGGGTGTGCGTAGCCTCGAGCGTCAGATTGCCAAGGTCTGCCGCAAAGTGGTCAAGGAACACGCCCACGAGAAGCGTTTTTCCGTGACGGTTACCGCGGCAATGCTCGAGAACTTCCTGGGTGTGCGCAAATTCCGTTATGGCCTCGCCGAACAACAGGATCAGGTCGGCCAAGTGACCGGTCTGGCCTGGACGCAGGTGGGTGGCGAGTTGCTGACCATCGAAGCGGCTGTGGTTCCGGGCAAGGGTCAGCTGATCAAGACCGGTTCCCTGGGCGATGTCATGGTCGAGTCGATCACCGCAGCGCTGACGGTTGTGCGCAGCCGTGCGAAAAGCCTGGGCATCCCGCTGGACTTCCACGAGAAGCGCGATACGCATATCCACATGCCCGAAGGCGCCACGCCGAAGGACGGCCCAAGCGCCGGTGTGGGCATGTGCACGGCGCTGGTGTCGGCCTTGACGGGGATTCCGGTCCGCGCCGACGTAGCCATGACGGGTGAAATCACCTTGCGTGGTCAGGTGCTCGCAATTGGCGGTCTCAAGGAAAAACTGCTGGCCGCTCACCGTGGTGGCATCAAGACAGTCATCATCCCTGAAGAGAACGTTCGTGATCTCAAGGAGATCCCTGACAACATCAAGGCTGATCTGCAAATCAAACCAGTCAAATGGATTGACGAGGTGCTCCAAATTGCGCTGCAATACGCGCCGGAGCCCTTGCCGGACGTGGCTCCCGAGATGGTTGCCAAGGATGAAAAGCGCGAGTCTGACAGCAAGGAGCGAATCAGCACGCATTAGTCTGGGAGGCCTTCCTTGACAGGTTTTTGGAGCCCTTGCTATAAAGCGGCTCTTCAAGCCTGTTCAGGCCGCTCAGTGTTCGTTTGGTTACACCCAAAAAAACTTAGAAATACTCAAATACATAAGGGGACTTAGAGTGAACAAGTCGGAACTGATTGATGCCATCGCCGCATCCGCTGACATCCCGAAAGCTGCTGCTGGCCGTGCGCTGGACGCTGTAATCGAATCCGTCACTGGCGCTCTCAAGGCTGGCGACTCTGTTGTACTGGTAGGCTTCGGCACTTTCTCAGTCACTGATCGTCCTGCCCGTACCGGCCGTAACCCTCAGACCGGTAAAACCCTGGAAATTCCAGCGGCCAAGAAGCCAGGCTTCAAAGCCGGTAAAGCACTGAAAGAAGCCGTCAACTAAGTTTCTTTTTACTTTGCCCGCCCAGGACAGCGTTATCTCTGTTCGAGGCGTAAAGCGGCAAGTGCGGTTGGTCAAGCGCTGGACTGTCACTCGGGGAACGCACATCGAACCCCGTCCGCTTTGCAAGTTACGAGAAGGCGCATCCTCGGATGCGCCTTTCTTCTATCCGGATTCAACCCACGCTCCGCGTTACCGTGTGCCGCAGCCTGGTGAGTCGAGTACAACCCTCTGGGGGACGCATGCTGCAGAATATCAGGGACAATTCACAAGGCTGGATTGCCAAGACGATTATCGGGGTGATTATCGCTCTGATGGCCCTGACCGGGTTTGATGCCATTTTCCGGGCTACCAGCCATTCGCAGGATGCTGCGAAGGTCAATGGCGAGGAAGTGACCCAGGCTGAACTGGGTCAGGCGGTTGAAATGCAACGCCGCCAGCTGATGCAACAGCTGGGCAAGGATTTCGATCCTGCGATGCTCAACGAAAAGATGCTCCGTGATTCGGCCCTCAAGGGCTTGATCGACCGCAAACTGCTGCTGCAGGGCGCCGCCGATTCTAAATTCGGCTTCTCGGAAGCCGCGCTGGATCAGCAGATTTTGCTGACGCCGGAATTTCAGGTCGACGGTAAATTCAACGCTGATCGCTTTGATCAGGTTGTACGCCAGCTCGGCTACTCCCGTCTTCAGTTCCGCCAGATCCTGGGCCAGGAAATGCTGATCGGTCAGATTCGTGCCGGCATCGGCGGCAGTGCGTTCGTCACTGACGCTCAAGTCGACGCGTTCGCCCGCCTGGAAAAACAGACCCGCGATTTCGCGACGCTGACGCTGCCGGCCGATCCGTCGAGCGTCAAAGTCACCGACGACGAGATCAAGGCGCACTACGATCAGCACGCAAAGGAGTTTCTGAGTCCCGAGCAAGTGGTACTCGACTACATCGAGCTGAAGAAGTCTTCGTTCTTCGACAAGGTGTCGGTGAAAGACGAAGACCTGCAGGCGGCCTATCAGAAAGAGATCGCCAACCTGGCTGAGCAGCGCCGTGCGGCGCACATCCTGATCGAAGTCAACGACAAGACCACGGACGCTCAGGCGAAAGCCAAGATCGAGGAAATCCAGCAACGTCTGGCGAAGGGCGAAGATTTCGCTGCGCTGGCCAAGGAGTTTTCTCAGGATCCGGGCTCGTCTGCCAAGGGCGGTGACCTGGGCTACGCCGGTAAGGGCGTTTACGACCCGGCCTTCGAAGATGCGCTGTACGCGCTGAACAAGGATCAGGTGTCCACGCCTGTGCGCAGTCAGTTTGGCTGGCACTTGATCAAGCTGCTGGGCGTTGAGGCGCCATCGGTACCGACGCTCGCGAGCCTGAAGGAGAAGCTCACACACGAGCTGAAGTCTCAGCAGGTCGAGCAGAAGTATGTCGATGCGAGCAAGAAGCTGGAAGACGCGGCATTTGAAGCGTCGGATCTGTCTCAGCCGGCTCAGGACCTGGGCCTGAAAGTGCAGACGACAGCGCCGTTCGGTCGTGAAGGTGGCGAAGGCATTGCCGCCAACCGTGCGGTGATTCAGGCGGCTTTCAGTCAGGAAGTGATGGAAGAGGGTTCCAACAGTTCCGCGCTTGAGCTGGATCCCGAGACGGTGGTGGTGGTGCATGTCAAAGAGCACCGTCAGCCTGAGCAATTGCCGTTGGATGCGGTGTCGGCACCGATCCGTGCGCAACTGGCGAAAGAACATGCCAGTGACGCCGTGAAGACCAAAGGTGACGCGCTCCTGGCAGGCCTGCGTGACGGCAAGGTGCCGTATGCCGCCACCAAGCAGGAAGGTCAGAGCTGGAAGGTCGTGGAAGCGGCCTCACGCAGCCAGGACGGTGTTGATCCGCAGGTGCTGCAGGCGGTGTTCCGTATGCCGAAGCCTGAGGCCAAGGACAAGCCGGTATATGGCAGTCTGACGGCGGCGGATGGTAGCTTCGTGATCGTGCGTCTGAACGGCGTCAATCAGGCGGCTCCTGCTTCGGATGAGGAGAAGAGCCAGTACCGTCGTTTCCTGTCTTCCCGTGAGGGGCAGCAGGATTTCGCGGCTTACCGTAAGCAGTTGGAAGCGGCGGCGAAGATCGAGAAATATTGATCGACGCAGGAAGCTGTTAACAGAAAGCCCCGGCTCGTGAGAGTCGGGGCTTTTTTGTGGCCGGTATTCGGGGTAAGTGCTTCAAGGGATCTGCGGCGTGGCTTACTGCGTTGGGATCAAGAGCGTCTGCCTAGAGGCAGACCGTTTCGCCTTCGGCGAGTTACTTTTAAAAAGCACTAAAAGTAACCAAAAGTGCCTGCTCCTGGTTGGGCCCTTCCTTCGTCAGGGTTCCTTCACTCCGGTCCCGCTCCGTGGGCCCGCGCCGAACGGACATCCATGTCCTGACGGCGCTCTCGCCGCATCCATGCGGCTCGGCCCACTGCGCGAGACCTGCGTTCAGCCTGCACCCAAGTCGCGTTCCGCGGTGTCCTGGCTACCGCGTAGAAGATCAAGAGCAAGATCAAGATCAAGATCAAGATCAAGATCAAGATCAACAGCGACAGCAGCGGCAAAAGCTTCCCGGCTAAAGCCGGTACCACTGGGTGACCGCGATTTCACCGTAGGAGCCGGCTTGCTGGCGAATGCATTCTGTCAGTCAATATATTCATACCTGATCCACCGCGTTCGCCAGCAAGCCGGCTCCTATGTATGGACTCGCCTCCACTGTCTACCCGCTTTTCAAACACTGCCACCCGGTTGCATCTATGTATAAGGCCTGTTCGAGGAAGCCACTCTGGGCTTCTGGCCAACATTGGTTGAGCTC
>NZ_DASVUM010000016.1:0-7216 GCF_036387035.1 Pseudomonas sp. | reverse complement strand
CCGCCCTGCGGTTCACGAGGTTGCGTTGGGCCAAACCACGGGGCGGCGCATCGTGCTGGGGGACTGGGATCGCGAGGGGTGGCTGCTGCAGATCGATGATCAGGGCTTTCATCTGGAATCGTTTGCGTTTGAAGCTTGACCCGGTTTGGCAATGACATGGCGATCAGCAAGGCTAACGTAGCCCGTGGCCGAACACTGGATGGGTAGGCGCGTGGCTTGTCCCGCGATCTGGCGCGCAGCGGCAGTAAACCGGTAAAACGCGATGCACCTGATGCACCGCACTCGCAGGTTTTACGACCGGTTCCCGGCCGATCGCGGGACAAGCCACGCTCCTACAGTCTGCGCCCAATAGCTTTGATCAATGCCCTCCCCCAGGCGCCGCCTTTGCCGTAAACGGCGGTTTCGCCAGCCAGATGATCAGGATCAGCGCCAGGAAGATCCAGCCCATCATGTAGAAATAGTCCACCGTGGACATCATGTACGCCTGGGCAGTGACCATCGAATCGAGCTGTGCATAGGCCTGATTGCTCGCCCCGCCGAGGGTTTCCAGCGCATGCCGCGTCGTCGGCTCATAGGCGTTCACGTTCTCGCTGAGGTACGCGTGGTGCTGATCGGCACGGCGTATCCAGATCCACGTGGTCAATGACGCCGCGAAGCTGCCGCCCAGGTTACGCAGGAACGTCGCCAGCCCCGAGCCGTCGGCGATCTGCGACGGCGGCAGGTCCGACAGCAGAATGCTCAAGGTCGGCATGAAGAACAGCGCAACGCCTGCGCCCATGAACAACTGCACCAGTGCAATGTGGGTGAAATCCACCTGACTGGTGAAATCCGAACGCATGAAGCAGCTCAGCCCGATCGCCAGGAACGCGATGCCGGCCAACAGACGCAAGTCAAACTTGTGCGCGTAACGTCCCACAAAGGGCGACATGATTACCGGCAAAACGCCGAGGGGCGCGACGGCCAGCCCGGCATAGGTCGCGGTATAGCCCATCTGTGTCTGCAGCCATTGCGGCAAAATCAGGTTGATCCCGAAAAACCCCGCGTAGCCTCCCACCAGGCAAATCGTCCCGACGCGGAAGTTGCGGAACGCAAACAGCCGCAGGTTGACCACCGGATGGTCGTCGGTCATTTCCCAGATCACAAACGCCGCCAGGCCTATCGCTGAAATCACTGCGCCGATAATGATGAAGTTCGATTCGAACCAGTCCAGGTCGTTGCCTTTGTCGAGCACGATCTGCAGCGCGCCCACGCCAATGATCAGCGTGATCAAGCCTACGTAGTCCATCGGCTGGCGACTGGTCGTGACCGGCCGCGTGGCCATTTGCTGGCGGACGACAAATGCGGCGAACAGGCCGATCGGCACGTTGATGAAGAAGATCCACGGCCAGCTGTAACTGTCGGTGATCCAGCCGCCGAGAATCGGCCCGGCAATCGGCGCCACCACCGTGACCATCGCCAGCAGTGCCAGTGCCATCCCCCTTTTCGCCGGAGGGTACACCGCGATCAGCAGGGTCTGGGTCATCGGGTACAGCGGGCCTGCCACCACGCCCTGCAAGACGCGAAAGCCCACCAGTTCAGGCATCGACGTGGAGATACCACAGAGGAACGAGGCCATCACGAACAGCAACGTCGCCCACAGAAACAGCTTTACCTCGCCGAAGCGCCGGCTCAGCCATCCCGTCAGCGGCAGGGCGATGGCATTACTGACCGCGAACGAGGTGATGACCCACGTGCCCTGCTCCGAGCTCACACCGAGGTTGCCGGAGATGGTCGGCAAGGCCACGTTGGCAATGGTCGTGTCGAGCACTTGCATGAAAGTCGCCAGCGACAGGCCGATGGTGGTCAGCAACAGGCTGGGCGGCGTAAAAGAAGCGGGAGCGTTATTACTCATCGCGGATCCCTGGACACTCGAAGATCACCCCGGCCGGCAGAGCAGGCCGGGGCAGAAGGATGGGCAAATCAGCGCTGAGCCGTCTTGCCGCTGTTTGACGCGCTGTTTTCGTGGATCACGCGGGCGATCATCGTGTCGGCATCGGCCAGTTGCCTGGCGTAGACGTCGGTAGTGAACAACGGCTGCTTGGGCGGTTGCTGCGCCAGCACCGGACCGCTCTGGTCATGCAGGTTCACGTCGACGGTGGTCGACAGGCCGATGCGCAGCGGGTGCTTGGACAGCTCGTCGGCGTTGATGTGAATCCGCACCGGCACACGCTGAACGATCTTGATCCAGTTACCGGTGGCGTTCTGCGCGGGCAGCAACGCAAACGCACTGCCGGTCCCGGCGCCGACGCTGTCCACGGTACCGCTGTATTTGACGTCGCTGCCGTACAGGTCCGCTTCGATGTCCACCGGCTGGCCGATGCGCATCTGGCCCAGCTGGGTTTCCTTGAAGTTGGCGTCGATCCACAGCTGATCGAGGGGAATCACGGCCATCAACGCAGTGCCGGGCTGGACCCGCTGGCCCAACTGCACGGTGCGTTTGGCAACATAGCCGGTCACCGGTGCGATCAGCGTGCTGCGTGCATTGCTCAGGTAGGCCTGGCGCAACTGAGCGGCAGCCGATTTGACGTCCGGGTGCGACGACACTTGGGTGTCATCCACCAGCGCGGTGCTGGTAGCCAGCTGTTGCTGGATGTTGGTCAACGCGTTTTGCGCCGTGGTCAGGTCATCCTTGGCGTGGGACAGCTCTTCCTGGGAAATCGCCCCGCCCGCCGCCAGACTGCGACGACGGCTGTAGTTGTCCTGGGCTCGCTGCACTTCGGCGCGCTGGGCCGCCAGTTGGGCTTTCATGCCGTCGACATTGCTGTACAGCCCGCGCACCTGGCGCACCACTTTCGCCAGATTGGCTTCGGCACTTTGCAGCGCCACTTCAGCGTCGTTGGGGTCGAACTGGACGAGCACCTGACCTTCGCGCACCAGGTCGCCGTCGTCGGCACCGATGCTGACCACGGTGCCGGTGACCTGCGGGGTGATCTCCACGACGTTGCCGTTGACGTAGGCGTCGTCGGTGCTTTCACTCCAGCGGCCGTACATTTCGTACCAGGCCCAGACGCCGATCACCCCGAGCACCACGATCAACAACAGGCCGAGCAGCAGCAACCTGCGCTTGCGTGGGTTCTTGGCCGGCTTGCTCTGCTCCGCGCCTTTATCGGCGGGCTTGCCAGCGCCTTTGTCAGGCGTGGAAGCGTTGACGTCCTTCTGTTCGTTTGCAGCGTTGTTTTCGCTAGTGGTAGTGGCCATGACGATTACCTTAATGAGTCAGCGAAGCAGTTGACGGGACGACCGGGGCGGCGTTGTCGCCGGGCTTGCTTTCTTCGAAGCCTCCCCCGAGGGCCTGCATCAACTGGATCGAAAGATCGATTCGTTCCGCGTTGAGATCAGCCTGTTGGCGTTGCGATTGCAGCAGTTGTTGCTCGACGCTGAGTACATCCAGGTAATTGCCGATGCCGGATGAGTAGCGCTGAACAACGGTGTCGTAGGATTTCTGGATGACGTCTGTCGCCTGCTGCCGTGCCTCGATCTGGAGGCGGATGTCGCGCAACTGACCAATGCCATCGCTGACATCGCCCAACGCGCGCACTAGCGTCTTGTTGTACTGCGCCACGGCGAGGTCATAGTCGGCGTCCCGGGCATCAAGGTCGGCACGGCGCCGACCACCGTCGAAGATCGGCAGTGACACGGTTGGCGCAACGTTGAAGAAGCGACTCGCCGAACCGAACATCGCATCGCCCAGCAGCGATTCGACGCCCGCCGACGCACTCAGGTTGAGGTTCGGGTAGAAGTTGGTCTTGCTGACGTCGATGTTTTTGCTCGCCGCCTCCACCCGCCAGCGCGCCGCCACCAAATCAGGGCGACGGCCCAGCAATTCGGCGGGCACCACCGAAGGCAGGGCCACGGCGGCAGGTTGCAGGACGGCCGGCCGGCTCAGTTGTTCGCCACGGTCCGGGCCTTTGCCCATCAACACCGCCAATTGAATCCGGGCACTGCGCAGGCGTTTTTCGGCGTCCGCCAGCGACTCGCGGGAGTTGGCTTCAAGGCTCTGGGTCTGCTCGTACTGGTACTCGCTGTCGATGCCCGACTTGAAGCGCCGCGCGCCGAGGTCCAGCAACTGACGCGTGCGCTTGAGGTCTTCAGCCGCCAGGTCGCGGACGATGTAGGCCTGGCCCAAGTCGCTGTAAGCGCGGGCGACGTCGGCGGCGAGGGTCAGTTGCGCCGCACGCTGGTCCACTTCGCTGGCACGGGCCTGGCCCAGCGCCGCTTCCCAGGCAGCGCGCTGGCCGCCCCACAGATCGAAGTTGTAATTGAAACCTGCGCTCAGGCTGCGCAACGTGCTGTAACGACCCCCTGCGCCGGTCGGGTCCTGATCACGCGCCAGGCGCGAACGGCTGACGCTGGCATCGGCGTCGACGGTCGGCATACGTTCGGCGTTGGCCGCATAAGCCTGGGCGTTTGCCTGATGGGTGCGGGCCGCGGCGACCTGCATGTCCGGGCTGTCGCGCAATGCCTCGGCGATCAGGCTGTTGAGCTGCGGATCGCCCAGACTGGTCCACCAGTCGCGCTTGGGCCAGGCGGCAGGCGTCAGATTGATACCCGCAAGGCTCTGGCTGGCCTGCAAGGAGTTGACATCGATACCGACGCCTTCGGTTTTCAGGCCTTTTGAGCTTGCGCAACCGGCAAGCACCAGCGCCACGAATACCAGGCTCAGGGACGTACGCAGGGCCGAGCCCTGGCGGAATTGAGTGTTCATCGTTCGGCGATCCGGGCAATCGTGATGGGGTCGCCGGAGGCAACCAGAATTTTCGTCAAAATCTTTTCCAGGGCCAACAGCTCACCGTCCTCAAGCACGCCGACCATCTCGTTCATCGCCTGCGCGCCGATTTCCGGCAACAGGTCGGAGAGCGCTTTCCCTTCATCGGTCAGCACCAGTTGCACCTGACGCCGATCGGATTCCGAGCGCGCGCGGGACAACAGGTTTTTCTGCTCCAGACGGTCGAGCATGCGGGTCATCGAACCGCTGTCCAGGTTCAACATCCGGCAGATGTCCGCCGGGGTCTCGGCGCAAAAACGCGCGATCATGACCAGCACCTTGAACTGCTGCGCGGTCACGCCGTGGGGCTCGAGATGCCGGTCGAGGATGCGATTTTTCAGCTGCTCGGTCCGGCCCAGCAACATGCCTAACAGGCTGTCGTGAAAATTTTCGGGAGTGAAATGTGCCATTGATAGCCAACCATTATCTGCTTAGGCAGTGAATGGAGCGGATCTTACTGCCTAGGCAGTAAACACACAATGAAACAATATTTAGGATGCGAGGATTCGGACGAACGTGGTTCGCCGAGCAAAGCTCGGATTTCAGAGTGTGTTGATGAAAACGCACGGGCCCCGACGGTAGGAGCCGGCTTGCTGGCGATTGCGATCTGCCAGTCGCTGATCGATTGGAGGGCAGGTCCGGTTCGCCAGCAAGCCGGCTCCTACAGTCCGGGCTCGTCAGAGAGGAGTGTTAAAGCGCCGGCACGCCGCTGTGAAAACGGAAGTCCTGATCGGGGCTTTGGATCAGTTCGCGCTCAGCCAGGCGAATTTCTTCGATCTTGGCGTCGACGTCCGCTTCGTCGCCGTAGGCATAGGCGAGCTTCAGGTAGTCCTGAAAATGACGGGCTTCGGATTTGAGCAGGCTGGCGTAGAACTTCGACAGGTCTTCGTCCAGGTGCGGCACCAGTGCGGCGAAGCGTTCACACGAGCGTGCTTCGACGATCGCGCCGACGATCAGCGCATCGGTCAGGCGATACGGGTTATGGGTGCGAACGAGCTTGCGCAGCGACCCGGCATAACGCGCCGAGCTGATGTTGGCCATCGGGATGCCGCGCTTTTTGATGATGCCGATCACTTGCTCGAAGTGACGCAGCTCTTCGCGCGCCAGCCGCGACATCTTGGCCAACAGGTCAAACTTGTCGTTGTACTGGAACATGAACTGAAACGCCGCACCGGCGGCCTTCTTTTCATTGTTGGCGTGGTCGATCAGCAGGATATCCAGATTCTGCAAAGCGGCCTGGACCCAACTGTCCGGCGTGGGGCAAAGCAGGAAGGCGTCGATTTCCGGATAAATCTGCATGAGTTCACGAATGGCTGGCTGGGCAAGGCGCAGCATTATACGGAGCCTGACGGGCAGAGCCAGCGCACGGAGATGAAAAGCGCCGGATTAAAGGCATGCGCGCGGCAGTCACCGCACGATCACACCGTGCCCAGCGCATCCTTGAGGAAGCCGGGGGCGATGTACCGTTCATAGTGCGCTTCGGACAGCAGGAAAAATTCCCGATCAATGGCGTCACGCAGTTCGGGCAGCGACCAGTCGCGAAACTCCGGCAACAGCACCATGCCGTAGGCGTCCAGCTGGTTGATCACCCGCGCGCCCCGCGCAATCAGCTGGTAAGCCCAGCAATATTCCGACTGATGCGGGACGAATCGGATTTTGCGCTGCTCCAGTTGCACGCGCAGCCTGGCCGGGTCAAAGACCTCGACTTTCCCCGCCATCACCTGCACCAGCAGCTGTTCCAGGCGCAACCAGACAGCGCGTTTCGCCTCTTCGTCGTAGCCGTTCCAGTGGATCACTTCGTGGTGGAAGCGCTTGCATCCCCGGCACACGAGGTCGCCGTAAACGGTGGAGCACAGGCCCACGCAGGGCGTTTTGATGATTTGATTGGGCATGACGGAGCAACACGGCAGCGAACGAAACAAGCCGGCATGTTAGCCCTTTGTCTAACGAGGTACACCCTTCAACCTGTAGGGGCTAACTTACTTTAAGCGGTTTTTTACCGTAGAATCACCGGGCCTTTTAAGGCGCCAATGTCCGTTGGAAGCTGTTTTCAAAGCGTCACGAGCACAGTCAGGGTTTTTTTACGAAAGGTCGGCAAGCCACTTTTCGTACAAAAACCCGCCCCGCAGTCCGGTTTGACGCAGGTTGACCTGCGTCCCCTCCCCAAAACCGATCATGCAGGCGTAAAACTTTGAAAACAGCTTCTGTTGGAGATCGTCAGCTTCCTGCCAAGAAACTTTAAAAAGTTCGAGAGCGCCGATGCGGACCTTCTCTGGATGAGCGTCCCGGACACCCATTTGGGACCACTGATGAGGGTAATACTGTGCTTGAAGCCTACCGTAAACACATCGAAGAGCGTGCCGCCCAGGGTATCGTGCCCCAGCCGCTTAACGCCGAACAAACTGCAGGCCT